>NZ_FYDY01000009.1:0-232065 GCF_900187435.1 Pseudomonas sp. Irchel s3b5
TGCGCAAGATCATCAAGACCCGAGGTCACTTCCCAACCGACGATGCGGCGACAAAACTGATCTGGCTTGGGCTGCGCAACATCACAGCAAACTGGGGCTCAGCGGCCCATGACTGGAAAAGTGCGATGAATCAATTCGCGATTCTGTACGGAGATCGATTTATCAGGCCTGCCTGGTAAAAGAATGGCCTGCCTAACGGCAGGCCGTTACCGGCCTGCACACAAAATATCTGACAGTCCCGTTTGGCTTGGGCTTTGCGGCCTTATAGCCGAAGTTTTCTTCGGTAAAGGCAACTTATGGATTCGCAGCGATCCCTGTAGGCGCTGGCTTGCCAGCGAATGGGCTCGAAATCGATGCAATATTCAAGGTTGCCTTCGCCAGCAAGCCGGCTCCTACAGGAAATCAGGCCTCTCAGGATCTTTGCAGGCGCTGGCTTGCCACATTAATTCGCCACCCGAACCCCACCCAGACTCCCGCTCAGTTCGTACGCCGCCAATTCCGCCTGATGCGCCGCCAGCAACTCCGGCAGCGAGCCGCGCAAGTACTCGACCCAGGTCTTGATCTTCGCATCCAGATACTGCCGCGACGGGTAGATCGCATACAGGTTCAGTTCCTGCGAGCGGTACTGAGGCATCACGCGTACCAGTGTGCCGTCGCGCAAGCCGTCGATGGCGGCGTACAGCGGCAGCACGCCGACGCCCATGCCGCTGGTGATCGCGGTTTTCATGGCGTCGGCGGAGTTCACCAGGAAGGGCGAACTGTTGATGGTGACCATCTCCTGGCCTTCCGGGCCGTCGAAGGCCCATTTTTCCAGGGGGAGCACCGGGCTCACCAGGCGCAGGCAGGCGTGGTTGAGCAGGTCGCTGGGTTTCTGCGCGCAACCGTTGACTTTGACGTAGGCCGGGGAGGCGCAAACGATGCTGTAGGTGATGCCCAGGCGCTGGGACACAAAACCCGAGTCCGGCAGTTCGCTGGCGAGGACGATGGACACGTCGTAACCCTCGTCGAGCAGGTCCGGCACGCGGTTGGCCATGGTCAGGTCGAAGGTCACGTCCGGGTGAGTCTTGCGATAGCGGGCAATGGCGTCGATCACGAAGTGCTGGCCGATGCCGGTCATGGTGTGCACTTTCAATTGCCCGGCCGGGCGCGCGTGGGCGTCGCTGGCTTCGGCCTCGGCTTCTTCGACGTAGGCGAGGATCTGCTCGCAGCGCAGCAGGTAGCGCTTGCCGGCTTCGGTCAACGCAATGCGGCGGGTCGTTCGGTTGAGCAGGCGGGTTTGCAGGTGGGCTTCCAGATTGGAGACCGCGCGCGAGACGTTGGCCGTGGTGGTGTCGAGTTGCACGGCGGCAGCGGTGAAGCTGCCGGCTTCGGCCACGTAACTGAAGGCGCGCATGTTTTGCAAAGTGTCCATGGGGTGCTCTCGAGTGCGATGGCAAATTGTGACACGAAGTTTCGGGGGCTGAGACCCCGACCAAGGGATTATCTCGTTAACGGTAACAAAGATTCACAGGAATCCCAGCTTATCGACATCAAAGCCCACCCATAGAATTGCGCGGACTGTAGGAGCCGGCTTGCTGGCGATGGCATCGCTGCGGTCATCCAGATGCCGCGCGATGTCTGCATCGCCAGCAAGCCGGCTCCTACAAGATCTCGTTATCCCCCCTATTTTCAGGAAATCGCAGCAGTGCCGCGTCGCATCAGCAGAGCGCTTCAGCCGCTCAGTGTTTTGGCTTTAACCCTGGCAATCAGCGGCTGCATCGGAACCGGAGGTATTGCCCCGCAGGGCAAGGCGCTGGAGGTCAGTTCACTGGCCACCGACGACGCCATCCAGAGCGCCACTCAGGATGCACACTGGCCCACCGCACAATGGTGGCAGGCCTATGGCGACCCGCAACTGAACCGCTGGATCGAGCTTGCCCTTCAAGATAGCCCGACGTTGGCCATGGCCACCGCCCGCGTGCGTCAGGCCAGATCCATGGCCGGTGTCGCCGAGGCCGCCGAGTCGTTGCAGATCAATGGCGATTCCACCCTCAAGCGGCACAACTGGCCGACCGATCAGTTCTATGGCCCCGGCGACCTGGCCAACAGCACCACCTGGGACAACAACGCCGCGTTGGGCTTCAGTTACGCACTCGACCTGTGGGACCGCGAAAGCAATACCACCGAGCGCGCTGTCGACATGGCCCACATGACGGTGGCTGAGGCGCGACAGGCGCAGCTCGAATTGCAGAACAACATCGTGCGCGTCTACATCGAACTGTCGTTGCATTACGCGCAACGGGACATCGTTGAAGCGACGCTCAAGCAGCAACAGCAAATCCTCGAACTGGCGCAGAAACGTTTGGGCGGTGGTATCGGCACCCATTTCGAAGTCAGTCAGGCCGAAACGCCATTGCCGGAAACCCATCGCCAGATCGATGCGCTGGACGAAGAGATCGCCCTGAGCCGCAACCAACTCGCCGCCCTGGCCGGCAAAGGCCCAGGGGAGGGCGCAAAGGTGCAGCGTCCGACGCTGTCCTTGGGCGCGGCTCTGAAACTGCCGTCGTCATTGCCGGCGCAGTTGCTCGGCCAGCGCCCGGACGTGGTCGCCAGTCGCTGGCAAGTGGCGGCGCAGGCGCGGGGCATTGATGTCGCGCACGCGGGTTTCTACCCGAACGTTGATCTGGTCGGCAGCCTCGGCTACATGGCCACCGGCGGTGGTGCGCTGGAGTTCTTGACCGGCAAGAAACTCAACTACACGGTCGGCCCGGCCATTTCCTTGCCGATCTTCGACGGCGGGCGTTTGCGTGCAGAGCTGGGTGAAGCCTCGGCCGGGTATGACATCGCTGTGGCGCACTACAACCAGACCGTGGTCAACGCGCTGAAAAACATCTCCGACCAGTTGATCCGCCGCGAGTCCATGGACAAGCAGCAGGCCTTCGCCGCCGAGTCGGTGGCCACGGCGCAGAAGACCTACGACATCGCAATGATTGCCTATCAGCGTGGCCTCACCGATTACCTCAACGTGCTCAATTCCCAGACGTTGTTGTTCAAGCAGCAGCAGGTTCAGCAGCAGGTGCAGGCAGCGCGATTGAGTGCCCATGCCGAACTGGTGACGGCGCTTGGCGGCGGCTTGGGCGCGGGCAACGATGTGCCGTCTGCCGAACAGACTCAAGTGCCGAAAATACCGGTTCTTCTTCGATGAACTTGATGTGTCAGGCACACCCAGAAATGTGGCGAGGGAGCTTGCTCCCGCTTGAGTGCGCAGCACTCACAAAGTGTTCAGGGGCTGGCGGAGTTTTGGGGCCGCTGCGCAGCCCAGCGCGAGCAAGCTCGTTCGCCACAGGATTTGCCTCATCCCAGACCTTTTTTAATTGAGCAGGATTTCATGACCCCCTTGCCCGCACCTTTGCGCTGGCTGTACTCCCTTGAATGGCGCCGGGGTTTCTTCGACTGGGCGCGCAGTGATGGCGTGACCTGGGTCTACATTTTCAAGGTCCTGATCGCGGCGTTCCTGACGCTGTGGCTGGCGATGCGTCTGGAATTGCCGCAGCCGCGTACCGCGATGATCACCGTGTTCATCGTTATGCAGCCGCAAAGCGGTCAGGTGTTCGCCAAGAGTTTCTACCGTTTTCTTGGCACCTTGGCCGGCTCGACGGTGATGGTCGCGCTGATTGCCTTGTTTGCGCAGAACACCGAACTGTTCCTCGGCTCGCTGGCGATCTGGGTCGGCATTTGTTCGGCCGGTGCCGCGCGTTACCGTAACTTTCGCGCTTACGGTTTTGTACTCGCCGGCTACACCGCGGCGATGGTCGGATTGCCCGCGCTCGCGCATCCCGACGGCGCGTTCATGGCGGCGGTGTGGCGGGTGCTGGAAATCTCCCTGGGGATTCTCTGCGCGACCCTGGTCAGCGCCGCGATCCTGCCGCAAACCGCCAGCGCCGCGATGCACAACGCCTTGTATCAGCGCTTCGGCGTGTTTGCCCTGTTCGTCACCGACGGCTTGCGCGGACGCAGTCAACGGGATGCGTTCGAGGCGGGCAACGTGCGTTTCATCGCCGAAGCGGTGGGCCTGGAAGGTTTGCGCAGTGTCACCGTGTTTGAAGACCCGCACATGCGTCGGCGCAACGGTCGGCTCAGTCGCTTGAACAGCGAGTTCATGGGCATCACCACGCGTTTCAACGCTTTGCATCAATTGCTCGAACGCCTGCGCAACAGCGCGGCGGATCAGGTCGTGGCGGCGATCAAACCGGGTTTGCAGGACCTGGCCGAAGTGCTCGACGGCTACAGTGGTCGTTCCCTGACCAGCGCCGATGCGGCGCGCCTGGTCACGGCTTTGACCGTTTACAAGGAAGGCCTGCCGGCGCGAGTGCGCAGCCTGCGGGCGACGTTCCAGGAGAGCGAGCCGAGCGACGCCGAGCAACTGGATTTCCACACCGCGTACGAGTTGCTTTATCGCTTCGTCGACGACCTGCACAGTTATGCACAGACCCACGCGTCCCTCGCCGATCACAGCCATGCGCGGGAGCAATGGGACGAGCCGTTCACCCCGCAAACCAACTGGATGGCCGCTGCGGCCTCGGGGATTCGCGCGGCGTTCATTTTGGTGGTGCTGGGCAGCTATTGGGTCGCCACCGCGTGGCCGAGCGGCGCAACCATGACCCTGATCGCCGCCGCCACCGTGGGCCTGTCGGCCGCCACGCCGAACCCTAAACGCATGGCCTTCCAGATGGCGTGCGGTACGTTTCTCGGGGCGTTGATTGGTTTCGTCGAGATGTTTTTCATCTTTCCGTGGATCGACGGTTTTCCCCTGTTGTGCGTGATGCTGGCGCCGGTGATCGTGCTCGGATCATTCCTGAGCTCACGCCCGCAATACGCCGGTGTCGGCCTCGGATTGCTGATCTTTTTCAGCACCGGCTCAGTGCCGGACAACCTCACCGTCTACAACCCGTACACCTTCATCAACGACTACATCGCCATGGTGCTCGGCATGCTGGTGTGCGCGGCGGCCGGGGCGATTATTTTACCGCCGAACAGTCGCTGGTTATGGCGTCGGCTGGAGCAGGATCTGCGGGGTCAGGTGGTGTACGCCATCAGCGGCAAACTCAAGGGGCTGGCGTCGAGTTTCGAAAGCCGCACCCGCGACTTGTTGCATCAGGCTTACGGCCTGGCCGCAGGGCAGCCGCACGTGCAGCGCGACCTGCTGCGCTGGATGTTCGTGGTGCTGGAAGTCGGCCACGCGATCATCGAGTTACGCAAAGAACAGGCGATTCTGCCGGTGCATCCGGCGTATGCCGAATCCCAGCCGTGGCGCCAGGCGATCCGGGTGATGGGGCGGGCGCTGGTGCGGTTGTTCCTGCAACCGGGCAGCAACAATCTGGAACGTGCACTGGTCGCGGTCGATCACGCGATCAGCCGTGTGCAGTCGACGGACGAACCCTTCGCCCCGCACTTCGACACCTCGGCGCTGCGTCGGGTGAAAAGCTATTTGCACTTCATCCGCACCTCGTTGCTGGACCCGCAATCACCACTCGCCGCCTACGCCATCGCCAAGCCTGAAGGACTTGAACATGCCTCGTGAAATCGCCTTCCACGGCGTCTACATGCCGACCATGACCCTGATGTTTTTCATCGCGGCAGCGTTGGCCTGGGCGCTCGACCGCTTCCTGTCCGGCTTCGATCTGTACCGCTTCTTCTGGCACCCGGCGCTGCTGCGCCTGAGTCTGTTTACCTGTCTGTTCGGCGCACTGGCGCTGACTGTCTACCGTTGAGAACGTCCCGATGAAAAAGCTTTTCAGCCTGCTCGCGACCTTGCTGGTACTGGCCCTGGCGCTGTGGATCGGCCGCTCCCTTTGGGAGCACTACATGAACACACCCTGGACCCGCGATGGTCGGGTACGCGCCGATATCATCAATGTCGCCGCCGACGTCACCGGCGAAGTGGTGAACGTGCCGGTGCGTGACAACCAGTTGGTGAAGAAGGGTGACCTGTTGATGCAGATCGATCCCGAGCACTATCGCCTGGCGGTCAAGCAGGCGCAGAGCCTGGTCGCTTCGCGCAAGGCCACGTGGGAGATGCGCAAAGTCAACGCCCATCGCCGCGCCGATCTGGACAACCTGGTGATCTCCCGGGAAAACCGCGACGACGCCAGCAACATCGCCGACTCGGCACTGGCCGATTACCAGCACGCCCAGGCACAACTGGAAGCTGCCGAACTCAATCTCAAACGCACCGAAGTGCGCGCGGCGGTGGACGGTTACGTGACCAACCTCAACGTCCATCGCGGCGATTACGCGCGCATTGGCGAAGCGAAAATGGCCGTGGTCGACATGAACTCGTTTTGGGTCTACGGCTTCTTCGAAGAAACCAAACTGCCCCACGTGCGCGTCGGTGACAAAGCCGACATGCAACTGATGAGCGGCGAAGTGCTCAAGGGTCATGTGGAAAGTATTTCGCGCGGCATCTACGACCGCGACAACCCGGAGAGCCGTGAGCTGATTGCGGATGTGAATCCGACCTTCAACTGGGTGCGCCTGGCACAGCGGGTGCCGGTGCGGATACACATCGATGAAGTGCCGGAGGGTGTGCTGTTGGCAGCGGGGATTACGTGTACGGTGGTGGTGAAGTCAGAAGTTGAGCGGTAAGCGACACCTCTATCCTGCTGGATAGAGGTGTTTTTTGGGGGGGGCTTTCAACGTGGATTGGCCACGAGATTAGGCAGGCTGCGAAGTGCAGGGTCTTGCTCCGTTGCCAGCGGATAGAGCACTTGAATGGATACCGTCAAATCGTTGCCCGGCTCCAGCAGGTACTGGTCGCTTGCAGGCGTGTGTAATTCAATCACACCCTCTGAACCGTCATGCGCCGTCTCCAGCCAGGTTTTGGCGTGAATTTTCGTACCTGGCGGCAAGCCAGCGCTGGAAAATCCCCATTGGGTGCAGGCGCGGTCAACAGCGCGCAGGATGACGTCATAGCTGTAAATCCAGCCCTGGGTAACCTCGTCCTGCCATGCACCGTTGAACACCTGGCGGGTTTGAATATTCAGCGCTTCGATGTGCCTGACCAGGACAGGGCAGTAGAGACTTTCCTGGTAGGTGGGTTGGTAGTAAACAATCCCGCACAACTCGGCGACAGATGATTCTTGCAGGTTTTTATCAGACCGCAGTGTCAGCGTACGTCGAGCATTCCACCCCTGTGTCTGCACATCCGTAATCGTGATAGTGGAATACCTGAAGTGTTCGTTTACAACTAATTGCGCGCCATTAATCGGCATGGAGGTGTGCAGCAGTGTCACATCCTCTGAAACCCTGAACTGCAAACGCGAACCCACAGGCGGCGGAGCACCATCGGTTTCAAGGGTGAAGCCGAATGTCACCGGCACCCCTTTTTTGATCTCGTTTACAAAATTATCCATTTTGATATTCAGCAGTTTGGTCATCTCAAAATCCTTTTGAAAAGCATGACATTGTGCGGGGAGTGGGCCGGTCAGTCGCTAGCCTGTTCAGGGCGCAGATAACCGTAAACATGACCCAGAGCGCCACCCAGTCCAAGTGTGTTGCCGGCCAACAGAATCCGGCCATTGGCCTGGATTTGCAGTTGAGCCGGCGTGGTGACTAATGCCGTATCTTCCTGGATGCAGCCATGTTCACCAAAACTTCGGTCAATCAAACCGTTGGCCTGATAACGCGCCGTGTATAGGCGTCGGGCTCCGCCGGCAGTGACGATCTTTCCATCCGACTGCTGATGGCCGCAGACCCATTCGTTACCATGCTCGGCATCGAATTGCGTCAGGACCGGTCGACCACCATTGAATGACGGGTGTGGGTTGCCGGTGGAGTCCAGACCTGCCAGCAGACCCCAGTTTCGGACGGCGGTGCTGGCCTGGCCAATACCAACAACCTTGCCCCCGCCTGTAGCGACCAGATCATGAATAGCCACGCTGCCATTGGGAATGTTCAGTGTGGAAAAACCGGGCATTTCCTCACCGCCAAAGTCGAGATCGAGTTCGCCGTTTTGCAAGTAACGCGCTACATATCCGAGCGTCTCTGGGACGGCATTGACAGCGCTGCCCGCGACCAGAACTTTGCCGTCGATTTGCGCGAGTAGTGCATGAACTGAAGTGGCGCTGAAGGCCGTGTGTCTTATTTCGAGCTTGCCGGTTTTATTGAAGGTTTTGTCCAGGTTGCCATGGGTGTCAATGCGAACTACCAGCCCCGTGGAAGTGTCGCCGTTTCGGTAAGTTGCGCCGATGATGATCTTTCCGCATTCGTGTAGTTGCAGCGTGCTGCTGTCATTGACAAGTTCGCCGAGGGTGCTGTTGTCAATAATGACGCAGCCTTGTCGGCCAAAACTTTCATCAACCGCACCTTCTTTTTCGAAGCGGCAGATCACGAGCCGTTTCGGGCTGTTGCTGTCTGCTTTTCGCGACCAGCCCAGCATCAGAATGCGCCCGTCCGGCTGTACGGCAAGCCTGCCGCCCGCCGAGTCGTAGCCACCAGCGAAGTTGCCATGAACCAGGCCGTTGTCGGCGAATGCAGTGTCGACACTGCCATCCGGATTGAAGCGTGCCAGACCGTACAGTCCTTTAAGATCACGGGCGAGCCAGGCACCCACAAGTAGTTTGTCGTTGGCCAGTACCTGTATACCTTTCACATGCCTGTCGAGATCAAGTGCGTGCTTCAGATTGAATAACGTAATGACACCGTCTTCACCAAAGCTTGGATCGCGTGCATCAGGGGTGGAAAAAGAGTGTTGATCAATAATGTCCATATTATTGCCTTTAGTTTGTTTTTCAGTGGATTGAAGTTTAGTTTTTTATTTGAAGTCTCAAGCCCGTTAATTGACGGGCTGTTAACAAGTTATAAGTCAGGGGGGCGTTTGGCGAGAGGGGCGGCGGCAATGTGTGTTTGAGTTTGTTTCTGCTGTGCTGTAGCGACGTCACGTACAAAAGTAACGGGTCAAGCTTTGTAAAACGTCTCCTGCAAATGCAGCCAGATCACCCGGCCATCGGCGTGCTTCTCGAACACAACCGTGGAGCGACGATCCGAGTGCTGCCCGGTCGCATCGGTCTGTTGCTCGCGATAACTCACGGTTGCGCCACCGTCGTGCAGCGCAATGCCACGCAGTTCGCTGAGTTCGATGCGGAACCCGAGTTTCTTGCCGCCCGCGAGCGAGAACAGTTCGCTCAGCGCATCAAAGTCGAGTACCCGGCCCAAGGGCGAGACCATGGAGAACCGAGGCGAAAAGCGCGACAGCAGATTGTCGAGTTCGGACGGGTCGCGTTCTTCGGCCAGCCATTGTTCGATGGCGACGTGGGCCTGGATGACTTCGTCGAAGTAGTTGGTGTAGTCGGTGTAGTCGGTCATTGTGCTGTTTCCTGAATTTTTGGCGGCGTTTGTTCTGACGACATCGCGAGCAGGCTCGCTCCTACAGGGAAACGCATTTCAATGTAGGAGCGAGCCTGCTCGCGATGGGGTCGACACGGTTTCAGAGTTGCCCACGCAACCCGAACCGCTTCATCAACCCGGATTCCAGCAAACCTTTGGGCACCAACCCCGCCAGCAACGGCAACGCCCGGCTGCCATTACCCAGGCGAATCAGTCGCGGTGGCTTGTCCTGCTGCACTGCCTTGAGCAAGCCGGCAGCAAACTCGCTGGCCGGGGTCGGGTTGTCCTGCGAGGCTTTGGCTCGGGCGCGAATGCCTTCACGCAGCGGAAACCACGGCGATTGTTCGCTGATCAGTTGTTCGGCTTCATGGCCGGCGTTCTTGGCGAAACTGGAGGCGATGGCGCCCGGCTGGACTTCCATGACCCGTATACCAAACGGCGCCAATTCCATGCGCAAGGCATCGCTCAAGGCATGCACGGCGGCTTTCGACGCGCAGTAGGCACCGGCGAAAGGTGTGACCAGAATGCCCGACACGCTGCCGATGTTGACCACGATCCCTTTGGTCCGGCGCAGCACAGGAAACATCGCGCGAGTCACGCCGACGACAGAGAACACGTTGGTTTCAAACTGACGCTGCATCGCCGGTACGCCGCCATCGAGCAACGGCCCCATCGCGCCATACCCGGCGTTGTTGATCAGCACATCGAGCCCACCGCGCTCGTGGTTGATACGTTTGCTCAGCGCTTCGAGTGCCACGCCATCGTTAACGTCCAATCGCACGGCCGTGAATCCGGCAGCGTTCAGCGCGGCAACATCTTCAGTCCTGCGCGCACTGGCCCAGACCTCGTAGCCGGCAGCCTTGAACACATCCGCGAGGGCACGGCCGATGCCGCTGGAACAACCGGTAATCAACGCAACGGGCATGGCGCATTCCTTGTGCAAAAAAAGGGGGGAATCAGTCGGAAAAACTACCCTGCAAACGCTCGGCGCGAAACTCCAGGGTTTCCGGACGGTAGCCGGGGCGCAGCGGTGGCATGGGCAGGCAGTCTTCCCAACGGCCACCGGCCTGTAATTCGCCGGGACCGCGATAGCGTGGGGCAGTGTATTGATTGTCGGCCAGATTGACCGTGTCACCGGGTGCATAAGCCGCGACTCGCCAGCGCAATTCGGTCAACGGCACGTCGTTGCCATTGTTCATGGTCAATTGCAGCGGACGGTCGGGAGGGCAGTGCTGCGGCGCATAACTGATGCGCAGCTCCAGGCGTTGCAGTTGCTTGAGCTCGCGGTGGTCCATCCAGATGACCCAAGTGGCGACGATGCCGAGCCCCACAGCAGCGGCAACCGAGACGGGCAAGGCTTTGGCTGGGTAGCGCAGTAGCAGGATCAGCCAGGTAATGACCAGCAGGATGCCGATAAACATGACGCGCCAACCTCGGGAGTAGAGGAGACCATCCTACCTAAGCGCAGGTGGGGTTGGCGATGGGCTGATTGTTATGGTGTCTGTGCCGGCCTAATCGCTGGCAAGCCAGCTCCCAGAGTGTTTGCGGGTGTTCACAAGATAGGTGTTCACCGCTGAAACCTGTGGGAGCTGGCTTGCCAGCGATGGGGTCGGTGGAGGCAATACAAAAATCTGAAAAAAAAGCCCCCACCCAAACTACTGCGGATAGGGGACGCAGTGGCCTGGATGGGGGCTTCTTTTTAACTGCAGGTTTACTGCGCGATGGTTTTCACCGACACGCCACGCTCGATTGGCGTCGAGCGACCATAGATATCCTCAAACCGCTCGATATCGTCTTCGCCCAGGTAGCTGCCCGACTGCACTTCAATAATCTCCAGCGGGATTTTGCCCGGGTTACGCAGGCGGTGCACCGAAGCGATCGGAATGTAGGTCGACTGGTTCTCGGTGAGCAGGAACACGTTCTCATCGCAGGTCACTTCAGCCGTGCCGCTGACCACGATCCAGTGTTCGGCGCGGTGGTGGTGCATCTGCAGCGACAGGCACGCGCCCGGTTTGACCGAGATGTGCTTGACCTGGAAACGGCCGCCCATGTCCACCGAGTCGTAGGAGCCCCACGGACGATAGACCTCACAATGGTTCTGGGTTTCAGTGCGGCCCAGTTCGTTGAGGGTGTTGACCATCTGTTTCACGCCTTGGACCTTGTCCTTGTGGGCGATCATCATGGCGTCCTTGGTTTCGACCACGACGATGTTTTCCAGGCCGATCACCGACACCAGTTTGCCGTTGCCGTGGATCATGCAGTTTTTGCTGTCCTGGATCACCACGTCGCCTTTGGTGACGTTGCCGTTGGCGTCTTTGGCATTCACTTCCCACAGCGACGACCAGCAACCGACATCGCTCCAGCCAGCGGTCAATGGAACGACGCAGGCGCGTTGGGTTTTTTCCATCACCGAGTAGTCGATGGAGTTGTCCGGGCAGCAGGCGAAGGTGGCTTCGTCGAAGGTGATGGTGTCGGCATCCTGATGGCTGCGCTCGAGGGTCAGCAGGCAGGTGTCGTAGATGTCCGGATCGTGTTTTTTCAGCTCTTCGAGGAAGCGGCTGGCGCGGAACAGGAACATGCCGCTGTTCCAGAAGTAACCGCCGGATTGCACGTACTCGGTGGCACGTTTCACGTCGGGTTTTTCGACGAAGTGCGAAACACGGCTGATGCCTTCAGGCAGCAGCGAATCGTTGGTCGACTTGATGTAGCCGTAACCGGTTTCCGGTTTGGTGGCCGGTACGCCGAACAGCACCATTTCGCCGTTTTCGGCTGCGACGGTGGCCAGGGCCAGGGCGCGTTGCAGGGCTTTCTGGTCTTCGAGCACGTGGTCGGCCGGCAGCACCAGCATCAGCTCGTCGCGACCTTCATTGACCAGCATCATCGCAGTCAGGGCCACGGCCGGCGCGGTGTTGCGGCCGAACGGTTCCATCAGGATGCGCTGGGTTTCGAGTTTGCGCGCGGCCAACTGCTCGTTGACGATGAAACGGTGGTCCTTGTTGCAGACCACGATTGGCGTGTCCATGCCGTCGAACACCAGGCGTTCCAGGGTTTGCTGGAACAAAGTGTGCTCGCCGGTCAGGGCCAGGAATTGTTTAGGGAACTGCTTACGCGAAAGCGGCCAAAGACGCGAACCGCTACCACCTGACAAGATCACCGGAATCATGTTGTTACTCCTTGCAAATCGTTTGGTTAGGCCTTTGTGGGAGCTAGCCTGCTAGCGATGGCGCCACCTCGGTACATCGGAAAAACCGAGTGGCCTGCATCGCCGGCAGGCCGGCTCCCACAGAGAGCCGGGTCAATTCTGAAAATGTGTTAGCGCGTCGAGACCGGGCGTTTTACCCAGACTGGCGACAGGCTGCTGCCGTTACCGGTGACGTACAGCACTGCCGCTTCACCGCGTTCCAGGGCGACGGGTTTCACGTCGCCGACTTTCGTTGCGCCATCGTATAGCGCCAGGCTGACTTTGACCGGGTTGATTTCACGCTCGCCACGGCCCTTGGGCGCAACGTTCGGTACCACGTCGGTCTTGCCGTCGGCGGTTTTCAGGGTCAGCGCCTTGTCGCTGAGGTTTTGCACGCGCACCAGGGATTTCTGCTTGTTCTTGAACGGCGGCTCTTCAATCAGTTGCGGCGCGCCGCTGGCGTTGTTGACCAGGGTGTAATAGTGATCGCCGGCCAGTTTCACCGGCAGGGTCTGGCTGCCGACCTTGGCGCTGTAGTCGCCGCCCGGCATGAAGCTGAAGTCACTGCTGGCCAACGGCGCGACATCGCTCAGGTTGGTGCTGCCGACGGTGGCGCTGACTTCGGCGTTGCTGGCGTTGAAGATACGCACGAAGGACGAGCCTTTCGGTGCGGTCGGGCCGTAGAGCGCGGAGTCGCCAGCGGCGAAGGCCTGCATCGAAAGCACACTCATACCAGCAACCAGTGCAAAGGTCTTGGCGAGACGACGAGGAGTAGTCTTGAAAGTCATGGTAGTACCTCTCTCTTTCAGTTTTGCGCCCGGTCGGGCGTCTCGGATTTAGTGTTGATGGCTACGTTTTGTTGGCGAGCGCCGGCTTGTTTAAGCTCTGCGACCCACTGCGGGTCGGCGTCGCCGATTTCGTTGTTCACAGGCAGATATCGTTCAGGGAACTCCCAGATCAGCACTTGTGGCGGGCTGTTCTTGAAAGCGTCGCTTTTGAGGTAGCTGAGCATCGGCAGAATCGGGCCGTGGCCGTCTTCGGCGTAATTGACCACGTCGCTGTTCAGCGCTTGTTTGAGCGCACCGACGAAGTTCCAGTTGGGGTTGGCGCTGTAGCTGGTGCCGATCAGGGCCACCGGCACTTCGGTGTTGGCGAACAGCGCGTCGTCGCCGGCGGGCTGATCTTCAGCCGCGACCGTATTGCGCTTCTGCAAGGGCTCTTGCTTGGGCATCAGGTTTTCGAACAGCGGGTCCAGTGGCAGGAACAGACGCAGGTCGCCCTTGTGCGTGATGGTTTCGGCAGGCTCGGTGACGAAGCGCTGCGGTTCGCCGCTCAACGGGTACGTGTCGGCAATGGTCTTGGCCAAACGGTTGGCGGCGATCTCGGCGCCTTGCGGCGTCCAGTGCGTGTCGGTGCGCAGGAACACTTGCTGGCCGTTCTGCTTGGCTTGTTGCAGCGGGCCGAGCAAGTCCGGTGCCGGAATCCGGTCAGCGGCCAGGCGCTGGTGGAAATCCGTGTAGAGGTTGGCGTGGATGCTGGCCGGTTTCACTTCACCCAGGTGTTCCGGGTACAGGCGCACCTTGGCCGGCACCACCGCCATCACCAGTTGCACGCCTTTGGCTTTCAGCGTTTGGCGCACGCCTTCGACCAGCGCGTAGTTGCCTTGCAGGTTCAGCTCTTCGTTGACCACCGGGTGGAATTCTTCATCGCTGTACAACCACTGATCGCGACCGAGCACGACGCCCGGACGACCTTCGTTGAACAGTTTGAAATCCAGCGCGGCCCAGAGGTTGGTGCCCAGGCGTTTGATCGGGAATTCGTCGTCGTAGTGGGTTTCCACAGCCTTGGTCCAGCGGCCGTTGAGCACCGTCGCATCGGCGTTGGTGCTGAAACCCATGAAGCTGCGAACCGACCACACGCCCAGGGCGAGCAGCGTCACCATGAACAGGGCGATGTAGAAGATGCGTAATGAGCGGGTCATGGTCAGATCCCTCAGAACTGGAAGTAAAGGAACGGCGAGAAACTTTGCGCCGAGAGTTTGAGAATCGAGGCGATGAACAGCAGCAACACCAGCGCACGCATGACGTAGCGCGACCAGTCAGCGGTCCAGTAGGCCGGTTGCACCTGGGCGTCAATGCCGACGGTGTAGCCAGGCTGATGGATGCTCGCCGGGTTATCCCCAGGCGCGGCTTTGATCAGACCCGGTTCGGTGGCGGCCGGGCCGTCGCTGTCGACATTCACCGCAGGCTTGGTCTTGGCAGGCGGCTGATTGCTGTAGAAGTCACGGATGCCGAAGAACGCCAGGGTCACGTAGGCCACGATCAGCGTTGCCACTTGCAGGCCGGTGAGGCTGGCCTGGTTGAGTTCCGACAGCGACCAGTCGCCGAAGCTGAACATCGCGCCGTACATGCGACCGGCAACGTGCAGGTTCTCTGCGCGGAAGATCACCCAGCCCATCACCACCAGCAGGAAGGTCAGCGCCCAGCGGATCGGGTTGATGCTGCGTGGCGAAGTGTTCAGGCCCAGCGCTTTTTCAATCGCCAGCCACATGCCGTGCCACGCACCCCAGACGATGTAGGTGATGTTCGCGCCGTGCCACAGACCACCGAGCAGCATGGTCAGGAACAGGTTGCGATAGGTCATCAGCGTGCCTTTGCGATTGCCGCCCAGCGTGATGTACAGATAGTCACGCAGCCAGGTCGACAGGCTGATGTGCCAGCGGCGCCAGAACTCGGTGATCGACTGGCTGATGTACGGCTGTTTGAAGTTTTCCATGAAACGGAAACCCATCATCAAGCCCAGGCCGATGGCCATGTCGCTATAACCGGAGAAGTCGAAATACAACTGCGCGGTGTAGGCCAGCGCGCCGAGCCAGGCATCGCCCGTGGTCGGGTTTTGCAGGGCGAAGCAATGGTCGGCCACCACCGCGAGGGTGTCGGCGATGAAGACCTTCTTGATGAAACCCTGCATGAACCGCGTGCAGCCCTCGGAGAATTTGTCGAGGGTGTGGGTGCGGTTGTTGAACTGATCGGCCAGGTCGCGGAAACGCAGCACGGGGCCGGCGATCAGGTGCGGGAAGATCGCCACGAACGCCGCGAAGTCGATCAGGTTACGGGTCGCCGGGGTGTCACCACGGTAGACGTCGATGATGTAGCTGATGGACTCGAAAATGTAGAACGAGATCCCGATCGGCAACAGCACGTGGGTCAGGATGAACGGCTCCAGGCCGACCGACGTCATCATGGCGTTGATGCTGTCGACGCCGAAGTTGGCGTACTTGAAGTAGCCAAGGATGCACAGGTCGACGACCACGCCGAGCAGCAGCCAGCGCTGCGCCGGTTTGGTCCGTACTCCAGCGGCACCGACTTTCAGGCCGATCCAGTAGTTCCACAGCGTGACGGCCGCGAACAGCGCCAAAAAGTCCACACGCCACCAGGCGTAGAACATGTAGCTGGCAATCAGCAGCAGCAAATTGCGATAGCGTTGCCCGCTCAGGTAGTACAAGCCGAGGAAGATCGGCAAGAACAGAAACAGGAACACGTTGGATGAAAATACCATCCCGATCTCTCCATGTTTGAACCAACAGTCAAGGGCCAACGGCCCCCCCAAACCCCCCACGAAAAACCGGGGGGATGTATTGCATTCAAGCCACCGCGATCCCTTGTAGGAGCCGGCTTGCTGGCGAAGGCGGCAGATCAGTCGACATCGATGGTGAATGTCATACCGCCATCGCCAGCAAGCCGACTCCTACAAAGGATTTGCGTTAAGAACCCTTGCCCTTTTCATTGGCCGGGTCGTAGACCTTGGTCAGGTCGCCGCCGAGGCGGAAGGTCTTGAACGGTTGCATGTCATGCTTCTTCTCCAGCACATCCGGCGAGCAGGTGTAGAGCGAGCAGAACGGTTCGAGCCAGGCGAATTTCGAGTCGACCTTCAGGTCGGTCATGTCCTGTTCCTTGCCGTTCTTTTCCTCGAACTCATCCGGGTCTTTCACCCCGGCGAGCACACGATCACCGAGGCGTTTCAGTGCGCCGTTGTTTTCCTGACGCAAATCCACACCGTTGACTTGGGCGAAACTGGCGATCATCGCCAGCGGCGGCAGGGCGTAGTTGTGATAGGCCAGCGCCCGTTGCTGACGCTTGAGCTCGTTGGGCAGATAACCGTCGGCGTCGACCTGGTTGGCGCCGACCTTGAATTCCTTCACCGCCCAGTCGAACAGGTCGCGGCGGTTGGTGGCGACGGACGTGGCCATCACCGACCACGCGGCCCAGTACGAGTGGTTGTTGGTCTTGTCCAGCGGCAGGTTGTCCCAATCGCTGACCACCTGATCGGCCATCTTGCTGAACCAGGCTTCGATCAACTGCGACTCTTGCTGATGATTGGCCAGCGGACGTGAGTTGGAAAATTTCAGGCGAATGTACGAAGACGCCATGCTGCCCAGCGCCCATTTGCGCATCGACTTGCCGGTGTGGTTGAAGTCCTTGGACATCAACGCATCGGCCTTGGCCCAGGCGGTGAGCCAGTTCAACGTGCACTCCAATTGTTCCGGACGACCGTCACGCATGAACTGCATCACGCGCTTGCTGGTGCCGCGTTCCATTTTGGTGATGTCGGCGGTGCTGTCGCGGAAGGCTTTTTCAGACTGCACGTTCAGAGTCGAACGGGCCTTGTCCGAGCCTTCGTACTTGCTGCGGAACTGCAACGAGCCAGTGTAGGGCGTCGGCATGGCATCGCAGCCTTCGCTCTTGTCGCCGGTTTTGACTTTCTCGATCGGTGCGAAGTAACCCTGTGGCGGGCGCAATGGCGCCGCCGCTTGGGTGGCGCCCGCAAACATCGCCAGGCTCAACAGCGTCGGTGCCAACAGATGTTTCAGTTTCGGATTTCGCATAGCAGACCTCATTGCCCGGCCGAAGCGGTACGTTGCTCAGCGCTCGGGAATACGTTGCGTTTGCAGATTTTCGCTTCGACTTTCTGTGGCGCGGTCCCGGCTTTTTCGGGGCCCTGGATTTCAACGGCCAGCAGGTTCTGCGAGGCCCAGTCTTCGTCCGTGCGCAACTCGAAGGCGAAACGCCCGTCGGTGTCGGAGGTTTCCGGTTTGTCGATCTTGATGTCCTCGTGGCGACCGTTCATGTACCAGAGGGTGGCTTGCAGGGTTTTCACCGAGGTGTCGGCGAAGCGGATGTCGACCTGGTGACTGCTGTTACGCAGGTCGAGGTTTTTGCTGTTGACCATCAGTTCGTTTTTTCCCGGCTTCAGGGTGGTGCTGCCGGCCATTTGTGCATCTTTGCCTTCGCAACCGTTGTCCAGCAGCGCCATCATCTGGCGGTAGATGGTTTCCTGGTCGAGGCGATAGAGCGGCGAGAATTCCCAGATGAGAATCTTCGGCGGGTTCTTCTGGAATTCGTCGCTGCCCAGGTACTGCAGCATCGAACCTTCCAGGCCACCGCCGGGGAACGCCACGTTGAGAATGTCGGCGCCGATGGCCTCTTCGAGGAAACCGGCGAAGTTGTAGTTCTTGCCGCTGTGGGAGGTACCGACCAGGGTGATTTGCGGATTACCGGAATCGCCGAACAGGTCGCCGTCGCCCGCTTCGCCCTTGGGCTCGGTGGTGAACTGATCCATGTACTGGATCGCGTAGCTGGTGCCACAGAGTTGACCAGCCATGTTGTGCAACGTTCCGGTCTTGCCCATGCGCCCCGACTTTTTGGTCTCGAATTCGCGCTTGGGAATGGCGGCGAACTCAGGCAATTGCTTGACCTTCTCGGCGACGACTTTCGCCGTGCGCTGAGCACCGTACGGCGTCCAGTGCTGGTCGCCACGGAAGTAGAAATCGTGGGCGGGCAGGGTGTCGGGCAACGACTCGTTGGTCAGCGGCGACAGGTCCGGCACGACGTAACCCATGGCTGCGAAACGACCGAGCATCGACTTGTAGTTCTTCAAGGCCTTGTCGAAATCGAAGCTGGCCTTTTCGGCCGGGTTGAGCTTGTTGCGGTTCACCAGGCCACGGGTCGGCTGGTACACAATCACCAGCTCCACGCCTTTGCTCTTGAACGCATCGTGCAGTTGCTTCATGCGTTTGTAGCCGGCCGGGGTGGTGTCGAATTCGGTGCGCAAGTCTTCCTGGGTACGGAACAACCAGTCACCCTGAGCCTGCACCAGCGTGGTGAAATTCTGCTGATAACGCGTGGTGTAGTTCTTCGCATCGTGGGCGGCCGGGCACAGGCTGCAGCACGGTTCTGCGCTGAACTTTGGCGCTTGAACTTCGTCGGCACGCGCGCCGGCGCTGGCCGCGAGAATGCCGGCGGTCAGGGCCGACAGGCTGAGTAATTTGATCAAGTGTGGGTGCATAAAATTATCCTCAGTCCTGCATTTCGGTCTGGCGTTCGACAGGGTCGATCAGCACGGCTTTCTGCTGGCGCACCAGCAAATCGAGAATTTCATCCTGGCGCTCGCCGAGAATCCCCGAAAAGCTGATGCCGCTGGATTTGGTCGGGGCGAGCATGGACACGCGATACAACTCGACGCTCAACGGCGAGTCGATGGACAGCGGGCCGCTGCCGTTGGCCGCCAGTTCACCGCCCACCACGATCAACGACACCTGCGCGTCGAACGGGTCGAGCTTGATGTCACGGTCGGTGTTGCTCAGGTCTTTGATGTGGCCGTAGACACCGGTCAGGCCGTTGGCCATGGCGATGTTTTCGTACAGGCGAATGTTCACGCTGTTACGAATGCGGATGCCGTGGCGACGGTTGCTCACGACTTTGTTGCCCCACAGCAAGTTGTCGGCACTCTCGTAGAGGGTGATGCCGTCGGTGTGGTTCTGGTAGATCTCGTTGTGGGCGATCAGGTTGTTGACGCTGTTACGGTCGATCACCAGGCCCGACAATTTGTTGTCGTAGCTGCGGTTGTTGAAGATGAAGCTGTCGTTGACCTCACGGGAAATAATGATCCCGTGCTTCTTCTTGGTTCCGTACACCGTGTTGTCGGCAATGATCAGACCGTGGGAACGGTCGTGCGGGTCAATGCCGTAGACGATGTTGTCTTTGTAGGTGTTGCCCTTGACCACGAAGTTGCTGGTTTCATAGCAGTAGAAGCCGTACCACATGTCCGAGAATTCGGAGCCGACGATCCAGCCGGTCGGTTCAGGACGCTTGAGCACCTTGGCCATGTTCGGCGTGTATTGGGAAATACTCACGCCGTACGACTTACTGTTGGCGTAACCGAAACTGGCCATCTTGCTGTTGGCGATGTAGGTCTCGGTGCCGCCCCAGGCCAGCAGGAACGGACGGAATTCCTTGGGCGATTTGAATGTCGCCGGGCCGTTGTCCTTCTCGCGCCAGCCAGTGATTTTGGTGTCACGCACGAACAGCTGGCCGTCGTTGACCAAGAACGAACCGGCCTCTTGCGACAGGCGCAGTTCCTGGGTCTGCTTGTCGATTTCGAGGATGCCGTGACGGCCGACCACGATCGGCAATTTGGCCAGGTACACGCCCGGCGAAGTTTCGCTGAAGTACTGCTTGGGCACCTTTTGCGCCAGGTCCTTGAGGTTCATGTAACCGTCGTCGACGAAGATCGCCTGCGGGATCCCGTGCTGACGCACCACCCACTCGGCCATCTTGTTGTCACCGCCGATGAAGTCCTTGAGCGCGTCTTCCTGCATCATCCGGCGCACGCTGATCTTGCCCGGTTTGCTGCGCACGATTTTTGCCGCGACGGCCTCGGCGGTGTAGCCGGACACGTCCGGCAGTTTCGGCGTGGCCAGTTCCAGTGGCGCGGTCGGTGCGCTGCTGACGGTGTAGGTCTTGGCCTGTTGCAGTTCCTTGGCCACGGTTGCGGGCTTCGCTGGCTCCGCATTGGCGAAGGCAGTCGCGCTGGCCAGCAGCATCGCGCCGGCCAACAGGCTGATCGAGCCTTTTCGGGCAGGATGATTCATCTGGGAGACTCCCTTCGCGATGTGCATCAGAAGCGCCAGATCACGTCGATGAATGCGCGGTGCATGTACGAATCGACTTCCTTGCCGTACGCATCGCCCGGCTTGAACACGCCGCCACGAAAACGCACCAACGCCGAAGGCTCGTCGATCGCCTGGCTCATCGATGCCGGCAACAGGCCTTGCTTGAAGTACTTGGTGACCACCAGGTCCATTTCCTGACCGAGGTCTTTCTCGCCATCGTTCAGCGGCAGGGAGGTGCTGGAGAGGATCGCGCCGGTCACGTCGTCGGTGTTGTTCTGCACCGCGTCGATGCCGTTGCTGCCAACCGGCTTGTTGCCGTCGACGCGCCAGAATTTGTGGTAGATCAGGCTGGCGTCGTATTCGTCGTTGAGCATCCACGAACCGAACAGCGTGGCCGATTGCAGGTTGTTCATTTCACCACGGAACGCTTCACCGAAACGGTGCACGCGCGAGCGGGTACCGGTGTAGTTCGAGCGGTTACTTTCCAGGCCGTTCTGCTCATAGTCTTCGCTGGCGCGGGCGTAGGCCGCACCCACTTGCCAATGCGGATCGAGGCGCAGGCGCACACCCAGGTCGGTGGCCCAGCCATCAACATCGTCGCTGCGCTTGGCTTGTGCGGGAGCTGTGCCATCGGCGTTCAGCGGGTTGACCGTGTCGCGGTCGCCGCTCATGCCGGTGATGCTGCCCCAGTAGTTGACGGTGTTGGTGTTGCGCCAGTTGTAGGCGTCGCTGTCGGCGGTGAGGCCCAGCCAGCTGATGTCGCCGTTCTGCTTCTTGTCCAGCGAATCGCTGGCTTCGCCTGGCGTCGGGTAGTCGAGCTTGCCGTCATCGTGGGTGTGATGACCGCGAATGCCGACCCAGTTGCCCGGAGTCCACTGGTACGCCGCATCGGCGTAGGCGTGCAGGCGATCCTTGTCTTCCGGTGCCAGTTCTTTCAGGTCGGTGCGGTACTCGCTGAAGCGTTCGGCGATACCGACGTTGGCGCGCAGCAGGGTAGTGTCGAAGGTCCAGTTCAGGGCTTCGATGTTGGTGTCGCGCCATTGGCCGTCGTCATTGCGCAGGCGCTGGCGACCAAACTTCAGGACCTCACCCGGGTAGGGCGTGAAACCGCTGTAGCCGACCCAGAACTCACGCATGGCCAGGTAGTTT
Organism: Pseudomonas sp. Irchel s3b5; assembly: GCF_900187435.1. Lineage (NCBI taxonomy): Bacteria > Pseudomonadati > Pseudomonadota > Gammaproteobacteria > Pseudomonadales > Pseudomonadaceae > Pseudomonas > Pseudomonas sp. Irchel s3b5. The sequence goes on from NZ_FYDY01000009.1 coordinate 21,645, forward strand.
TTCTTGGTCTCGCGATCACCGTTGTCGGTGTTCTCGGCGCCGTCGGATTGTTGCAGGGTGTCGGTCTCGATGATGTCGGTGGACGTCACCGCCTGACCCATGGCGTAGGCACTCCACGCGCCGCTTTCGCCGTAGACCCACGGACGCAGGTCGAGGCCGACGCCGTTGACGTCGCCGCCGTCGGCGGTGCCCAGGTCACGGTCGTCTTCGGACTGGCCGGTGATTTTCACGTCCAGGCCGAAGTTCTTGGTTTCTTCAGTCATCGCAGCAAGCGTCGGGCAGGACCAGATCAGCGCGAATGTCAGACCGATACCGGCCTTCATGAATGGATTAAGTTTCATAGGGATTCCTCACCGTCTTCTTCTTGCAGGGCGTGCAGTGGCAGCGTGTTCTGGCTCAAGTTGCCGCGAACGGCCTGTTCCTGTTTCAACAGGCGTTGGGCCTCGGCCAGCTGCGCAGGCGGCAGTTGGGTTTCGAGTGTTTGCGCAAGCTCGGTGGCTTGCGGGGTGTTCTGTGCCTTGGCCAATTGGCTGAAGACATAAGCGTTGAGCGGGTCAGGCTTGGTGCCTTTGCCTTGGGAGAACAGTTGGGCGATGGCGAAGTCGGCGCTGTTCTGGCCGTTGCGCGCAGCGGTCAGCAGATGGTCGAGGGCCTTCTGCGGATAGACCTTGCCCAGGTAGCCACGGCGGTAGATCTGGCCGAGGTAGTAATCGGCGGCGACTTCACGGCCGACGGCTTTCTGGAAATGTTCCTCGGCGACCTTGGCGTCGGCCGGGACCATTTTGCCTTCGTAGTAGAGTTTGCCCAGCAATAGCTCAGCGCGCGGTTGATCGGCGGCGCGGCCGTTGTCGAGGTACTGCATCATCTGGTCGACATCGCCCAGTTCGGGGAAGTCGTAGAGCAGTTGCGCGAGGGTGACCCACGACGCCGGGTAGCCCGGGGCGATCGGTTCGAGCAGCGACTGCGCGGTCTTTTCGTCGGGCGTGCCCAGGGTCGAATCCGCGAGTACGCGGGCGACGCTGTCCACACGTTGAGCGGACACAGTGCCGCGAGCATGACCGGCCTGCATCTGCTTGATCAGCTCGGCCTGTTGTTCAGGCTGGGCTTTTTTCTGATAGACCGTGGCCAGTTCGACGTAGCAGATGTCGGTGGTGTTGATCGCAGCTTTGCAGACCTTTTCCACGTCATCCAGATGCTGGTCGTAGGTGCCCTGAGTGCGATACAGCAGCACTTGTGCCAGACCCGCTTCCGGCTTGCCTTCGGCGCGCCATTGGCTGATCTGCTGCTGGGCATTCACGTTGGGGAAGCTGTGCGGGTATTGCAGGTACAGCATCGCCAGCGGAATCAGCGTGTTGCCTTCGCCCGCGGCGGCGGCTTTTTTCAGCAGGGTTTCGGCTTCGTGCTGCTCAGCTTCGGTGGAACCGGGCTTGGCCACCAGCAGGCGACCCAGACGCGCCTGGGCACGCGACGAAACGCTGGCGGCGGCGCGGTAAGTCGCCTCGGCCTGTTTCATCTGTGCCGGGTCGCGGCTGTCGACCTGAATGTCGGCCATGCCGACCTGGGCTTCGCTGTAACCCAGGCTTGCCAATTGCTGGTAATTCGCCGCAGCGGTGGCGGTGTCGCCGCGCTTGAGCGCTTCGTTGGCCAAGCGTTGGTCGGGCAGACCGGCGCAACCGGCGAGGCTGACAGCCAATGCCAGCGAGCACACCACCAATCCCCTGTGGGAGCCAGCCTGCTGGCGATTCGCTTGACGCGGTTTTTCAGTTACACCGCAGTGATCCAATCGCTGGCAAGCCAGCTCCCACAGGGAATTCGGTGTTTTCAGGAGGCTGATGATAGTCACAGGCATGTCCTCGACTTAAAGACCGGCAGCCATGGCTTTGTCGATCAGCCAGTTCAGGTTCGGGCCACGGTCGCTGCTCACTTCCACCGGACGACCGGCGAGGTTGCTGTCCAGGGCTTCGTCAGGCTGGATCAGCACGCGGATATCGGAAGAAAGATCGGCGCTTTTCAGGCTGGTGCTGCTGACGATCTTGCCGGTGCGGGTTTTGTCTTCACCGGCGATCTGGAAGCGCACTGCAGTGCCTGGCAATACGTCGCCGAACTGGCGATAGGAGAAGCGCGCTTCAACGTTGGCTTCGGTGTTGCGTGGCACCAGTTGGAAGATCACGTCGCCCTTGCTGGCGTATTGACCGTTGGCGACCATTTGCTGGGCCACGGTGCAATCGCACGGCGAAGTCAGGGTGCCGGTCATTTGCTTGCCGAACAGTTCTTCAACCTTGGCCGGGGCCAGTTGATCGTCTTGCAGATGGCCCTTGAGCACGTCGAGCATGCTGGTGCTGAACGTCGCCAGCGGGGCACCTTTGGCGGCTACGCCATCGGCTTTCACCAGACTTTGTACGGTGCCGTCACGGGGCATGGTGATGTTCACGCCCTGCACGCTGACCAGGCCGGCCTGGGCATGGCTGACGAAGTACATGCCGTACACCGACTTGAAGATGAAACCGAATGCCGCAAGACCCACGATGAAAATGCCGAGACTGAAGGTCACGGCTTTCATGCGACCGAATGCGCTCATGCCATGGCCGCCATCCTTGCTCTTGCGTGCCTTGGTGAAGTTGTCGCGCTGCAGGGTCGCCAACACTTCGCCGATGCTGACGATGTCGCCGGCCAGGTGCGAAGTGATCAAGTGACGCAGGGTCGAAATGTCCCGTTGTTCCAGGTTCTGGAACTGGCAACCGGTGCGGCCGGTCTGGCTATCGAAGGAGCGGATCTGCAATTCGACATCCATGGCCAGGCCGAGGTTGTCGATCACGAATTGCATGCGAGCCTTGTACACCTCGCCCACCTTCAGGGGCAGTTGACCGGCGTTGAATGCCAGGCCACCGGCGGACAGATCGATAAGGCGGACTTCGACCGGTGTACGGTCAGGACCGAAGAAACGCAGCTTGGCCGGAATTTTCACGCGGGCGTGTTGGCGCTGGGCTTCAGATTCATGCACTACGTTGGCGTTGACGGCGGTATTCATAGGGGCGTTTTCCTGGTTAATTCAAAAAATGGGGCGGTCAGACCATCAACAGCAGCACGGCGACAAAAATGCTGCCGGCGGAGAAGGTCATGGTCCGAGACGACCAGGTGTTGAACCAACGTTGAAAGCTGGCGAGATCACGGGTCAGAGAAGTGGGTTGGCGAGTCCAGGACTGTTGGTCGAGGCGGAAGAACACGTAGATCTTCACCAGTGCACCGACGATCTGGTTGTAATAGAGAATCGCCGGGTAGGCCGGACCGATCCGGTGGCCGGAGCAGGACAGCAACAGGGTCAGGATCAGGCGAGTGATGCCGATCCACAGCAGGTACACCAGGATGAACGCGGTGCCGTACTTGAAGCTGGCGATCAGCGCCACAGTCAGGCCCAGCAGGGAGGTCCACATCGACACGCGCTGATCGAACAGCACCACCGAGGTGAACGCACCGAGGCGTTTAACCCCAAGACCGAGGGCGCGGGAGTTCTGCCGCAGGTTGTTGCCGTACCAGCGGAACATCAGTTTGCGGCTGGCCTTGATAAAGCTCTTTTCCGGCGGATGTTCGACGGTGTTGATCGCGGCGTCGGGCACGTAGAAGGTGTCGTAGCCCAGGCGCATCAGGCTGAACCAGCTCGACTTGTCGTCGCCGGTCAGGAACTTGAAACGACCCAGGCGCCAGTGTTGCAGCGAGTCGCTTTCCACGTCGGCGATGAATTCCGGGTTGGTGACCACAGTGGCACGGAACACCGACATCCGACCGGTCATGGTCAGCACGCGCTTGGACAGGGCCATCGAGCACATGTTGATGTGACGCTGGGCGAAACGTAGCTTGTGCCATTCGCTCATGATGTAGCCGCCGCGCACTTCGCAGAACTCGTTGGTGGTCAGGCCGCCGACATTGCCGAACAGCTGGAACCACGGCACGGTCTTGCGCACGACGCCTTCGCCGAGCACGGTATCGCCGTCAATCACGGCCACCACGGCGCGGTCATCCGGCAGGTGACGGGAGATAGCGCGGAAACCGAAGGCCAGGCCATCGCGTTTGCCGGTGCCGGGAATGCGCACGAAGTCGAGCTTCACGTTGGCCGGCGGATTCATGCGTTTCCACAGGCTTTTCACCAGCAGCTCATCGGACATTTCCACGATGGAGCAGACAATAGTGGTCGGCAGCCCGCAATCGATCGCTTCGCGGATCACCGAGCTGTAGACCTGCGCGGTGGTCAGGGCGTCAATACGGAAACTGGTGACCATCAGGAATACATGGGACGGGTCCGCCGCTTTACCCAGCTTGCGCACTTTGCGCCGCAGGTGCGGGTAGACCACGTACAGAAACAGCATGCCGCGCAGGAAGTGCGTGGCACCCATCGAGTAGCGCCAGATACCGACGATACCGATCAGGAAAATGAAGTCCTTCGACTCGGAGTCGAACGTGGACACAGGCAACGCCATGGCGATGCCCATCAGTAAACTTAGATAAAACAGCCAACCGGCGGCCTGAAGTAGGCCGTGCTTTAGCCTGTGCATAATCGGAATCCTAAAGTCAGTTGCAAGCCCCAAGCTTCAAGCCCCAAGCGAGGAGCTTTGAACTTGCGGCTTGGAGCTTGAAGCTTGCGGCTGCTTTACCAGCAGATACCTTCAGTCCGGCCAGTCACGCTGGTGGCCTTGGACATGAAGCCGACCAGGTCGATCACTTGCTTGCCGTGAGGAACGTCCAGCACCAGGGCGCGGAATTTCTCGTCACGGTTGCCGAGGATGATCACGTCGGAGTTGTTGATCACCGCGTCGAAATCGGAATTGAGCAAGGACGAGACGTGCGGGATCTTCGACTCGATGTAGTCCTTGTTCGCGCCATGAACGCGGGCGTATTCGACGTTGCTGTCGTAGATGCTCAGGTCGTAGCCCTTGCCGATCAGCATTTCCGCCAGGTCCACCAGCGGGCTTTCGCGCAGGTCGTCGGTGCCGGCCTTGAAGCTCAAGCCCAACAGGGCAACTTTGCGTTTGTCGTGGCTTTCAACGATGTCGAAGGCGTTCTGCACCTGGGATTCGTTGCTAGGCATCAGCGAGTTGAGCAGCGGCGCTGCCACGTCCAGGGAACCGGCACGGTAGGTCAGGGCGCGCACATCTTTCGGCAGGCACGAACCGCCGAACGCAAAGCCTGGGCGCATGTAGTACTGGGACAGGTTGAGGGTCTTGTCCTGGCAGACCACGTCCATCACTTCGCGACCGTCGACGCCGACAGCCTTGGCGATGTTGCCGATCTCGTTGGCGAAGGTCACCTTGGTGGCGTGCCAGACGTTGCAGGTGTACTTGATCATCTCGGCGACGGCGATGTCCTTGCGGATGATCGGAGCGTCGAGTTCTTCGTACAGCGATTGCAGAACATCGCCCGAGGCCTTGTCGAACTCGCCGATGACGGTCATTGGCGGTTGGTCGTAGTCGGCGATGGCGGTGCTTTCGCGCAGGAACTCAGGGTTTACGGCGACGCCGAAATCGACGCCGGCTTTTTTGCCGGAGCAGTCTTCGAGAATCGGGATGACCACATTGGCCACGGTGCCCGGCAACACGGTGCTGCGCACCACGATGGTGTGGCGGGTGGATTTGTCACGCAGGACAAAACCGATCTCGCGGCACACGGCTTCGATGTAGTTCAGTTCCAGGTCGCCGTTCTTCTTGCTCGGCGTGCCGACGCAGATCATCGACAGGTCGGTGTCACGAATCGCCTCGGCGAAGTTGGTGGTGCCACGCAGGCGACCGGTCTGGATACCTTGCGCCAGAAGTTCACCCAGGCCTGGTTCAACGATCGGCGATTTACCGGCATTGATCATATCGATCTTGTCTTTGGCAACATCGACGCCAACGACGTCATGGCCCCGTGCAGACAGGCAACCGGCGCAGACTGCGCCAACGTAACCCAAACCAAATATGCTGATGCGCATCGCAATTACCTCTCTGTTATCAAGACTGTATTCAACGAGCCATTAGATGGCCGGAATTAATGGTATTCAGCGTTCAAAGTGCACTCACAAGTGCGGCTAACAGGCACAACAATGCCCGGTGTTGGCATATAAGTTCCGAGTGTCTAAATAAGTGCACTCAAAGTGTGCGCAACCAGGTCTTATTGTTATGGCTTGCCCTGTTATGCAGCCGTTGGTCCTTTGGAAAAGGTGCCGGCGTACAAATCTTGCGCGCTCGATGTCAGGCCGAAAGCCCGTGGATCAAGCGGTTGGGTGCTCTGGCGAGCACGTCTATAGGGGCGCTGCCTTGGCGGTGCAGGGGATAGTCATATTGCGTATCTCCTCTCCATCATGTGTTGTTCACGTCAGGTAATGATCCGCGAAAGTTGGTGTTGTAACTTCGCTATATCAATCACTTCTCTGGGTAAGTTATCTCGTACATGTTCGGCGAGAATCGTTACCGGTGGTATGAGCGGCGCATTTGGACATAGTTCCAGTCCGTCCATCGCGAAATCTGAAATTTCTTGAAATATTGAGAAAGATGGCACTGCTCTCATATTGATAGCACGTGCCGTTTCGCCCTTTATATATAGGCGGATAATGGAAGTGGATAGTTTTTTGCCACTACCGTTAGAAAATGTCAGTGCCACTACAGAAAAAAATGCTTGAAGTCGAGTGAAACTAAAGTCAGAAATCCGATCGATAGTTTATTGGCGTCAATGGGTTGGCGATCAGGAGGGGGTTGTCGGAGGGGCAATGGGTGTCGCACGAGGGGTTTGCCCCCGTGCGTCAGGTCGCTAAATCACTCCGGCGCGTGATCGCGCAGGAACACCAGATTGTCGGGTTTAGACTGTTCGGCGCTGTAGCGATAGCCTTGTACATCGAACTGCTTGAGGGCGGCCGGGTCGTTGATGCGCTCCTCGATAACGAAGCGGCTCATCAGGCCCCGGGCCTTTTTCGCGTAGAAACTGATGATCTTGTACTGGCCGTTCTTCAGGTCCTTGAATTCGGTGTTGATGATCCGCGCATTGAGAGCGCTGCGTTTGACCGCCGAGAAGTACTCGTTGGAGGCCAGGTTAAGCAGCACGTCGTCACCCTGGTCCGCCAGGGCTTCATTCAACCATTCGCTGATACGCGTGCCCCAGAACGCATACAGATCCTTGCCCCGGGCGTTGGCCAGTTTGGTGCCCATTTCCAGGCGATACGGCATCATCAGGTCCAGTGGACGCAGCAAGCCGTACAGGCCCGAGAGCATGCGCAAATGTTGCTGGGCGTAATCGAAATCGGCTTCGCTGAGGGTTTGCGCATTCATGCCGGTGTACACATCGCCCTTGAATGCCAGCAGCGCCTGCTTGGCGTTTTCCGGGGTGAACGCGGGCGTCCAGCTGCCGAAACGCGCGGCGTTGAGGCCGCCGATCTTGTCGGAGACGTGCATCAACTCGCTGATCTGCGCCGGGGTCAGCTCGCGCAATAGCAGGATCAGTTCCTGGGAATGGTCGAGGTACTGCGGCTGGGTGAAGCGCTGGGTCGCCGGCGGTGTTTCATAGTCGAGGGTCTTGGCGGGTGAAATCACCATCAGCATGAAGTCGTCTCCTTTAATCGTGGCGGCGATTCTAGGGGGTTGTTCGTGTTGACTCCAGCTATGAGCGTGATAGGTGATCGGTGGTGTCATGGGACGAGAGAAGTACGCCGATCCCCGTAGGAGCTGTCGAGCGCAGCGAGGCTGCGATCTTTTGAGCTTCCCGCGATATAGTGCCGCGCGGGTTTTGTTATGGAGACATCCCTTTGCGTATCGTTTTATTCCTCTCGGCCTGGCTGTTGAGTTTCGGCGCCCTGGCGGCACCGGGCGATGTGGCGACGCTTGATCGCAGCACCTGGCCAGAACAGCTCAACAACCCGACGCTGTTCGACGTGGCCTCGCGCGCTGAAATCCTCATGTTCGCCCGTGTGCTGCTGGCCAGCGAGTCAGTGGATGAACGGGCACTGGCCCAGCGTCTGGGCTTGCGCACGCTCAACATGGAATCGGTCAACCGTGTCCGCCAACGCCTGTGGCAACGCCTGCTCTCCAGCTACAACTTCGCCCAGCAAAGCTGCGATCAGGACGCCTCGTTCTGTTTTCTGGTCGAAGACATGCCCACCCTGCGCGAGCAGGCCGCCAAGTTTCAGCTCGGCGATGACAGCTACTACATCAAATGGGCAGAGCCGAGCCGGCTGTTCCATACCCAATACCTGGACGAGCAGTTGCGCAAGGCTGCGCTGTTTCCGCAGACCAGCAGCGAAGTCGATCGTTTTGGCGACTTTGAGCGCAACGGCGACGCGATGCATGACCGGCTGTTTTTGCTGACCTTCGACAGTGCCGCCAATGCCGTACCGGACAATACCGGTTGGGTCACCGAGTACCTGCGCAAGTCGAACATCAATGGGACATTCTTCGTCCTCGGCAAAGATGTTCAGGCCCGTTTGGCTGAGGGCTCAGTGGCCGGCCTGCAATCCACGTACTCAACGCAATGCGTGGGCGTGCAGGGCTGGGAGTTTCGCTCCCACAGCCATTGGCAGGACTGGCAGGACTCGGTACGGCGCAGCGCTGACCTTGTGAAAAGCAAATTGCCGGAGAACTTCGTACCGCTGTTTCGTCCGCCCGATGCTCAGCGTCGTGCCGATGCCGAGGTTTTTTTCAGGACTCAGGGCTTGCAGGTGGCGCTGTGGGACATCGACGCCCAGGACGGCGCCGGCAAGCTCAAGGGCAACCAGAGTGCGCAGCGGGTGCTGACCCTGATGCTGCTGTGGCGTCACGGCGTGATCAATTTCAATGTGAAGCAGGAGGGGGTGAAGACGGCCTTGCCCTGGTTGGTCGCGCAAACGGCGCCCGTCGGGATCGGTTGGGAGGATTGTCAGGACGCGTTTCGCTGAAAACGACGAAAGCCCGTAAACATTGGGTAATTGGCGATTTTGGTGGGGATTTTGTTGCAGGTTGATCTCCGACTGTAAACGGGTGATGGCAGCTCGCCAAGTGCTATTGGTCAATCTGCAAAATAAACTTCAAAAAAACGTCAAAGTACTTTTTTCTGTCACACGTTTTGGAGTATTACGAAGACAGACCGCCGAAACCTGCAACACAGGTGGCGTCTTCCAAGACCCTACTTGTGTGCAGTTCACTTGAGTCCTCGCAGGTGAATTCGGCAGTCACTTCGAGGCGCAGCACCGTCAAGGTATTGCGTCGAATGGCTCCCACAAAGGTGACCGAGTATGGATGATCACGGACGTAGCTCTTCTTCCAACCAGCCAATCCTTTATGTACTCGATACCAACGTATTGATTCACGATCCAAACGCGCTGCTTAACTTCGAAGAACACCACGTCGCCATCCCGATGACCGTGCTGGAAGAGCTGGACAAGCTCAAGAGCGGGCATCACAGCGTTGCCGCCGAATGCCGCCAGGCCATCCGCCTGATCGACAAGACTTTGGGCGATGCCTCTCCCGAGGACGTCGAGCAGGGTGTGCCGATCCAGCGTGGCAAGAGCGGACCCAAGGGTTTGCTGTCAATTCTGATGAGCAAGCACGCTGAGCCGAACCTGATACTGCCCGAGCACCTGAACGACAACAAAATCATCAACCAGCTGATCGACCTGCACGCGCGCGACCCTAAGAAGCCCGTGGTGCTGGTCACCAAAGATATCAACATGCGCCTCAAAGCGCGGGCCTGCGGGATTGCGGCCGAGGACTACAGCACCGACCAGTTGGTCGACGACGTGTCGTTGCTGCCTAACGGTTACCACAACATGACCGGCTCCTTCTGGGACCGTGTGAGCAAGGTCGAAACCCGTCAGGACCACGGCCGCACCTGGCATCAGGTGCAGTTGATCGACAACCTGCCGGCCGTGCACATCAACGAGTTCATCATCGATGAGCAGGGGTTTGTCGGCTGGATCAAGGAGATCGCGGAAGACAAGCTGCTGATTCTGGACCTGCACCAGGAGCCATTACTGCACCAGGAAGCCTGGGGCCTGAAACCGCGCGACATCTATCAAAGCCTGGCGCTGTATGCCTTGCTCGATCCGGACATTCACTTGGTCAACCTGTCCGGCGCCGCCGGTTCCGGTAAAACCATCCTGGCGTTGGCGGCTGCGATCGAGCAGACCATGGTCAGCAAACGCTATCGCAGGATTATCGCCACCCGCAGCGTGCAGGGTCTGGACCAGGAGATCGGTTTCCTGCCCGGCACCGAAGCAGAAAAAATGGAGCCTTGGCTCGGCGCCATCACCGACAACCTCGAAGCCTTGCACATGGACGACGAAAGCACCCATGGCAGCGTCGACTACATCCTCAGCAAAGTGCCGTTGCAGTTCAAATCCCTCAACTACATCCGGGGTCGCAGCTTCCAGCAAAGCCTGATTTTGATCGATGAATGCCAGAACCTCACGCCGCACCAGATGAAAACCATCATCACCCGTGCCGGCGCCGGTTCCAAAGTGGTGTGCCTGGGTAACCTCGCACAGATCGATACCCCTTACCTGTCCGCGACCAGCTCCGGGCTGACCTACCTCACTGAACGCTTCAAGGACTTCCCGAACGGGGTGCACATCACCCTGCAAGGGGTACCACGCTCGATTTTGGCCGAATACGCCGAAACGCATCTGTAATCGCTTCATCGAAACCGGGCGGCCCTCGCGGGCCGCCCGTTTTTTTTTCAGTACGCAAAACCCTGTAGGAGCTGGCTTGCCAGCGATGGGGCCATGAGCCTTGCGGTAAACTCGAGTCCGCCACCGCCGGCAAGCCAGCTCCTACAGGTTGTGGTGCGGGCGATATTCGTGCGTGCGAAAAATTGACCCGCAGGTTTACAATCGACGCTCCTGATCAGGAGTAATCCCGTGCTGACTCATCTCGATTCCCAAGGTCGCGCCAATATGGTCGACGTCACTGAAAAAGCCGTGACGTTCCGTGAGGCGACCGCCCAAGCGCTGGTGCGCATGCTGCCCGAAACCCTGCAGATGATCGTCAGCGGCGGTCACCCCAAGGGCGACGTGTTTGCCGTGGCGCGCATTGCCGGCATTCAGGCGGCGAAGAAAACCAGCGACCTGATTCCCCTGTGCCATCCGTTGATGCTGACCGGCGTGAAAGTCGAACTCAGTGCCGAAGGCGACGACCGCGTGCGCATCGTGGCGCGCTGCAAGTTGTCCGGGCAGACCGGTGTCGAGATGGAAGCCCTGACCGCGGCCAGCGTCGCGGCGCTGACCATCTATGACATGTGCAAGGCCGTGGACCGCGGCATGACCATCGAAAGCGTGCGCTTGTTGGAGAAGGTCGGCGGTAAGAGCGGGCATTTCCAGGCGGACCCGTCATGAACATCACCGTGAAGTTTTTTGCCCGTTATCGCGAAGCGCTGGGCGTGGACTCGGTGAGGGTCGATGGTGATTTCGCCACGGTTGACGACGTGCGGGTGTTGTTGGCCCAGCGTGACGGTGCCGAGGTGTTGAGCGAACAGAATTTGATGTGTGCGCGCAACGAAGACCTCTGCCAACTTGACGAGCCAGTCAGCGATGGCGATGAAGTGGCGTTTTTCCCGACCGTGACCGGGGGTTGATCATGGCGATTCGCGTGCAGTCCACGGCGTTCGACCCGGGCGCCGAAGTCAACGCGATGCACGACGCCAATGTCGGCGTGGGGGCCGTGGTGAGTTTTGTCGGATACGTGCGCGATTTCAACGACGGACTCGACGTCGCCGGGATGTTCCTTGAGCATTATCCGGGCATGACCGAAAAAGCCCTCGGCAAAATCGCTATCGAAGCCGAGCAGCGCTGGCCATTGCTGAAGCTGGAAGTGCTGCACCGCATCGGTGCCCTGGAACCGGGCGAGCCGATTGTTTTCGTCGGCGCCGCCAGTGCCCATCGCCAGGCCGCGTTCGATGCCTGCGCCTTTGTCATGGACTACCTGAAAACCCGTGCACCGTTCTGGAAGAAGGAAAACACCAGTGACGGGCCGCGTTGGGTGGAAGGGCGTGACAGTGATCATGCGGCGGCGGATCGCTGGAACAAATAACCTCTGCAGTGCACTTCAATCAGCCATCGCTAGCAGGCTAGCTCCCACAGGTTTTGTGTGCACCGCAAATCCATGTGGGAGCCAGCCTGCTGGCGATGGCGTCATCTGCACCACTAAAAAACTTGATGTGCCCACCTCCCGACCATCGGCCGGCACGGGCCGCTTTTGCCCGATTGACGATCAATACATTAAAGTCCAGTATGGAATTACAAGTACAAAAAAGGCTTTCATCCGCTCCAATTCTTTCTTCTATCTTGCCAAACCAACAACAACCGCGAGAAAACGAACATGAAGAAACTCCCCCTCATCACCGGTCTGGCCCTGAGCCTGTTGGCGTGCAGCACTGTGTTCGCCGCCGAGAAAACCCTGCGCATCGGTATCGAAGCCGCTTATCCGCCGTTCGCCTCCAAATCGGACAAAGGTGAGATCGTCGGTTTTGACTACGAGATCGGCAACGCGCTGTGCGCACAGATGAAGGTCAAGTGCGTGTGGGTCGAAGGTGAGTTCGATGGTCTGATTCCTTCCTTGAAAGTGAAGAAAATCGACATGGCCCTGTCGTCCATGACCATCAACGAAGACCGCAAGAAGTCGGTGGATTTCACCCACAAGTACTATTTCACTTCGTCGCGCCTGGTGATGAAGGACGGCGCCGTCGTTGACGACCAGTACGCGAGCCTTAAAGGCAAGAACATCGGTGTGCAGCGTGCAACCACCACTGACCGTTTTGCCACCGAGGTGTTTGAACCCAAGGGCATCAACGTCAAGCGCTACAGCAACAACGAAGAAATCTACATGGACCTGGCAGCCGGTCGCCTTGATGCGATTTTTGCCGACACCATTCCACTGAACGACTTCCTGCAGATGCCGCGTGGCAAGGGTTACGCCTTTGTCGGGCCTGAGCTGAAAGACCCGAAATACGTGGGGGAGGGCGCCGGGATCGCTGTGCGCAAAGGCAATGGTGAGTTGGTCAGTGAGCTGAACACGGCCATTGATGGTATTCGTGCCAATGGCGAGTATCAGAAAATTTCGGACAAGTATTTCAAGTCCGACATCTACGGCGACTGATCAAACGCCATCGCTAGCAGGCTAGCTCCCACAGGTTTTGTGTACACCGAAAATCCATGTGGGAGCCAGCCTGCTGGCGATGGGGCCGGAACAATCCCTGCAAATGATCAGCCCTTCAATTCCTTCAAATGCTTGTACACCGTCGCCCGGCCCATGTTCAGCACATTGGCCACGTAGTTGGAGGCGCTTTTGCCCTTGAACGCGCCTTCGGCGTGCAGCGCCAGCACCAGTTCACGTTTGTGGTCGCGGGTCAGGACGTTCAGGCTCAGCTGGCGTTCGCGCAGCCAGGCGTGGAGGAAGGTGTTGATCCGCTCCTGCCAGTCATCGCGAAACAGTGAATCCGGTTGCGGGATCAGCTTGGTCGGCGACAGGAACAGGTCCAGTGCGGCCTTGGCATTTTCGAACAGCGAAATATTCAGGTTGATGCACAGCATCGCCAGCGGATGACCTGCGCTGTCGCGTAACACAGTGCTGAGGCTACGAATCTTCTGACCATCCCAATTGAGCTTTTCGTACGGCCCGATGTTTCGGTCGCTGACGTCGTCGCTGAGCATGTCTTCCAGTGCCGAGTCGTCGCCGATTTCCCGCTTGGACAGGTTGTTGGCGATGTAGTCGACCTTTTGCGTGCGCAGGTCGTGCAGCACCACTTCGGCGTGGGGAAAGAACAGCGTGGCGATGGCATCGGCAATCGCCCGGAAGTTATCCAGCGAGGTGTGATTCAGGGCCGTGTCGGTTTCGGGGGCGTTCATACAGTGGAGCTCCAGGCAGCGTCAGCGCCCCATGGGAGGGGCGCTGAAAGTGTGCCGTAATCGTGTGGGCACGTCACCTGCGGGCAACGATCAGCCCAGGCGAGCAGGGGACAGCATTTCAGTGCTCAGGCCGAAGCGAGTAAGCGGCTCTGGCAAGGGCTCACCGCGTACCAGCGCGGCGCTGGCCTGCCCCATGGCGGGCGAGGTCTGGATGCCGTAACCGCCTTGCGCCGCGACCCAGAACAGCCCCGGTACCTGCGGATCGAACCCGGACAGCAAATCGCCGTCACTGACGAAACTGCGCAGGCCGGCCCAGGTGCGGGTTGGACGGCGGATGGTCAGGGTCGTGGCTTCTTCGATCTGGTAGATGCCCATGGCGATGTCCAGCTCTTCAGGCTGCACGTCGTGAGGTTCCACCGGGTCGGCGTTGGCCGGCGAGCCGAGGAACATGCCGGCGTCGGGTTTCATGTAGAAGGATTCGTCAAGGCTGACCAGCATCGGCCAATGATGAATGTCTACGCCTTCGGGGCCAGCAAAGATGAATGCGGCGCGGCGCTTGGGTTGCAGGCCCAGCGGCTTGGCTCCGGCAAGTTCACCGATCTTGTCGGCCCAGGCGCCGGCGGCGTTGATGATGATCGGCGCGCTGAAGGTGTGGGTGTTGGTCTGAACCTGCCAGATGCCTTCGGCATCGCGGCTCAGGCTCTGCACTTCGCAGTCGGTATGGACTTCACCTTTGTTGCGGCGGATGCCACGCAGATAACCCTGGTGCAGGGCATCGGTGTCGATGTCGCTGGCGGTCGGGTCGTAGATCGCCCCGTGGACTTTCTCGCGACGCAGGATTGGCACCCGCGCGCAGGCTTCTTCGGCGCTGAGCAACTGCATCTCAGGCACCGTGGATTTTGCGCTCTGGTATTGCTTGTTCAACTCAATCGGGTCACCGGTGAAGTCCACGGTCATTTCGCCGCGCGGGGTCAGCAGCGGGTGTTCGCAGAAGCCACTGGGCGGTGCATCGAAAAAGTCGCGGCTGGCTTGGGTCAGTGCGCGAACCTGCGGAGTGCCGTATGCGGCGGTGTACAGCGCAGCGGAGCGTCCGGTGGAGTGATAAGCCGGGTGGGATTCGCGTTCGAGCACGACCACGCGGCCGTGTTGCGACAGCCAGAAACCGGTGGAAGCGCCGGCAATCCCGCCGCCGATGATGATGAAGTCTGCCTGGCTCATGAGAATCTCCTGTTATCGGTTATCCCGGTAGGAGCCGGCTTGCTGGCGATGGCATCGCTGCGGTTTATCTGATGGACCGCGGCGTCTGGATCGCTGGCAAGCCAGCTCCTACAGGTTTCGTATTGTTAGGGCAGCAGGTGATAGATCGCATTGGCCAGTGCAATGTCTTCCAGGCCCAGGCCGATGGAGCGGAAGAGCACATGCCGCTCGTAGTCGGGACGCTGGATTTTTTCGCTGAGCAGGTCCGCCAGGTCACCGACTATCGTGCGCTTGTCCCAACCATGCTGCTCGCCGGCGATCAGCATTTCGCCTGCCGAACCCGGAGTGGTCAGGCGATAATCGCAGAACACCTGCATGTCATTGAGGCTCTGCGGTGGCACTTCATGGGCGCGTGGGGCGTTGGTGCTGATGGAGGTGATCAGCGCGGGTTTGCTCAAGCAGGCAGGATCAATGACCGGTCCGGCGGACGAGGTGCAGAGCATGATCACGTCGGCGTCTTGAACGGCAGCTTCGCGACTGTCGGCGATGCTCAGGCGCGGCTCGATGTCTTTTAGCAGGTTCATGGTTTCAGCATCTTCATGCAGGCTTGGCGAGTACAGGCTGATACTTTCCCAGTCTCGCAAGCCCTTCACATAATGCAGGTGCGCCTGGGCAACTTTGCCGCTGCCGATGATTGCCAGGCGGGTCGCGCTCAGCGGGGCGAGGGCATCGACCGCCACGGCAGTCGTCGCGGCGGTACGTGCGGTGGTCAGTTCCGCGGCATCGCAAAGCAGCAGCGGTTGGCCGGTCTGCATCGACATCAGCAGCGTCCACGCTGTCACCAGCGGACCTTGCTCGCGCACGATGTAAGGCGAGGTCTTGACCCCATAAACACCGTCTTCAGCCAGCACACCCAAGTAATTGATGAAGTCGCCCGCACCCGCTGGAAATTCAACCAGTTGCTGTGCCGGTTGCACGGCTTGCCCCGACGCCAGGTCACGAAACAGTTTGCGCAGGATCTGCGGAACGTCGACTTGCGCCAGCAACTCGCGAGCCTGGGATTGGTTGATCACGTGGGGCGTACTGGACATGGTCGGCTCCGAACACTCGAACTAAACTAATTTGTCTATTATGGACTTTTAGTTGTCGTGAGCAAGCGCCTGTTGAAAAAATCGAGACGAAAAAAAAGCGCAGACCGTTTGCGGCTGCGCCTCTTTCTGCAAGGCGCCCGTTACGGACGCTTGCGCTCAACCGCCCGCAGCAGGTGCGTCGGAGGGGTTTCACAGCTGATTTTCTTGCCCAGCAGCGCCTCGATGGACGGTAACTGGTAGGAGTCGTCTTCACCGGCAAAACTGATGGATACGCCATCGGCGCCCGCGCGACCGGTGCGGCCGATACGGTGCACGTAGTCGTCCGGGACTTCCGGCAGGGTGAAGTTGATCACGTGGCTGATGCCGTCGATGTGGATGCCGCGACCGGCCACGTCAGTGGCGACCAGCACGCGGATCTTGCCTTCGCGGAAACCTTCCAGTGTCTTGATGCGCTTGTGCTGCGGCACGTCGCCGGACAGCTGCGCGGCGTTGATGCCGTCGCGCACCAGGCGTTCTTCGATGCGCCGCACTTCATCCTTGCGGTTGGCAAACACAATCACCCGCTCCCAACCGTTGTCGTTGACCAGGTTGTAGAGCAGTTTGTATTTGTCGGCACCGGCCACCGCGTAGATGTGCTGCTCGACGTTTTCGTTGGCCACGTTCTGCGACTCGATCTCGACAATCGACGGGTCGGTGGTCCATTGCTTGGCCAGGTTCATCACGTCTTCGGTGAAGGTCGCGGAGAACAGCAGCGTCTGACGCTCGCTCTTCGGCGGGGTCTGGCGAATGATCTGGCGCACTTGCGGGATGAAGCCCATGTCGAGCATGCGATCAGCTTCGTCCAGCACCATGACTTCGACCATGTCCAGGTGCACGTCGCCGCGCTGGTTGAAGTCCAGCAAGCGACCCGGCGTAGCGACGAGGATGTCGCAGTGACGGGCTTCGAGGTGCTTGAGCTGCTTGTCGAAGTCCATGCCGCCGACGAACGTCATGACGTTGAGCCCGGTGTACTTGGTCAGGTCAGCCGCGTCTTTGGCGATCTGCACCACCAACTCACGGGTCGGGGCGATGATCAGCGCCCGTGGCTCGCCCATATAGCGCTCTTTCGGCGGCGGGGTTTGCAGCAGCTGGGTGATGATCGACACCAGGAACGCGGCGGTTTTGCCGGTACCGGTCTGGGCGCGGCCGATGGCGTCTTTGCCGGCGAGGGTAAAGCCCAGCACCTGGGCCTGGATCGGCGTGCAATACGGGAAGCCCAGGTCCTGGATGGCGTGCATCAGTTCCGGGGCGAGTTTGAAATCGTGGAAGCGGGTTTTGCCTTCCTGGGGTTCGACGACGAAGTCTTCGAGTTTCCACGGGATGACCGGCGCTTTTGGCTTTGGTTCGCGGCGTGGCTTGGCGGTTTTCGGCGCTTCGTTGTGCGGTTGCTCCGAGACGGTTGGCGCAGCAGGCTCGACGGCCGGAGCGCTCATCGGCTCATGTTTCGGTGCCGCTACAGGGGCGGTCTGGCCAGGCTGATTACCGTCGGTGCGGGGGCTGGAGTGGTGAGACGGAGCGCTGGTGACTGGCGCGAGTTGCTCAGTCTCGCTTTTACCGAACATTTTCTTGAGTGCTTTGAGCACGGTCATCTCATCAATTGGTTAAGGAATGTACGCCGGCCAGTGTAATGCAAGAATCGGGCGCGGCGTAGTGGGATGGATCAAAGGGCGCTTTTAAACATCATTGATCAACGCAAGCGCTCGGCGAGCCAGACGCCGATGTCGCGAATCTCCTCGGGTAACACTTCGTGGCCCATTGGGTATTCCTGCCATGTCACGGTGACACCACGCTCTTTCAAATGCTCATAGGCGCTGCGGCCCATCGAGTTTTGCACCACATCATCGTACTGACCGTGCAAGGACAGCACCGGAATACGCTGCTGGCTGGCGGACAATTCCAGCGCTTCATTAAAGGTGGGGGCATAAGTGGAGAGGGCAAGTACGCCACCCAAGGGGCCCTGCCATTTCAGGAAGGCGGTGTGGAATACGACCGCGCCACCCTGGGAAAAACCGGCCAGAAAAATACGCGAGGCGTCTATTCCGCTGGTCTTCTGCGTTTCGATCAGTTCGATGATCCAGTCGGCCGACGCTTCCAGTTGTTCGCGGTTGATCGCGCGCGCGGGGCTCATGGCCAATATGTCGTACCAGCTCGGCATCTCGTAACCGCCGTTGATGGTGACGGCGCGGCTCGGTGCCTGGGGCAAAACGAAGCGTGTACTCAACAGGCTTTCCTGCAGGGCTTCGGCCACCGGCAGGAAGTCGTAGCGATCGGCACCCAGGCCATGAAGCCAGACCACGCAGGCATCTGCGGTCTTGACGGGTTCAAGAATCAAGGGGTTGGTCATGGCTGCTCCAAAAATGTGCGTGCGCTCTCATTGAGGGCAAGGTGTGAGTGCGCGTCTGGTGGATCCGTTAAGAAGATGTCGCAAGGCTACAACTTTTGCTATTGACCTGTCCCTTATTGGCTTCGGCGGCCGGTGTGGTACGGGCTTTGCTATGGGGAAACGGTGCAACCCATCTCGCGTGCGGCGGTAACACTATCAGTCTACTGCCGAGCGTGGGATAGCAAAGAATCCGGTGATGGATGTTCGCCAATGGCCGATACGGGCTTCGCGAACGTGAAAGGGCTACAGCCCGTTCGGCCGATTGGTGAGAAGTGAGTAATCCATGATGTGGATTTTCTCCTACTAGACTCATAGCTAACGTCTTACGTCGGTTGACCCCAAAAACAAGCCAACACGGGTCGACTACGCCTCAAAAGGGTGCGACAGGACTCACGCTCCGACACAACAAGAGCAAAACTGGAGGTTTGAATGAAGATGTTGAAATCCACCCTGGCGATCGTGACTGCAGCCGCAGTCCTTGGTGTCAGCGGGTTTGCCCAGGCGGGCGCAACCCTGGATGCAGTGATGAAGAAAGGTTTCGTGCAGTGTGGCGTCAGCGATGGTCTGCCAGGCTTCTCGGTTCCGGATTCCACCGGCAAGATCGTCGGTATCGATGCTGACTATTGCCGCGCTGTGGCCGCTGCCGTTTTCGGTGACGCGACCAAGGTCAAATTCAGTCAGTTGAACGCCAAGGAGCGCTTCACCGCGCTGCAGTCCGGCGAAATCGACATCCTGTCGCGCAACACCACCATGACCAGCTCCCGTGACGCGGGCATGGGCCTGAAATTCCCGGGCTTCATCACCTACTACGATGGCATCGGCTTCCTGGTAAACAACAAGCTCGGCGTGAAAAGCGCCAAAGAGCTGGATGGCGCGACCATCTGCATCCAGGCCGGTACCACCACCGAGCTGAACGTTTCCGACTACTTCCGCGGCAACGGTCTGAAATACACCCCGATCACTTTCGACACCTCCGATGAAAGCGCCAAGTCGCTGGAATCCGGTCGTTGCGACGTGCTGACCTCCGACAAATCCCAGCTGTTCGCCCAGCGCAGCAAGCTGGCTTCGCCGAAGGACTACGTGGTTCTGCCGGAAACCATTTCCAAGGAACCTCTGGGCCCGGTCGTGCGTAATGGCGACGACGAGTGGCTAGCCATCGTGCGCTGGACTGGCTACGCCATGCTCAACGCTGAAGAAGCCGGTATCACTTCGAAGAACGTCGAAGCTGAAGCCAAGGGCACCAAAAACCCAGACGTTGCCCGTCTGCTGGGTACCGACGGTGAATACGGCAAAGACCTGAAAGTGAAGAAAGACTGGGTCGTGCAGATCATCAAGCAAGTCGGCAACTACGGCGAAGTGTTCGAGAAAAACCTCGGCAAGGGCACTCCGCTGGAAATCGACCGCGGGCTGAACGCTCTGTGGAACGCTGGCGGCATTCAATACGCACCACCAGTGCGCTGATGGTTCTATCACCCGGTGGGCCAACCACCGGGTGATGTTCTGTTCCATTATTTGCGGGGCACTTCATGCAAAATTCAATCGGCGCACCTAAGCAGAGGCTCAGCCTCAGCGATCCGCGAGTGCGTGCGTGGGTATTTCAGATCATCACGATTTTCGGGGTGGTTTCGCTGGGCTGGTTTCTGTTCGATAACACCCAGACCAATCTGCAACACCGGGGCATTACCTCCGGTTTCGACTTTCTGGAGCGCAGTGCCGGGTTCGGCATCGCTCAACACCTGATCGACTACACCGAAGCGGACAGCTATGCCCGGGTGTTTGTCATCGGTCTGCTCAACACCCTGCTCGTGACCTTCATCGGCGTGATCCTGGCGACGATCCTGGGCTTTATCGTCGGTGTGGCACGGCTGTCGAAGAACTGGATCATCGCCAAAGTGGCGACGGTGTATGTGGAAGTCTTCCGCAACATTCCGCCGCTGCTGCAGATCCTGTTCTGGTACTTCGCGGTATTCCTGACCATGCCGGGGCCGCGCAACAGCCATAATTTCGGCGATACCTTCTTTGTCAGCAGCCGTGGTCTGAACATGCCGGCGGCGTTGATGGCAGATGGTTTCTGGCCGTTCGTGGCGAGCATCGTGGTGGCCATCGTCGCCATCGTGCTGATGACCCGTTGGGCCAACAAGCGCTTCGAAGCGACGGGCGTGCCTTTCCACAAGTTCTGGACCGGCCTGGCATTGTTGTTGGTGATCCCGGCACTGTGCACGCTGGTTTTCGGCGCACCCGTGCAGTGGGAAATGCCTGAGCTCAAGGGTTTCAACTTTGTCGGTGGCTGGGTGCTGATCCCGGAACTGCTGGCGTTGACCCTGGCCCTGACTGTCTACACCGCAGCGTTCATCGCCGAGATCGTGCGTTCGGGCATCAAGTCGGTCAGCCACGGCCAGACCGAAGCGGCGCATTCCCTCGGCCTGCGCAACGGTCCGACCCTGCGCAAGGTCATCATCCCGCAAGCCCTGCGCGTGATCATTCCTCCGCTGACCAGCCAATACCTGAACCTGGCGAAAAACTCCTCGCTGGCGGCCGGTATCGGTTATCCGGAAATGGTTTCGCTGTTTGCCGGGACCGTGCTCAACCAGACCGGCCAGGCGATCGAGGTGATTGCCATCACCATGAGCGTGTATCTGGCGATCAGTATCAGCATTTCCCTGCTGATGAACTGGTACAACAAGCGCATTGCGCTGATCGAGCGGTAAGGAAAAGCGCATGAGCACTCATACTTTCAAACCTGACATGCCTCCACCGAGCAGCAGCATCGGTGTGGTGGCATGGATGCGCGCGAACATGTTCTCCAGCTGGCTCAACACCCTGCTGACCTTGTTTGCGTTCTACCTGATCTACCTCGTGGTCCCGCCGATCCTGCAGTGGGCAATCCTTGATGCCAACTGGGTCGGCACCAGCCAGGCCGACTGCACGAAGGAGGGCGCCTGCTGGGTGTTCATCCAACAGCGTTTCGGCCAGTTCATGTACGGCTACTATCCGCCGCTACTGCGCTGGCGCGTGGACCTGACGGTGTGGCTGGCGATTGTCGGCGTGGCACCATTGTTCATCTCGCGCTTTCACCATAAAGCGGTGTACGGCCTGAGCTTCCTGGTGCTCTACCCGATCATTGCCTGGTGCCTGTTGCATGGCGGCGTATTCGGCCTCGACACCGTGGCGACCAGCCAATGGGGCGGCCTGATGCTGACCCTGGTGATCGCCACTGTCGGTATCGCCGGCGCGCTGCCGCTGGGTATCGTCCTGGCGCTGGGGCGCCGTTCGAACATGCCGGCGATTCGTGTGGTCTGCGTGACCTTCATCGAATTCTGGCGCGGCGTGCCGTTGATCACGGTGCTGTTCATGTCCTCGGTGATGCTGCCGTTGTTCCTGCCCGAAGGGATGAACTTCGACAAGCTGCTGCGGGCACTGATCGGCGTGATCCTGTTCCAGTCGGCCTACGTGGCCGAAGTGGTGCGCGGTGGCTTGCAAGCGATCCCCAAGGGTCAGTACGAAGCCGCCGCCGCAATGGGCCTGGGTTACTGGCGCAGCATGGGCCTGGTGATTCTGCCGCAAGCCCTGAAGCTGGTGATCCCCGGCATCGTCAACACCTTCATCGCGCTGTTCAAGGACACGAGCCTGGTGATCATCATCGGCCTGTTCGACTTGCTCAACAGCGTCAAGCAAGCCGCCGCCGACCCGAAATGGCTGGGCATGGCCACTGAAGGCTATGTGTTCGCGGCCCTGGTGTTCTGGATTTTCTGTTTTGGTATGTCGCGCTACTCCATGCACTTGGAACGTAAGCTCGACACTGGCCACAAGCGTTAGGAGTTCTTTTATGAGCGAAGCAATCAAACAGCCTGTGAGCCCTGAAGGCATTATTCAGATGCAGGGCGTGAACAAGTGGTACGGCCAGTTTCACGTACTCAAAGACATCAACCTCAACGTAAAACAGGGCGAGCGTATCGTGTTGTGCGGCCCGTCCGGTTCGGGCAAGTCGACCACCATCCGCTGCCTCAACCGTCTGGAAGAGCACCAGCAGGGCCGGATCGTGGTCGATGGTGTTGAGCTGACCAACGACCTCAAGCAGATCGAAGCGATCCGCCGTGAAGTCGGCATGGTGTTCCAGCACTTCAACCTGTTTCCGCACCTGACCATCTTGCAGAACTGCACCCTGGCGCCGATGTGGGTACGCAAGATGCCCAAGCGCAAGGCCGAGGAAATCGCCATGCACTACCTGGAACGCGTACGCATTCCGGAGCAGGCGCACAAGTATCCGGGGCAACTGTCCGGTGGTCAGCAACAGCGTGTGGCGATCGCCCGTGCACTGTGCATGAAACCGAAAATCATGTTGTTCGACGAACCGACTTCGGCACTCGACCCGGAGATGGTGAAAGAGGTTCTCGACACCATGATCGGCCTGGCTGAAGACGGCATGACCATGCTCTGCGTGACCCACGAAATGGGCTTCGCCCGCACCGTGGCCAACCGCGTGATCTTCATGGACAAGGGTGAAATCGTCGAACAGGCTGCGCCAAACGACTTCTTCGACAACCCGCAGAACGACCGCACCAAGCTGTTCCTGAGCCAGATCCTGCATTGATAAAAGCCAGGCAGTGAAATAAACCCGGACCGAGTTCCGGGTTTATTTTTGCTTGGAGCTCAAGCTTTTCTGTAGCGAGGGAGCTTGCTCCCGTTTGGCTGCGTAGTGGCCCCAAGGTCTTCAAGATCATGGACGATTGTGAGTGCTGCGCACTCAAGCGGGAGCAAGCTCCCTCGCCACAGGTTGATTTATCTATTGCACCTTTGTGGTTGCCCTGCGGAAAGATGCTGACTAACATGTCAGAAAATTCATCCTATGATTGGATGAAAGGGCGAATCCTATGTCTGAAATTTCTCCACTCGTAAAGCGATCTTTGGTCGATCAGGCCCTGGAACAGTTGCGCCTGCGCATCAACCAGGGTGTGTGGGCCATCGGCCAACGCTTGCCGACCGAGCCGGAGTTGTCCGCCGAATTGGGCATCAGCCGTAA
The DNA here is from genome assembly GCF_900187435.1 of Pseudomonas sp. Irchel s3b5. NCBI lineage: Bacteria > Pseudomonadati > Pseudomonadota > Gammaproteobacteria > Pseudomonadales > Pseudomonadaceae > Pseudomonas > Pseudomonas sp. Irchel s3b5. Next base: position 45,203 of record NZ_FYDY01000009.1, read on the forward strand.
CACCGTGCGTGAAGCGATGCGGGTATTGGCGTTTTCCGGCTTGATTGAAATCCGCCAGGGTGACGGCAGTTATCTGCGCGCAGTGGTCGATCCGCTCGACACCGTAAAGGCATTGTCCTGTTGCTCCCTTGAGCAGGCCCGCGAAACGCGGCACATCCTCGAAGTCGAGGCCATCGGCCTGGCGGCACTGCGCCGTACCGATGAGGATCTGCGGGCATTGCGCGAAGCACTGAGCGTCAGCGGCAACCACTATCACGGCGACCTCGACACTTACATCGCCTGCGATCTGGTCTTTCACCGCCGCTTGGTGGACGCCGCACACAACCCGACCCTCAGCGAGCTGTATCGCTACTTCTCCAGCATCATCGGCGCGCAATTGCGCCAGACCCTGAACATCGTTCCGCGACGCCAGGAAGTGTTCGACTTGCACATCGAGCTGCTCGATGCCGTCGAACAACGCGACCCGGAGCGGGCCAAAGCCCTGTCGAGGCAGTTGATCAATGAACCTTGAAACCGAGACGTCCATGCGCCGCAGTGATTTATCCACAGCCCCCAAGCGTTCGGCAGAGCTGGAAGAGTTACTGATCGATGCCGAGGCCGATGATGAGCAGGTCCAGCAAGCCCACCCGGTTTTACGCCGGCCATGGCTGTTGCTGCTGGGCCTGATCCTCGTGGCATTGAACCTGCGCCCGGCGTTGTCGAGCATGGCGCCGATGCTCAGCGAGGTGTCGAAATCCCTGGGTCTGACGGCCTCCCAGGCCGGTTTGCTGACGACGTTACCGGTGCTTTGCCTTGGTCTTTTCGCACCGCTGGCACCCGTGCTGGCGCGACGTTTTGGCGCCGAGCGGGTGGTGTTGGGCATTCTCCTGACGCTGGCCGGCGGCATCATTCTGCGCAGTTCGTTTGGCGAGATCGGGTTGTTTGCCGGCAGCGTGCTGGCCGGCGCCAGCATCGGCGTGATCGGCGTGTTGCTGCCGGGCATCGTCAAGCGTGATTTCCCGAAACAGGCCGGAACCATGACCGGCGTCTACACCATGGCGCTGTGCCTCGGTGCGGCGATGGCGGCAGGGGCAACCGTGCCGTTGAGTGAACATTTCGACCAGAGTTGGGCAATGGGCCTGGGCTTCTGGGTGATTCCGGCACTGGCCGCAGCGATGTTCTGGTTGCCGCAAGTCAGCCAGAAACACGGCGCACACAACGTGGCCTATCGCGTTCGGGGCTTACTGCGTGATCCGCTGGCCTGGCAGGTGACCTTGTACATGGGCCTGCAATCGTCCCTGGCCTACATCGTATTCGGCTGGTTGCCGTCGATTTTGATTGCTCGCGGGTTGACCCCGACCCAGGCCGGTCTGGTGTTGTCCGGTTCGGTGATTGTGCAACTGATCAGCTCCCTGGCCGCGCCATGGCTGGCCACGCGGGGCAAGGATCAGCGCCTGGCCATCGTGATCGTGATGGTGCTGACCCTCGGCGGTTTGTTCGGTTGCCTGTATGCGCCGATCGAAGGCTTGTGGGGCTGGGCGATTGTGCTCGGGCTGGGGCAGGGCGCCACGTTCAGCCTGGCGTTGACCCTGATCGTGCTGCGCTCGCGCGATTCCCACGTGGCAGCGAACCTGTCCAGCATGGCCCAGGGCTTCGGTTACACCCTGGCGTCGATGGGGCCGTTCGCGGTGGGTATCGTGCATGACTGGACTGGCGGCTGGACAGCGGTAGGCTGGATCTTCGGCGTTATCGGCCTGGGCGCGATCATCGCCGGTCTGGGCGCCGGGCGTTCGCTGTATGTGCAGGTCGAAAGCGAGAAAATCTGACACTCGCACACTGTCGGTATTCGGTTCACGAATGCCGATAGTGTTCCGCGCATTTGCAGACTATCGTGCAGGCAAACGCTCGACGCCAATTTGCACAACAGGGAGTCTGCTCATGAGTGACGCCAACAACGTCTTGATCACCCGCTTCTACGAGGCTTTTCAGCGCCTCGATGCCGAGGCCATGAGCGCCTGCTACACCGACGACGTCGTGTTCAGCGATCCGGCCTTCGGCGAACTGCGCGGGCGCGATGCCGCAGATATGTGGCGCATGCTCACCACCCGCGCCAAGGATTTCTCTCTCACGTTCGATAACGTGCGCGCTGATGAGCGTACCGGTGGCGCCCATTGGGTGGCGACGTACCTGTTCAGCCAGACGGGCAACACCGTGATCAACGACATTCAGGCGCGATTCGTTTTTCGCGATGGCAAGATTTGCGAACATCACGACAGCTTCGATCTGTGGGCCTGGTCGCGTCAGGCGTTGGGTTTCAAAGGCCTGTTGCTGGGCTGGACGCCGTTGGTGCGCAACGCTGTTCGCGCGCAGGCATTGAAGGGGCTGAAGGCATTCCAGGCCAGTCGCTGATAAGATCGCGGCTTGTTTCCTTTCAAGCCTGATCGTTACGTGACCACCCTCAGCGAAAGCCCTGTCGACGCCGACACACCCGCGAGCAAAACCTGGTTCGTCTATCTCGTACGCGCCGCCAATGGCTCGCTGTATTGCGGGATCAGCGACGATCCCGTGCGCCGGTTTGCCAAGCATCAAAGCGGCAAGGGCGCTCGGTTTTTTCTCTCCAGCCCCGCCATGGCCCTGGTCTACACCGAACGCTGCCGCGACAAAGGCGACGCGTTGCGTCAGGAGCGGTTGATCAAGAAACTGAAGAAAAGCGCCAAGGAATGCCTGGTGGCGAGTGCCGCTGTGGTTTATCAATCTGACTGATAAGTTCCCATCAGGCAGAACTGTGGGCTGCTAACCGATTGCGCGCTAAGCTGCGGATTCCTATCTTTGCGGCGGAGCCGAGCATGTCCGAGTTGATTCTTCATCATTACCCGACGTCCCCCTTCGCCGAAAAGGCCCGCCTGCTGCTGGGCTTCAAAGGGCTGTCCTGGCGTTCGGTGAAAATCTCGCCGGTGATGCCAAAACCCGATCTCACGGCCCTGACCGGTGGCTATCGCAAGACGCCGGTGTTGCAGATTGGCGCGGACATCTATTGCGACACTGCGTTGATTGCCCGTCGACTGGAGCAGGAAAAGGCCTTGCCGGCGTTCTTCCCTGAAGGTCAGGAAATGATCGCGGCGTCGTTCGCCGCCTGGGCAGATTCGGTGGTGTTTCAGCATGCGGTCAGCCTGGTGTTCCAGCCGGAATCGATCGCGGTGCGTTTCGGTACCTTGCCGCCGGAGGCGATCAAGGCGTTCATCGCCGACCGTACCGAATTGTTCAGCGGTGGCAGCTCGACCAAGTTGTCCACCGAACAGGCCAAACATCAGTGGCCGACGATCATGTCGCGGCTGGAGTTGCAGTTACAGCGCGAGCAGGGCGACTTCCTGTTCGGCGAACCGTCGATTGCCGACTTCGCCCTGGCTCACTGCTTGTGGTTCCTGAAGGCAACTCCGGTTACCGCACCGTTGGTGGATGCGTACCCGGCCGTTGCTGCATGGCATGCGCGGGTGCTTGGCTTCGGTCATGGCGCATTCAGCGAGATGACGTCCGAAGAAGCATTGGAGGTTGCGCGCACGTCCCAGCCTGCGGCATTGCCGGATGAACAGTTTGTAGATCCAAACGGGCTCAAGGCAGGTCAGCAGGTGGTGATCGCGGCGACTGATTACGGCGTTGATCCGGTCGCCGGGGAATTGCTGTTTGCCGGTAGCGAGGAGTTGATTGTGCGTCGCGAAGATGAGCGTGGCGGTGTGGTGCATGTGCACTTCCCGCGGTTTGGTTTCCGTATCGAAGCTCAGTAATCGTCACAAACGATATTGGAACTGACCCGAACCTGTGGCGAGGGGGCTTGCCCCCTCGCCACAAGGGTGTGTGAACCTGATGGGTTACTTCAACGCCGCCAGAATCGCATCCGGGTCATACCCGCGAATCAGTGTCCCGTTCACATCAATGATCGGAATCCCGCCGCCGCCCAAGGCCTCATAGTCCTTGCGCGCCACGGCATCTTTCTCGATATCGAATTCCTTGTATGGAATGCCTTTCTGATCGAGAAAGCGTCGCGTCAGCTTGCAGTAGCCACACCACTCGGTGGCGTAGAGCGCGACGTTGGCCTTGGCCTGGGTCTGCTCCGAAACCACTTGTGAGGGATTGAACACCCGCTCGATCTTGCCCCAGTTCTGGTAAGCCACGACCACCAGCAGGATCAGCAGGCATTTCTTCAGTACGCCGCCGAGCATCAGTTGCGTCGCTTGAGCTGGTCGGTGAGCGAGGTCGGCAAGCCCTTGATGATCAACGTGCCGGCTTCTTCGTCGTACTCGATCTTCGAGCCCAGCAAGTGCGCTTCAAAGCTGATCGACAGGCCTTCGGCGCGACCGGTGAAACGGCGGAACTGGTTCAGGGTGCGTTTGTCGGCCGGAATCTCGGGCGACAGGCCATAGTCCTTGTTGCGAATGTGATCGTAGAAGGCTTTCGGGCGTTCTTCATCGATCAGTCCTGAAAGTTCTTCCAGGCCCATCGGCTCGCCGAGTTTGGCCTGGCTGCTGGCGTAGTCCACCAGGGTCTTGGTCTTCTCACGGGCGTCGTCTTCGGGCAAATCTTCACTTTCGACGAAGTCACTGAAGGCCTTGAGCAGGGTGCGGGTTTCACCCGGACCGTCGACGCCTTCCTGGCAGCCGATGAAGTCGCGGAAGTATTCCGAAACTTTTTTGCCGTTCTTGCCTTTGATGAAGGAGATGTACTGCTTGGACTGCTTGTTGTTCTGCCATTCGGACACGTTGATCCGCGCCGCCAGGTGCAATTGGCCAAGGTCCAGGTGACGGGACGGCGTGACGTCCAGTTCGTCTGTCACGGCCACGCCTTCACTGTGGTGCAGCAGGGCGATGGCCAGGTAATCGGTCATGCCTTGCTGGTAGTGCGCGAACAGCACGTGGCCGCCGACCGACAGGTTCGACTCTTCCATCAGCTTTTGCAGATGTTCAACTGCCACGCGGCTGAATGCCGTGAAGTCCTTGCCGCCCTCGAAGTACTCTTTCAACCAGCCGCTGAACGGATGCGCGCCCGACTCGGCATGAAAGAATCCCCAGGCCTTGCCTTGTTTGGCGTTGTAGCTCTCGTTGAGGTCGGCAAGCATGTTCTCGATGGCGCCCGACTCGGCCAGTTCAGAGTCGCGGGCGTGAAGAACTGCAGGCGTGCCGTCGGGTTTTTTGTCGATCAGGTGGACGATGCAATGACGGATCGGCATGGGCTTCTCGGCTGAATGAAGAGAGGAGGGCGTGCTCCCCCGAAAAAGCGCCCAGTGTACCGCAACCATTGGTTTTGGCGCGGCGTGAAGGGCAATTCGGGGGCGACCGGCGGCGCTTATGCTGTTTTTTGCTGTTTTAGCACAATAAAGCTGACCAAATGGGTAGCTAAAGGCGGATATTTCCACGCCTGTGTGCTAGCTTTGCCCGGTCTTGCGCAAAGTCACTGCGTTAAGCCTGCAGTCAGCATTTGTCAGGTCGAACCAAACCCTGATTTCGGTATCTATAACCCCGAACCCGAGGTTATTTGGCCGAGGGTGCCGGATCCAAAAGATCGGGCTCGATAGCTGACATTGCACTCTGCAATCCATATGAATTTGATAGGGAAGGAACACTAAATGGCTCTTACTAAAGACCAACTGATCGCCGACATCGCTGAAGCTATCGACGCGCCGAAAACCACCGCGCGTAACGCTCTGGACCAACTGGGTCAAATCGTTGCCGATCAGCTGGAAAACGGCGGCGAAATCACTCTGCCAGGTATCGGCAAGCTGAAAGTGACTGAGCGTCCTGCCCGTACTGGCCGCAACCCTTCGACTGGCGCTGCCATCGAAATCGCTGCCAAGAAAGTGATCAAGCTGGTTGTGGCCAAAGGCCTGACCGACGCTGTTAACAAGTAAGACTTGTTAAAAAAAACCGTGCGCCGGAGCAATCCGGGCACGGTTTTTTTATGCCTGCGATTTAGCTCGCCAGACAGTGTAGGAGCGAGCCTGCTCGCGAGACCGGCGTTTCAGCGCCATCGAATTCGACTGACACACCGCTTTCGCGAGCAGGCTCGCTCCTACAGGGTTACGGGCGCGCCCAACGCTCGCGCCAGGCCTGTTGCTGCGCCTTGGTCTGGAACGTCCAGGCGACAAACCGGCTTTGTTTCTGGCCTTGAGACATTTCCACCACCTGGCTTTCCAGCGCCCCGGCCTTTTTCAGGGCGGTCTGGATGGCCGGCAGGTTCGACGCTTTAGATACCAGCGTGCTGAACCATAGAACCTGCTGCGCCACCTGAACGCTTTCGCCGATCAGTTGGTTCACAAAGCGTATCTCACCGCCCTCGCACCACAACTCGGACGCTTGACCGCCGAAGTTCAGCACCGGCAGTTTGCGTTTTGGATCGGCCTTGCCCAAGGCACGCCACTTGCGAGTGCTGCCGCGCGTGGCTTCGTCCAGCGATGCATGGAAGGGTGGATTGCACATGGTCAGGTCAAACCGTTCGGCGCTCTCCAGCAGGCCCGTGAGGATCTGCTTGGGATTCGTCTGCTGGCGCAGCTGGATCGATTTATTCAGACCGTTGGACTGCACAATGGCCTTGGCCGCGGCCAACGCTGTGGAGTCGATTTCCGATCCGAGGAACTGCCAGCGGTAATCGCTATAGCCGATCAGCGGATAGACGCAGTTGGCGCCCATGCCGATGTCCAGCACCTTCACCGCCGCGCCTCGTGGGATCACGCCCTCGTTGCCACTGGCCAGCAGGTCTGCGAGAAAGTGCACATAATCCGCACGCCCTGGAACAGGTGGGCACAGATAGTCAGCCGGAATGTCCCAATGGGCGATGCCGTAGAACGATTTGAGCAGCGCCCGGTTGAATACGCGCACGGCGTCCGGGCTGGCGAAGTCGATGCTTTCCTTGCCGTACGGATTGAGGATGACGAACTTGGCCAACTCCGGTGTGCTTTTGATCAGCGCCGGAAAGTCGTAGCGACCTTGATGGCGGTTGCGTGGGTGCAGGCTGGCTTTTTCACGCGGCGCCACAGCAGGCGTTGGAGGTTTTGGCTGCTTGCGTGGTGCTTTGGGTTTGCTGGGGGCGGTCATGGGGGCGTCGATTCAGGAGGTGGCTCAATATGGCGCCTATTCTCCCACAAAGGACAAACCACGTGGCTGATTCATCTTCACAGCACTCAACTCATGACTCTGTATTAGTAAAGTGTCAGCCGCCGTTTATTAGGGGCTGACTAATAGATTAAGTAACAGTGTTCTTAAATTTCATCGGGGTCATTCAGAAAAGGTGCGTTTCGTTCGATGATGTTAAGGTCGAGCGTTATATTAATTTGCCCATTGGCTTGGAGTCTTACGGGGGACTCGTTTGTGAATACAAATTCGGCATTAACTCGCTTGCCGCTTCGAGTGAGTAGATACACATTTTCTTTGTTGGTCTTGAGGTCATCCAGTGTGAGCGTTTTCCAATCTTTGTTGATTATTTTGAAGGTGGTAGGGTCAGATGATGTGCTGCATGAAAAATAGTTTCCGTTAAGGTCTATTGTCTTGCCGAAATGCTCTCCTTCGGCGCGTATGTAAATCGTGTACCACTCATCTGTGCATCGAAAATAAAAAACGTCTGCTACAGGTTTTTCGGCCAGAACCGGAACAGTATTGCCACGGTGTGAAATTATTCCGAAACTTTTTGTGGACCAGTTCAATGTTGCAAGAAACGATTTTTGACGATTAGTGCTCATACTGAAAATCCTTGTTCAGTGTTGTTGAAAAGTAGGCTGTTACTGTGTTTGGAGTAGGGATGTTAACGAAATAAAAAATGATAAGAAACTACTTACACGTTTGGTAATTATCAAAAAAATGCCCCGAAGATCGGGGCATTTTTATGTGCAAGCGGCGAATTAAAACTTACAGACTGGCAATCCGCGCATGCTGCTCAGCCAACTTGCCGAGAGCCTGTTCCGCTTCGGCCAATTTGGCGCGCTCTTTCTCGATGACTTCGGCCGGGGCCTTGTCAACGAAACCGGCGTTGGAAAGCTTGCCGCCAACACGCTGCACTTCGCCTTGCAGACGCTGGATTTCCTTGTCCAGACGCGCCAGCTCAGCCCCTTTGTCGATCAAACCGGCCATTGGTACCAGCACTTCCAGCTCGCCGACCAGTGCGGTGGCGGACAGCGGTGCTTCTTCGCCAGCAGCGAGTACGGTGATCGATTCGAGGCGTGCCAGTTTTTTCAGCAGGGCTTCGTTCTCGGTCAGGCGACGCTGATCCTCGGCGCTGACGTTCTTCAGGAACAGCGGCAGCGGTTTACCCGGGCCGATGTTCATTTCGCCACGGATGTTGCGCGTGCCGAGCATCAGGCCCTTGAGCCATTCGATGTCGTCTTCGGCGGCTTGATCAATGCGGGTTTCATTGGCCACTGGCCAAGGTTGCAGCATGATCGTCTTGCCTTCGATACCGGCCAGCGGCGCGATGCGCTGCCAGATTTCTTCGGTGATGAACGGCATGAACGGGTGCGCCAGGCGCAAAGCCACTTCCAGTACGCGAACCAGAGTACGGCGTGTGCCGCGCTGACGCTCGACCGGTGCGTTTTCGTCCCACAGCACAGGCTTGGACAGTTCCAGGTACCAGTCGCAATACTGGTTCCAGATGAACTCGTACAAGGCTTGTGCGGCCAGGTCGAAACGGAACTGGTCGAGTTGGCGGGTCACTTCGGCTTCGGTGCGTTGCAGCTGCGAGATGATCCAGCGGTCAGCCAGGGACAGCTCGTAGGCTTCGCCGTTCTGGCCGCAGTCTTCACCTTTGTCCAGCACGTAGCGTGCGGCGTTCCAGATCTTGTTGCAGAAGTTGCGATAGCCTTCGACGCGGCCCATGTCGAACTTGATGTCACGACCGGTGGATGCCAGCGAGCAGAAGGTGAAGCGCAGGGCGTCGGTGCCGTAGCTGGCGATGCCTTCGGCGAACTCGTCGCGAGTCTGCTTCTCGATCTTCTTCGCCAGTTTCGGCTGCATGAGGCCGGAGGTGCGTTTCTGCACCAGCTCTTCCAGCTCGATGCCGTCGATGATGTCCAGCGGGTCCAGGACGTTGCCCTTGGACTTGGACATCTTCTGGCCCTGACCGTCACGCACCAGACCGTGAACGTACACGGTCTTGAACGGAACCTGCGGTGTGCCGTCTTCGTTCTTCACCAAATGCATGGTGAGCATGATCATCCGGGCAACCCAGAAGAAAATGATGTCGAAGCCCGTCACCAGGACGTCGGTGGAGTGGAATTTCTTCAGGAATTCGGTTTGTTCCGGCCAGCCCAGCGTGGAGAACGTCCACAGGCCCGAGCTGAACCAGGTGTCGAGAACGTCGTTGTCCTGTTGCAGCGCAACGTCCGGGCCGAGGTTGTGTTTGGTACGCACTTCGGCTTCGTCGCGACCGACGTAGACCTTGCCCGACTCGTCGTACCAGGCCGGAATGCGGTGGCCCCACCACAGCTGACGGCTGATGCACCAATCCTGGATGTCACGCATCCACGAGAAGTACATGTTTTCGTACTGTTTAGGCACGAACTGGATGCGGCCGTCTTCAACGGCGGCAATCGCAGGCTCGGCCAACGGTTTGGTGGACACGTACCACTGGTCGGTCAGCCACGGCTCGATGATGGTGCCGGAACGGTCGCCTTTCGGCACTTTCAGGGCGTGATCGTCGACGCTGACCAACAGGCCTGCGGCTTCGAACGCGGCCACGATCTGCTTGCGCGCTTCGAAACGGTCGAGACCGGCGTATTCGGTCGGGATCTTGCCGTCGATGGTTTCGTTCAGCGTGCCATCGAGGTTGAACACCTGGCAGGCTGGCAGAACGGCAGCGTTTTTGTCGAAGATGTTCAGCAGCGGCAGGTTATGGCGCTTGCCGACTTCGTAGTCGTTGAAATCGTGGGCCGGGGTGATTTTCACGCAGCCGGTGCCGAATTCAGGGTCGCAGTAATCGTCGGCGATGATCGGGATGCGGCGGCCAACCAGTGGCAGCTCGACAAATTTGCCGATCAGGGCTTTGTAGCGTTCATCGTTCGGGTTAACGGCCACGGCGGAGTCGCCGAGCATGGTTTCCGGGCGAGTGGTCGCGACGATCAGGAAATCGTTGCCTTCAGCGGTCTTGGCGCCGTCGGCCAGCGGGTATTTCAGGTTCCACAGGAAACCTTTTTCGTCGTGGTTCTCCACTTCGAGGTCGGAAATCGCCGTGTGCAGCTTGGTGTCCCAGTTGACCAGACGCTTGCCGCGGTAGATCAGGCCGTCTTCATGCAGGCGGACGAAAGCTTCTTTAACGGCTTCCGAGAGACCGTCGTCCATGGTGAAGCGCTCGCGGCTCCAATCGACGGACGAACCGAGGCGACGGATCTGACGGCTGATGTTGCCACCGGATTCATCTTTCCATTCCCAGACTTTCTCGAGGAATTTCTCACGGCCCAGGTCGTGGCGGCTCTGGCCTTTGGCTTCGAGCTGACGCTCTACCAGCATCTGCGTAGCGATACCGGCGTGGTCGGTGCCTGGCTGCCAGAGGGTGTTGCGACCCTGCATGCGGCGGAAACGGATCAGGGCGTCCATGATCGCGTTGTTGAAGCCGTGACCCATGTGCAGGCTGCCGGTGACGTTCGGCGGCGGGATCATGATGGTGTAGGACTCGCCCGCGCCTTGCGGGGCGAAGTAGTTCTCTGACTCCCAGGTGTTGTACCAGGAAGTTTCAATGGCGTGCGGCTGGTAGGTCTTATCCATGCGCGGCGGGACCCTATTGGCATTTATTCAGGAAAAGCCGGGAAGTATAGCGGGGATGAGCCGATGCGCGTAGAGCGAGGTGACAGTGGGCGGGGAAAAGTTGAGGTCTGTGTTTTGTCAGTGGGACTAAATCGCTGGCAAGCCAGCTCCTACAGGTTATGTGTCGAACAGCTATTTTGTGATCGACACCAAACCCTGTGGGAGCAGGCCTGCCAGCGATGGCGGTCTGTCAGGCGACGCTATTCAAATCGTTATGCCGCGTTTCTTTCAGGCACAGCACTGCAATCAAACTCAGCACTGCCGCCACGGACACATACCCGCCGACATAACTCAATCCGCCCATCGCCACCAGTTTCTGCGCGAAGAACGGTGCAGCGGAAGCGCCGACAATGCCGCCCAGGTTGTAGGCCGCCGAAGCGCCGGTGTATCGAACATGGGTCGGAAACAGCTCTGGCAGCAGTGCGCCCATCGGCGCAAACGTCACGCCCATCAGAAACAGTTCAATGCACAGGAACAGCGCCACGCCCCAGGTCGAACCGTGGGTCAGCAGCGGTTCCATCAGGAACCCGGACAGAATTGCCAGCACGCCACCGATGATCAGCACCGGCTTACGCCCGTATCGGTCGCTGGCCCAGGCCGATAGCGGTGTGGCGGCCGCCATGAACAGCACGGCAAAGCACAGCAGCGCGAGGAACGTTTCGCGGCTATAGCCGAGCGTCGACACGCCGTAACTCAGCGAGAACACGGTGGAGATGTAAAAGAGCGCATAGCACACCACCATCGCGCCGGCCCCCAGCAAAACAGGCATCCAGTATTGGCCGAACAGCTCGAACAGCGGGATCTTCACGCGTTCCTGACGTGCCACGGCGTTGGCGAACACCGGCGTTTCATGCAGTTTGAGGCGCACGTACAGGCCAACCATCACCAGCACAGCGCTGAGCAGAAAGGGAATGCGCCAGCCCCACGAGCGGAACTGTTCGTCGTCGAGCAGCATCGCCAGTGTCAGGAACAGGCCGTTCGCCGCCAGGAAACCGATGGAGGGGCCGAGCTGCGGGAACATGCCGAACCACGCTCGCTTGCCTTTGGGGGCATTCTCGGTGGCCAGGAGTGCCGCGCCACCCCATTCACCGCCGAGCCCCAAGCCTTGGCCGAAACGCAGCACGCAAAGCAGGATCGGCGCCCAGGCGCCAATACTGTCGTAACCCGGCAGCACGCCGATCAGCGTGGTGCACACGCCCATCAGCAGGAGAGAGGCAACGAGGGTCGATTTGCGCCCGATGCGATCGCCAAAGTGGCCGAACAGGGCAGAGCCCAGGGGGCGCGCGAGGAAGGCGATGCCAAATGTAAGAAACGCCGAGAGCATCTGGGCGGTGCCGGACGTCTGCGGAAAGAACACCGGCCCGATGACCAGCGCAGCAGCGGTGGCATAAACGTAGAAATCGTAGAACTCGATGGCGGTGCCGATGAAACTCGCCGTGGCCACGCGGGTGGCGGAGTTAGTCGGTTGTGCGGGAACGGAGTCGCTGTAAGTCGTGCTGGTCGTCATGCGGTTATCCCTGACAGTCATGTGCCCCAGTGGAGCGAATTATTATGGTCGAGAACCCAGGGATGTGGGTGAGGGCGCGGTCGCTGTTTCAGGTAGGAACAGTCGTCGGCTTGCTGCGGATGTGGCTGATGGTCAGGCCGGAAGTTGCGCGGTGCAGGGGTAAGCACGGGCCCGGCGAGGCTTGGGTAAGCGTATCGATTATAGGAAGGTGGCTAACGATCGAACAAGAGGCTTGCGAGGGTATTCCACAGAGTTTGTCTCAGATCTCAGATAACTACTGGCATCGAACTGGTCTGCCAGATCAGTACTTGCGTAACGCGATTGTCCTCGGTCTCCAGGATTTCCAGGCGATAGCGGCCGATCTTCAGGCAGACGGTGCTTTCGGGAATGGTTTCCAGGGCTTCGGTCACCAGGCCGTTCAGGGTTTTCGGACCGTCGCTCGGCAGGTGCCAGCCAAGGCTCTTGTTCAACTCGCGGATTGAAGCGGCGCCATCAACCACCAGGCGTCCATCGGCTTGCGGGTGGATGTGCGGGTTGTCGAGTTGGTGCTGGCTTTCGAACTCGCCGACGATTTCCTCAAGAATGTCTTCCAGCGTGACGATGCCCAGCACTTCCCCATATTCATCGACCACCATGCCCAGGCGTCGCTGCTGTTTATGGAAATTGAGCAGTTGCAGTTGAAGCGGGGTGCTTTCCGGTACGAAATACGGTTCGCGACTGGCGGCCAGCAGGGCTTCACGGGTCAGGCTCGCATCGGGCAGCAAGTGGAGGATGTGCCGGGTGTTGAGCACGGCTTCGACCTGATTGATGTCGCTGTGGAACACCGGCAGGCGAGTGCGTCTGTTGTGTCGCAGTTGCTCGATGATTTCGTCGATGGGGTCGTCCAGGTTGATCCCGTCGACATCGCTGCGTGGGACCAGGATGTCATTGACCGTGATGTTGTCCAGGGCGTGGATGCCTGACAACGGGTGAGGGCGGCAGATGACGTTTTCGGTCGTGTCGCGCCGCTCGGTCAGGGGCTCGTCTTCACTCTGTTGCACAACTTTGGCTTTGCGGGCGAAGGGTCGCACCAGCAACTGGCTGATATTTTTAAGCAGCCAGGCGGCGGGGTAGACGATTTTCAGTGGCACGCGAAGCAGGTTGTTGCCCTGGGCCAGGATCGCCTCGGGATAGCGGGTGGCGAGGGCGCGGGGCAGGTAGTCGGCAAACATCAGCACCACTGCGCCCGCTCCCAGGCAGGCAATCCATGGACCGTTTTCGGCCCAGGTGAAAATCGCCAGGAGGGTGCTGATGACCACCACGAGTGCGCGGCAGAGAGTATTGCAGAGGATCAGGCTGTCGAGGGGGAAGCTCAGTTTCGCCAGCGGTTTATCGCTGGAACGCGTTGCCGTGCGCTGGGCCAGCAGATGCTGGTGCGCCGTCTCGATAGCCGTAAACAGCCCCGACCATAAAATCAGCAGGGCCACTACTGCGAGCATCGGCCCTATGGGCAAGTCGTCCATTAATGCCGCCCGTCAGATATGCAGGATGTATTCACGAACCAGCTTGCTGCCGAAATACGCCAGCATCAGCAGGCAAAACCCGGCCAGGGTCCAGCGAATGGCTTTGTGACCCCGCCAACCGAGACGGTTGCGGCCCCACAGCAGGACGCTGAAGACAATCCAGGCCAGGCACGCCAGCAAAGTTTTATGCACAAGGTGCTGGGCGAACAGGTTCTCGACGAACAGCCAGCCGGAAATCAGTGACAGCGACAACAGTGTCCAGCCGGCCCAGAGGAAACCGAACAGCAGGCTCTCCATGGTTTGCAGTGGCGGGAAATTCTTGATCAGCCCGGACGGGTGCTTGTGCTTGAGTTGGTGGTCTTGAATCAGCAGCAGCAAGGACTGGAACACCGCGATGGTAAACATGCCGTAGGCAAGAATCGACAGCAGGATGTGGGCGAGGATGCCCGGCTCCTCATCGATGATCTGTACCGTGCCGGCGGGTGCGAACTGCGCCAGCAGCACGGTCAGGGCACCGAGCGGGAACAGCAATACCAGCAGGTTCTCCACCGGAATCCGCGAGCAGGCCAGCAGGCTCAAGGCGATGACCGCTGCGGCAATCAGGCTGGCGGCGCTGAAGAAATCCAGGCCGAGACCGATCGGGGTCAGCAGATGGGTGAGCAGGCTGGCGCCATGGGCCAGCACGGCAAGCACGCCGAGCGAGACCAGCAGGCGCTTGTTGGCCTTGGCGCCGGTGGCCAGGCGAGTGCTCTGGTAAATGGTCGCAGCGGCATACAAGCAGGCGGCGGCGAGGGAAGTAAGCAAGCTGGGTGACAAGGGGAGCATAAATCCTGTTAGGCAAGCCCGAAAGTCGCTGAGTTTGGCATAGAACCCCCGCCACACGAAAGACCGCGCAAGCTGACAGCGAGGTGTCCGTTGGCCGCAGTCTTCGCTATAATCCGCGACCTGCCCACGCCGCAGGCTCGCCGAGCACACGTTTAGTCCGGTCCGGGCCGCCATTATCCCGGTCTACACAGGGCCTGAAAGGATCGCGCAATGTTTGAAAACTTAACCGACCGTCTCTCGCAGACGCTGCGCCATGTCACCGGCAAGGCCAAGCTGACCGAAGACAACATCAAAGACACCCTGCGCGAAGTGCGCATGGCGTTGCTCGAAGCCGACGTCGCCCTGCCGGTGGTGAAGGACTTCGTCAATTCGGTCAAGGAGCGCGCTGTCGGCACCGAGGTGTCGCGCAGCCTGACGCCGGGCCAGGCCTTTGTGAAGATCGTCCAGGCCGAACTCGAAAGCCTGATGGGCGTGGCCAACGAAGACCTGAACCTGAGCGCCGTGCCGCCGGCGGTCATCCTGATGGCCGGTTTGCAGGGCGCTGGTAAGACCACCACCGCCGGCAAGCTCGCGCGCTTCCTTAAAGAGCGCAAGAAGAAGACCGTCATGGTCGTGTCCGCCGACGTTTACCGTCCTGCGGCGATCAAGCAGCTGGAAATGCTTGCCGGTGAGGTTGGCGTTACCTTCTTCCCGTCCGACCTGAGCCAGAAGCCGGTCGAGATCGCGCAAGCGGCTATTAAGGAAGCAAAACTCAAATTCATCGACGTGGTCATCGTCGATACCGCCGGTCGTCTGCACATCGATGAAGAGATGATGGGCGAGATCAAGGCGCTGCATGCCGCGATCAACCCGGTTGAAACCCTGTTCGTGGTCGACGCCATGACCGGCCAGGATGCCGCCAACACGGCCAAGGCTTTCGGTGACGCGCTGCCGTTGACCGGTGTGATCCTGACCAAGGTCGACGGCGACGCCCGTGGCGGTGCCGCGCTGTCGGTCCGTGCCATCACCGGCAAGCCGATCAAGTTCATCGGTATGGGCGAGAAGAGCGAAGCGCTCGACCCGTTCCATCCTGAGCGTATCGCCTCCCGTATTCTCGGCATGGGCGACGTGCTCAGCCTGATCGAGCAGGCAGAAGCGACCCTCGACAAGGACAAGGCCGATAAACTGGCCAAGAAACTGAAGAAGGGCAAAGGCTTCGATCTCGAAGACTTCCGCGATCAGTTGCAACAAATGAAGAACATGGGCGGCCTCGGCGGCCTCATGGACAAGCTGCCGAACATGGGCGGCGTGAATCTGGCGCAAATGGGCAACGCTCAAGGTGCGGCAGAGAAGCAATTCAAGCAGATGGAAGCCATCATCAACTCCATGACCCCGGCCGAGCGCCGCGACCCTGATGTGATCAGCGGTTCGCGCAAACGTCGGATCGCCATGGGTTCCGGCACCCAGGTGCAGGACATCGGTCGCTTGATCAAGCAACACAAGCAGATGCAGAAGATGATGAAGAAATTCTCCGCGAAAGGCGGAATGGCCAAGATGATGCGCGGCATGGGCGGTATGTTGCCCGGCGGCGGAATGCCCAAGATGTAAAGAATTCGCGCCGGCCATCGGGTCGGCGCAGCCCCACACGGACGTGGGATACACAGCAAACCCGCACTTGGCGGGAGCTGACCGGCCGTTTTCAACGACGGCTCTATAGCAAATCTGCATGGCGACCGATAGGCCGCCGGAAAAAGACATTTGCAAAAGTCCGGATATTCCTTAGAATATGCGGCCTTTCGGGCACCTATGCCCGCTGTGCCTTTAGATTTGCAGCACCGACTACAGGAACGATGTTCACATGCTAACAATCCGTCTTGCCCTTGGCGGCTCCAAAAAGCGCCCGTTTTACCACTTGACCGTAACCGACAGCCGCAACCCGCGCGACGGTTCGCACAAGGAACAGGTTGGTTTCTTCAACCCTGTTGCTCGTGGTCAAGAAGTCCGTCTGTCCGTGAACCAAGAGCGCGTAGCCTACTGGCTGAGCGTTGGTGCACAACCTTCTGAGCGCGTTGCTCAGTTGTTGAAGGAATCTGCTAAGGCTGCGGCCTGAGCAATATGAACGCGACGCCAGCTGTTGCTGATGATTTGATCGTTATCGGCAAGATTTACTCGGTTCACGGCGTTCGCGGCGAAGTGAAGGTGTACTCCTTTACTGATCCGATTAAGAACCTGCTGGAATACAAAACCTGGACGCTCAAGCGTGACGGCAATGTAAAGCAGGTGGAGCTGGTCAGCGGACGCGGGAACGACAAGTTCCTGGTCGCAAAGCTCAAGGGTCTCGATGATCGCGAAGAAGCTCGTCTTCTGGCCGGTTATGAGATCTGCGTGCCGCGCAACCTGTTTCCTGAACTGACCGACGGCGAGTACTACTGGTACCAGCTGGAAGGTCTCAAGGTCATCGACACCCTCGGGCAACTGTTCGGGAAGATCGATCACCTGCTGGAGACCGGCTCGAATGATGTAATGGTGGTCAAGCCTTGCGCTGGCAGCCTGGATGATCGCGAACGCCTGTTGCCCTATACCGAGCAATGCGTGTTGGCCATCGACCTGGCGGCAGGCGAGATGAAGGTGGATTGGGATGCGGACTTCTAAGCGTGGCTAACTTGCGCGTAGAAGTGATCAGTTTGTTTCCCGAGATGTTCTCCGCCATCAGCGAGTACGGCATCACCAGTCGTGCGGTGAAACAGGGGCTCTTGCAGCTCACCTGTTGGAATCCGCGAGACTACACGACGGATCGACATCACACTGTGGACGATCGCCCGTTTGGCGGTGGTCCGGGCATGGTGATGAAGATCAAGCCCCTGGAAGATGCTCTGGCTCAGGCCAAAGCAGCAGCCGGGGAGGCGGCGAAGGTGATTTACCTGTCCCCCCAAGGCCGTCAACTGAATCAGTCGGCGGTACGCGAGTTGGCGAATCTGGATGCATTGATCCTGATTGCCGGCCGCTACGAAGGCATTGACGAGCGTTTTATTGATGCTCATGTCGATGAAGAGTGGTCGATTGGCGACTATGTACTGTCTGGCGGCGAGCTGCCGGCGATGGTCCTGATCGATGCGGTTACACGACTGCTGCCTGGAGCTTTAGGGCATGCGGACTCCGCCGAGGAAGATTCCTTTACGGATGGTTTGCTGGATTGCCCGCACTACACCCGACCGGAGGTGTATGCGGATCAGCGTGTTCCCGACGTATTGCTAAGTGGCAATCACGCGCACATCCGGCGTTGGCGTTTACAGCAGTCCCTTGGTCGGACCTATGAACGACGCGCCGATCTTCTGGAAAGCCGCTCGCTTTCTGGAGAAGAGAAGAAGCTGCTCGAGGAATACATCCTCGAGCGGGACGATAGTTAACAACGTATCGATGGTAGATCCGACGATTTACCTTAGGAGCACAGCATGACTAACAAAATCATCCTTGCACTCGAAGCAGAGCAGATGACCAAAGAGATCCCTACCTTTGCCCCGGGCGACACCATTGTCGTTCAGGTGAAAGTGAAGGAAGGCGACCGTTCGCGTCTGCAAGCGTTCGAAGGTGTTGTTATCGCCAAGCGTAACCGCGGCGTAAACAGTGCATTCACCGTTCGTAAAATCTCCAACGGTGTTGGCGTAGAACGTACTTTCCAGACCTACAGCCCGCAAATCGACAGCATGGCCGTTAAACGTCGCGGTGACGTACGTAAAGCCAAGCTGTACTACCTGCGTGACCTGTCTGGTAAAGCAGCTCGCATCAAGGAAAAACTGGCTTAAGTCCAGCTTCCGATGCAGAAAAAAGCAGCCTGCGGGCTGCTTTTTTGTTGCCTGCGATTTGGTGCCAGGTTGAAAAGATCGCAGCCTGCGGCAGCTCCTGCAGGTTGAATTCAGAGCTGCCGAAGGCTGCGATCTTTTGGATTTACTCCGACTCGGGCTGAATCAACGCCAGCAATGTCCAACCCGCCGAAGGCTTCAGTGTGCTGTCCGGTGTCACCACATGCACCCAGCCACTGTCGTCGCGTACGAACAGCAAGGTCGCCCGATCGCGATGCAGCGCGCGGTAATCGTCCCAGTTGAATCCCTCCTTCAATGTCGTGCTGTACAGCTCGGAGCCCTGACTCAATTGGCTCGCAAGCTTGGCGTAGGTCAGCGCCTCACTGCCCAGTTGATTGCCTCGGTGCTCCAGGCTGGTCCGGTGCTTGTCGGTGCGACGGCTTTCCTGGCCGCTGGCCAGGCCGAACATCCGCTGATGACCCAGCTCATGACGAAAGCGCATCAATGCCAGCGTGTTCATCTCACCGGACGGCGATAGCGCCAGAAGATGCCCCAGACCTACCAGGTCCAGATGGGCATCGGCGTGTTGTGAAGCCGGGTTGCCAAAGTAGGTCGGCAACCCTTCCATCCGCGCAGCCCGAATGTTTTCCCAGCTGGAGTCGGTCAACAGCACGCGACTGCCCAGTTGTTGCAGTGCTTTGCCCAGCGTGCGCGCAGGTCCGTTGGCGCCGATGATCAGAAATCCGCTCGGCGCCGGCTCCGCGACTTTCAACAAGCGCGCCAGTGGCCTCGCCGTAGCGCTTTGCAATACGACGGTGCCAATGATCACCGCGAACGTCAGCGGCACCAGCAGCAATGCACCTTGATGACCGGCCTCATGCAAGCGAATGGCGAAGATCGCCGACACGGCTGCCGCAACGATCCCCCGCGGGGCAATCCACGCCAACAGCGCACGTTCGCGCCAGTTCAGGCTCGATCCTGCGGTGCTGAGCAATACGTTCAGGGGGCGCGCAATGAACTGGATGATCAGCAGCAGTATGAGCACCAGCGGCCCGAGCCCGATCATCGCGTTCAGATCCAGTCGTGCCGCCAGCAAAATGAACAGGCCGGAGATCAGCAGGACGCTGAGGTTTTCCTTGAAGTGCAGGATGTGCCGAACATCCACGCCTTTCATGTTGGCCAGCCACATGCCCATGAGTGTCACGGCCAGCAATCCGGATTCGTGCGTGACTGCGTTGGACGCAATAAAAATCCCCAGAACAGCGGCGAGTGCTGCCAGGTTATGCAGGTATTCCGGCAGCCACTGGCGGCGTATCAGGGTACCGAGCAACCAGCCACCAAAAATCCCGAAGAGACTGCCACACAGAATCACGCCGCCGAAAGTCAGCAAGCTTTCTTTAATGCCATTACCTTCGGTGTTGGCAATGATGAAGCTATAGACGACTACCGCCAGCAGCGCGCCGATAGGATCGATGACAATCCCTTCCCAACGCAGGATGTTGGCGATCGAGGCTTTGGGTCGTACGACGCGCAACATGGGCACGATCACGGTCGGCCCGGTGACCAGCGTCAGGCTGCCGAAAAGTATCGACAGCATCCAGTCAAAACCCAGTAGCCAGTGCGTGGCGACGGCAATCACAATCCAGGTTGAGAGCGCGCCCAGTGTCACCAGTCGATGAACGACACTGCCGATCTCGCGCCATTCCGACAGATGCAGCGTCAGGCTGCCTTCAAACAGAATCAACGCCACCGCCAATGACACCAGTGGCATCAGCAGTGGGCCGAACATTTCCTGCGGGTCGAGCAAGTGCAACACCGGTCCGGCCAGAATCCCGGTCAGCAACAGAAAAAGAATTGCCGGCAGCTTCAGACGCCAGGCCAACCACTGACAGCCCAGTGCCGCCGCACCGATACCGCCAAACGCCAATAAGATTTGCTGCTCGCTCATGACTGCTCCCTGTTCCTTGAGATGCCAGCCTATGAAAGACTAGCGGCCGATTTCATGTCCATTTTAATTTTGTGCGCAGTCTGAAGGCTACGCGACTTGAGTGCCCATGCCTGCCATCGATCATCCACTGATAGATCAATTCCTTGATGCCCTGTGGCTGGAAAAAGGTCTTTCCGATAACACCCGCGATGCCTATCGCAGCGACTTGGCCCTGTTCAACGGCTGGTTGCAGGAAAAAGGCCTGGAACTGGCCAATGCGGGGCGGGAGTTGATTCTCGACCACCTGGCCTGGCGTCTCGAACAAAACTACAAGCCTCGATCCACCGCACGATTTCTCTCCGGTGTGCGTGGCTTTTATCGCTATCTATTGCGGGAAAAACTGATCTCGGTCGATCCCACCTTGCGCGTGGATATGCCGCAACTCGGTCGTCCGTTGCCCAAATCCTTGTCGGAAGCCGATGTAGAAGCACTGCTCAAAGCGCCGGATCTGAGCGAAGCCATCGGACAGCGTGATCGCGCCATGCTCGAGGTGTTGTATGCCTGCGGGCTGCGTGTGACGGAACTGATCAGCCTGACCCTGGAACAGGTCAATCTGCGCCAAGGGGTCTTGCGGGTGATGGGCAAGGGCAGCAAGGAGCGTCTGGTGCCAATGGGCGAGGAGGCGATTGTCTGGGTCGAGCGCTACATGCGTGATGCCCGTGGTGAACTGCTCGGCGGGCGTCCCAGCGATGTGTTGTTCCCCAGTCTGCGTGGCGAGCAAATGACCCGCCAGACCTTCTGGCACCGGATCAAGCACCAGGCCAAGGTGGCGGGGATCGGCAAGTCGCTGTCGCCGCACACCTTGCGCCATGCGTTTGCCACGCACTTGTTGAACCACGGTGCTGATTTGCGGGTGGTGCAGATGCTGTTGGGGCACAGCGATTTATCGACCACGCAGATTTATACCCACGTTGCCCGCGCCCGTTTGCAAGAGCTGCACGCCAAACACCATCCCCGCGGCTGACGACGTACAGGGAACATCATCCAGCTATGCGTCATGCGTCGAGCTCGTGTTGTCTGGCGACAGGTGCATTCGGCCACACCGGCCTTATGTGATAGGCTTTGCCGGTTTGCACGATGGGCGGTTATGACCCGGTGTTTCGGCACGGGTGTTCTGATCGTCCCATATGTTCGCCTTCAGGAGTTCTCATGCGTCTGACCCAGATTCTCGCTGCCGCCGCCATTGCGTTGGTCAGCACCTTTGCCGTCGCCGATGACGCGGCCGACAAAGCCATTCGTAAAAGCCTGGAAAACCTCCAGCTCGAAGTGCCGGTAGAAACCATTACACCCAGCCCGCTGCCGGGCCTGTACGAAGTCAAACTCAAGGGCAGCCGCGTTCTCTACGCCAGCGCCGACGGTCAGTACGTGGTTCAGGGCTATATGTTCCAGCTCAAGGACGGCACGCCGATCAACCTGACCGAGAAGACCGAGCGCCTGGGCATCTCCAAGCTGATCAACGCTATTCCGGTCGCTGAAACTGTGGTGTACCCGGCCATTGGCGAAACCAAATCGCACATCACCGTTTTCACCGACACCACCTGCCCGTACTGCCACAAGCTGCACGCCGAAGTGCCTGAGCTGAACAAGCGCGGCATTGAAGTGCGTTACATCGCGTTCCCGCGCCAGGGCCTGGGTTCGCCGGGTGACGAGCAGTTGCAAGCGGTGTGGTGCTCGAAAGACAAGAAAGCGGCCATGGACAAAATGGCTGAAGGCAAGGAAATCAAGGCCGCCAAGTGCGATAACCCGGTTTCCAAGCAGTTTGCCCTCGGTCAGTCGATTGGCGTGAACGGCACACCGGCCATCGTTTTGGCTGACGGTCAGGTCATTCCGGGCTACCAGCCTGCGCCACAAGTCGCCAAACTGGCGCTGGGCGCGAAGTAGATTCGCATCGTCACGGCCAGCCTTGACGAGCATGGTCCGGCAGCAACATCGCCGGGCCATTAATAGAGAGCCGCGAGCACGCGGTTGTTTCCACGGCCGGCCTTGAGTCGGTCGTTTTATGGGGAGTTCACAGTGAAACCGGTCAAAGTAGGCATCTGTGGGTTAGGAACCGTCGGTGGCGGTACCTTCAACGTACTTCAGCGCAACGCCGAGGAAATTGCTCGTCGTGCCGGGCGTGGGATCGAAGTGGCACAAATTGCCATGCGCACGCCAAAGCCTCAGTTCCAAACGACCGGTATTGCGATTACCAACGATGTCTTCGAAGTGGCCACGAACCCTGAGATCGACATCGTGATAGAGCTGATGGGCGGCTACACCGTTGCCCGCGAGCTGGTACTCAAGGCCATCGAGAATGGCAAGCATGTGGTCACCGCGAACAAGGCTCTGATTGCCGTTCACGGTAACGAAATTTTCGCCAAGGCTCGCGAGAAGGGCGTGATTGTCGCCTTCGAAGCGGCCGTGGCCGGTGGCATCCCGGTGATCAAGGCGATCCGTGAAGGCCTGTCCGCCAACCGCATCAACTGGGTGGCCGGCATCATCAACGGCACTGGCAACTTCATCCTTACGGAAATGCGCGAGAAGGGTCGCACCTTCGAAGACGTGTTGGCTGAAGCCCAGGCACTGGGTTACGCCGAGGCTGATCCGACCTTCGACGTCGAAGGCATCGACGCGGCCCACAAGCTGACGATCCTGGCTTCGATTGCGTTCGGCATTCCGCTGCAGTTCGAAAAGGCTTACACCGAAGGCATCACCAAACTGACCACCGCCGACGTGAACTACGCCGAAGCGCTGGGCTACCGCATCAAGCACCTGGGCGTGGCGCGCAGCACCGCGGCGGGTATTGAACTGCGCGTACACCCGACGCTGATTCCGGCTGATCGCCTGATCGCCAACGTCAACGGTGTGATGAACGCGGTGATGGTCAACGGCGATGCTGCCGGTTCGACCCTGTTCTACGGCGCTGGCGCCGGAATGGAGCCTACCGCTTCGTCGGTGATCGCCGACCTGGTGGACGTGGTTCGCGCCATGACGTCCGACCCGGAAAACCGCGTACCGCATCTGGCCTTCCAGCCGGATTCGCTGTCGGCTCACCCGATCCTGCCGATCGAAGCCTGCGAAAGCGCTTACTACCTGCGCATTCAGGCCAAGGACCATCCGGGCGTGTTGGCTCAGGTCGCGAGCATCCTCTCGGAGCGCGGCATCAACATTGAGTCGATCATGCAGAAGGAAGCCGAGGAACACGACGGCCTGGTGCCGATGATCCTGCTGACCCACCGCGTGCTGGAACAGCACATCAACGACGCCATCGCTGCTCTGGAAGCCCTGGCGGGTGTGGTCGGTCCGGTTGTACGGATCCGTGTCGAGCACCTGAACTAATTTAGAAGCAGCTGCAAGCCGTCAGCTGCAAGCTGCAAGCTAAAAGCCTCGGTGCTTTGAACTTGCAGCTTGAAGCTTGAAGCTTGAAGCCCAAACCGAAGGTTTGCCCCTATGCGCTACATCAGTACCCGCGGCCAGGCACCGGCCCTTAATTTCGAAGACGTCCTGCTGGCAGGTCTTGCCACCGACGGCGGTCTGTACGTCCCGGAAAACCTGCCACGTTTCACCCAGGAAGAAATCGCTTCCTGGGCCGGCCTGCCGTATCACGAGCTGGCTTTTCGCGTCATGCGCCCGTTCGTCACCGGCAGCATTCCGGACGCCGATTTCAAAAAGATTCTTGAAGAAACCTATGGCGTGTTCGCCCACAGCGCCGTTGCGCCGCTGCGTCAGCTGAACGGCAACGAATGGGTGCTGGAGCTGTTCCACGGCCCGACCCTGGCGTTCAAGGACTTCGCCCTGCAACTGCTGGGTCGTTTGCTCGATTACGTGCTGGAAAAGCGCGGCGAGCGCGTAGTGATCGTCGGTGCCACCTCCGGTGACACCGGCTCGGCCGCCATCGAAGGCTGCAAGCACTGCGAAAACGTCGACATCTTCATCCTGCACCCGCACAACCGTGTGTCTGAAGTGCAGCGTCGGCAGATGACCACCATTTTCGGTGAGAACATCCACAACATCGCCATCGAAGGTAACTTCGATGATTGCCAGGAAATGGTCAAGGCAAGCTTCGCCGACCAGAGTTTCCTCAAGGGCACGCGTCTGGTGGCGGTGAACTCGATCAACTGGGCGCGGATCATGGCCCAGATCGTTTACTACTTCCATGCATCCCTGCAGTTGGGCGGCCCGGCGCGTTCGGTGTCGTTCTCGGTGCCGACCGGCAACTTCGGCGACATCTTCGCCGGTTACCTGGCGCGCAACATGGGCCTGCCGATCAACCAGTTGATCGTCGCCACCAACCGCAACGACATCCTGCACCGCTTCATGAGCGGCAACCAGTACGTCAAGGACACCCTGCACGCCACGCTGTCGCCGTCGATGGACATCATGGTGTCGTCGAACTTCGAGCGCCTGCTGTTCGACCTGCACGGTCGCAATGGCGCGGCCATCGCCGGGCTGATGGATTCGTTCAAGCAGGGCGGTGGTTTCAGCGTTGAGCAAGAGCGCTGGACCGAAGCCCGCAAATTGTTCGACTCGTTGGCTGTGGATGACGCGCAAACGTGCGAAACCATCTCCGAAGTCTATGAGCAGACCGGTGAAGTGCTCGATCCGCACACTGCGATTGGTGTCAAAGCCGCGCGTGAATGCCGTCGCAGCCTGGACATTCCAATGGTGATCCTGGGCACTGCCCATCCGGTCAAATTCCCGGATGCCGTGGAAAAGGCCGGTGTAGGAAAAACGCTTGAACTGCCTGCACATCTTTCTGATTTGTTTGAGCGAGATGAGCGTTGCACCGTGTTGCCGAATGACCTGAAAGCCGTACAGGCCTTTGTCAGTCAGCATGGCAACCGTGGCAAGCCGTTGTAACGGTCAAAGCTGTCACATTTTGAAGCCCGTCTCCTGACGGGCTTTTTCATTTCTGCATGCACACTTGTCGTGTTGTCGCCCAGAAAGGAAGGGCGAGTCGATCACGAAGGATGTGGCAATGCTGTTTTCAAAAGGGGTCAAACCGGCCGCGTACTGGCTGTTTCT
Source organism: Pseudomonas sp. Irchel s3b5 (assembly GCF_900187435.1). Taxonomy (NCBI): domain Bacteria; kingdom Pseudomonadati; phylum Pseudomonadota; class Gammaproteobacteria; order Pseudomonadales; family Pseudomonadaceae; genus Pseudomonas; species Pseudomonas sp. Irchel s3b5. The sequence goes on from NZ_FYDY01000009.1 coordinate 70,561, forward strand.
GCTCGCAATCATGGGCATCGGCCAATGGGGTATTGCGGCGCCGATGGACATGCACGAGCGCGATGCGACGATCACGCTGGATGCGCAGGAGTTGCAGTGGATCGCCACTCACCCGCGCGTCGTCGTCACGGCGCTGGATTATCCGTTGTACCTGTTCAAGGACAAGCAGGGTCAATGGAGCGGCTTGCACTTTGATGTACTCAAGCGCATCAGCGTGATGACGGGGGTGCAGTTCGTTTTCGAAGAGTCGTTCTCTACCGATCAGATGCTGGTGAAACTGGAAAATGGCGGGGCGGACTTGAGCTCAATGCTGTCGATGAACGACGAGCGCAAGACGTTGCTGGATTTCAGTCATGCGTTTGGTGGTGCCGGTTGGGTATTTGTCGGGCGAGTCGGGGCGCCACGGGTGCAATCGCTGGAAGAACTGGCGAAACGGGTGCTGGTGCTGCCGGCCCGGCATGCATTGGAAGCGGCGATCCGTCGCGACTACCCGGCCATTGAGGTGCGTACGGTGAAAACCAACGCCGAGGCACGTGCCTGGGTGGAAAGCGGTGACGCCTACGCCACCATCGAAAATGAAGTTGGAGCGCAGCTCTATCCATCCGGGCTGTTGCAGGTCGGTGCGGTGGTGCCGGGCATATGGGACGCGGATTACCTGTCGGTACGCAAGGGGCAACCGCAATTGTTGAGCATCCTGAACAAGGCCCTGAATGCGTTTCCTCCAGAAGAGTTACGTGTCATTCGCCTGAAGTGGTTCAGTGGCGTCACGCCATCCAAGGTGCCCGGTCTGTGGCAAACACTGCGCCACTGGGTCTGCGAAGGCATCGTTATCGCCAGCGTATTCGGCCTGTTGTCGCTGCTGTGGAACCGGCGTTTGACAGTGCTGGTCAGACAGCGGTTCGAGGCCGAAAAAAGCCTCAGTGATCAACTCGCCTTCCAGCACGCATTACTGGATGCCATGCCTGATCCAATGTTTGTCCGTGACCTGCAAGGGCGATTGGTGATGTGCAACAAAAGTTATGAGGAGGTGTTGTCGACCCGGTTTGATCAGGTTCAAGGTCGACAGTTGATCGAAGTCGACGTCTTGCCGAAACGCACCGCTGAACTTCTGCATGCCGAATTCATGAGCCAGCTGGAAACACGCCGGACTCGCTTTATTGAGCGTCAATTGAGGTTCAAGGACGGTATCAGGGATGTTTACCAGTGGACGGTGCCGTTTTATGGTGCAGACGGGCAGTTGCGAGGATTGCTGGGCGGTTGGGCTGAAATCGATCGACGAAGCCGACAGGCGTGACGGCAGCGTTTTTTCTCTGTCATGTTCGCCGTGCATGCTCACTTGAGCTGATTCGCGGGTGCGCCTTGCGGTCAGTCTCCAGAACTTTCTTCTCGGGTCCGTGGTCATTTATTGCAGGCACGCCCAAGGCACGTTGTTTCGGACTATTGAGTGGTGATCGGGATGGAAAGTATCAGTCTGTTGCTCGGTGAGGCGCTGAGCCCGTATCAAGTCACAATGACCCCTTCAGGCATTCATGGCGAATGCCTGGTAACCCTGAAGAATTCGATGGGCGCCACGGTCGTCAAGCGAGCGTTCAATCAGGCCCAGTTGAACGACAAGCGCTTGCTGACGGACGTGGTCGATGGATTGCATCGCGACGTGCTGATTGCGGAGGGACGCCTGGAGCCCTGTGTCATCGCAGCGTTGCGCAATGCTGCCCAGGACAAGTTGATGGCCAGCCGCAATTGACGGGATTTCGCTGGGAACCTTCCTGCGCGCAGGTCAGTCAGATCGGGTAATAGCAGGATCAAGCATTGTGCTCCGGTGCTTGTAGCTTGCTACTACGGGTCTTTATGTAGGCCACGTTTAACCCCGAGTAGTCTTCCCACTGCTCGGGGTTTCTTTTTGCCTTTTTGCCCGCGATTTATTCACTGTCCGGCCTGTTGCTCAAAAAACTCTTTGGCAGCCTTCAGGTAATCGCTGCGGCTTTCCGGATCGAGCCAGGCCGCGTACGCCTCGCTCAATGGCTCGCGGGGCAGGGCGCGTAGCAGTCGATTGATCTCGATAATCGCCTGTCGGCCCTGTGGTGTGTCGGTGCAGCCGATGTAGCCTGACAGGTACTTACCCGTGCCGCGAATCGGGTAGAACTGCAATTCATCTTCTGCGATCCCCTCCTGCTGCGCCTGGTAACGAATTTCCGGACGATAACCCAACAGCACTTGCAAGCGCCCCAGGCGTTGCATTTGCAGCAGGCTGCCCAAAGCGTCGTTGCCGTAATGCAGCGCAAGTGACTTGGTCGGTGCTTGTTTCAGGAGTGCGTCGAGGTACTCGCCGTAGTTGCGCTCGGCAACAATCCCCAGCGTGACGCTGCCGGTCGCCAAGAGGGTCGACAGGTCCACCTCGCCGTCCTTGATGAACGGGGTCAACACGTCGCGATCAGCACGCCGCACGGCCAGACCATTGCTCATGGCGCGAAAGACCGGGGTGGAAAACACGATCCAGGTTTCGCGCTCCTTGCTCCAGTTCAGCGCCGCATCACACGTGAACGTTGACTCATGGAGCATCTGCAGGCCGCGTGCGCGATTGACCCTCATCACGCTGTGTTGGTATTGAGGCATGCCGGCAATCAATTGCGTTAACAGCTGATCGATGACGCCCTGATCCTTTTTCGGTCCTTCGAAAATGAACAGCGGCGGCAAATCGCGCTTGAGCCAGATCAGGGTTTCCGTGGGTTGCGCCAGCGTCGAGGGAGGCAGGACGCTGATCAGGAGCACGCCCGCCATAGCGCACATCGCCGGTCCGTTTCGCCACCGGCAGTGCTTGATGACTCGCGCAAACAGACGCTTAAGCTCAGATGGCCCCGTCTTTGCGCAGTTGTGTGATCTGCGACGCGTCATAGCCAAGTTCCTGGAGTACCTGCGCGTTGTGCTCGCCCAGTTGTGGCCCGACCCATTCACAATCACCGGGTGTCTCAGAGAGTTTCGGCACAATTCCCGGCATCTTGAAATCTTTGCCATCCGGCAGCTTGGCTTGCAGGAACATTTCCCGGGCGAGGTACTGCGGATCGCTGAACATGTCTTCGGCACTGAAGATCCGGCTGGCGGGTACTTCGGCTTGATTCAAACGTTCGATGACAGTGTCCAGGGGCAGCGAGTTGACCCAGCGATCGATGACCCCGTAAAGCTCATCGCGGCGGTTATCACGGCCATCGTTGCTGGCAAGTAGAGGATCGTTGGCCAGGTCTTCGCGGCCAATGATCAGCATGAAGCGTTTGAAGATCGCGTCGCCGTTCGCGCCGATCTGCACGTGCTTGCCGTCAGCGCTGGTGTGGATCGAAGACGGGGTGATTCCAGGCATGATGTTGCCGGTGCGTTCGCGGATGAACCCGAACACGTCGAATTCCGGGACCATGCTTTCCATCATGGCGAAGATCGCTTCGTACAGCGCTACATCGACCACCTGGCCCTGGCCACCGTTGACCTCGCGATGACGCAGGGCCATCAGCGCGCCGATCACGCCCCAGAGCGCGGCAATCGAGTCGCCGATGGAAATCCCGGTGCGCACCGGTGGTCGGTCCTCAAAACCGGTGATGTAGCGCAGGCCGCCCATGGATTCACCCACGGCGCCGAAACCAGGCTGGTCTTTCATCGGGCCGGTCTGGCCGAAGCCCGAGAGCCGCACCATCACCAGTTTCGGGTTGAGCGCGTGCAGGACATCCCAGCCGAGACCGAGTTTTTCCAGTACGCCGGGGCGAAAGTTCTCGATCAGGATGTCCGCTTCGCTCAGGAGTTTTTTCAGGATCGCCAGGCCCTCAGGATGTTTCAGGTTCAGCGTCAGGGACTTTTTGTTGCGTGCCTGAACGAACCACCACAACGAGGTGCCTTCATACAGCTTGCGCCACTTGCGCAGCGGATCGCCGCCATCCGGGGATTCGATCTTGATCACGTCCGCACCGAATTCAGCGCAAATGCGCGACGCAAAGGGGCCGGCAATCAAAGTGCCCAATTCGATGACTTTCAGACCTGAGAGCGGTTTTGCGGTGAGCGGCATGCTGGTTCCTGTAGGACAAAGATTGAGCGAGTACAGCGTTTTAACATAGCCGACTATCAGGCGCTCAAGGTTGATCACCATCAATTCGTGGATTGCCTGCCGCATCGGTTAGACTTGCCGCCTTTCCCCGTATCAAGAAGCCCGTACATGGCCCAGCCGTCCACGACCTACAAGTTTGAACTGAACCTCACCGACCTCGACCGCAGCGTCTACGAGAGTGTCAAGCAAACCATCGCCCGCCACCCATCGGAAACCGAAGAGCGCATGACCGTGCGCCTGCTGGCCTACGCCCTCTGGTACAACGAGCATCTGTCGTTTGGTCGTGGTCTGTCGGACGTGGATGAACCGGCCTTGTGGGAAAAAAGCCTGGATGACCGTGTCCTGCACTGGATCGAAGTCGGCCAGCCCGATGCCGACCGCCTGACCTGGTGCTCGCGCCGTACCGAACGCACCAGTCTGCTGGCCTATGGCAGCCTGCGCGTCTGGGAAGGCAAGGTGATCCCGGCGATCAAGAACCTGAAAAACGTCCACATCGCGGCGGTCCCTCAGGAAGTCCTGGAGACCCTGGCCAAAGACATGCCTCGCGTCATCAAGTGGGACGTGATGATCAGCGAAGGGACGATTTTCGTCACCGACGACCGTGGTCAGCATGAAGTCCAGCTGCAATGGTTGTCGGGCGAGCGCGGCTGAGTCCTCGCCGTTCCTGCGGTTTTACCCTACTTCATCAAGAGAAGCCCCTGTCACCCCATGCGCATCGAACCCCGCCAGCTGCCCGACACCCTGCCATTCCTCGGTGATATTCCGCCGCTGCTGACCCGCCTGTATGCAGCGCGGGGCGTGCAGTCTGAAGCCGAGCTGGATAAAAGCCTGGCGCGACTGATTCCGTTCCAGAAGCTCAAAGGCATCGAAGCGGCCGTGGACTTGTTGGTGACCGCGCTCGAACAGCGTCAACGGATTCTGATCGTCGGCGACTTTGACGCTGACGGTGCGACGGCCAGTACCGTGGGGACATTGGGTTTGCGTTTGCTGGGGGCGGCACATGTCGACTACCTGGTGCCGAATCGCTTCGATTACGGCTACGGCCTGACACCGGAAATCGTTGCCGTGGCGCTGGAGCGCCAGCCGCAGTTGCTGATCACCGTGGACAACGGTATCTCCAGCGTCGAAGGCGTGGCGGCGGCGAAACAGGCCGGGCTTAACGTGCTGGTCACCGATCACCACTTGCCCGGCGACGAACTGCCGCTGGCCGATGCCATCGTCAATCCGAACCAGCCCGGTTGCGAGTTCCCGAGCAAGGCGTTGGCGGGTGTCGGGGTGATTTTCTATGTGCTGATGGCCTTGCGTGCGCGATTGCGCGAGCTCGGCTGGTACGCGAACAAGCCGCAGCCGAACATCGGCGAATTGCTTGATCTGGTGGCTTTGGGAAGCGTCGCCGACGTGGTGCCGCTGGATGCCAACAACCGGATTCTGGTGCACCAGGGCCTGGAGCGCATTCGTGCCGGACGCGCCCGACCGGGGATCAAGGCGATCCTCGAAGTGGCCAAGCGTGACCACACGCGCATCACGTCGACCGACCTGGGCTTCATCGTCGGCCCGCGCCTGAACGCGGCGGGGCGTCTGGACGACATGAGCCTGGGCATCGAATGCCTGCTGACCGACGACGCCGGGCTGGCTCGCGAAATGGCGGCTCAACTGGATGGCATGAACCAGGACCGCAAATCCATCGAGCAAGGCATGCAGCGTGAAGCGCTGGCGCAGCTCAAGGATTTGCCCGTGGAGTCGATGCCGTTCGGCTTGTGCCTGTTCGATCCCGAGTGGCATCAGGGCGTCATCGGTATCCTCGCCTCTCGCATGAAAGAGCGTTACTTCCGGCCGACCATTGCTTTCGCCGATGCGGGCGATGGTTTGCTCAAGGGGTCGGGGCGTTCGGTCCAGGGCTTTCATATCCGCGATGCCCTGAGCGTGGTGGCGGCGCAGCATCCGAACCTGATCACCAAGTACGGTGGTCATGCGATGGCCGCCGGCCTGACGCTGCCGGAAGCGAATTTTCCGCTGTTCGCCGAAGCCTTTGACGCTGAAGTGCGTCGGCAATTGCGCGAAGAAGACCTGACCGGGCGCTTGCTGTCGGACGGCACGCTGGCGGTGGAAGAGTTTCATCTGGAACTGGCCCGCGCCCTGCGCCATGCCGGTCCTTGGGGGCAGCATTTCCCGGAGCCGTTGTTTCACGGCGTGTTCCAGTTGGTCGAGCAGCGCGTCGTAGGCGAACGGCATCTTAAAGTCGTCCTCAAGAGCGAGTGCGGCTCGGTCAAGCTCGATGGCATCGCATTCGGGATCGACCGCGACATCTGGCCGAATCCGACCATCAAATGGGTGGAATTGGCCTACAAGCTCGACCTCAACGAGTTTCGCGGAAACGAGACGGTTCAACTGATGATTGCCCACATCGAACCGCGATAGCTTTTTTGTGGCGAGGGAGCTTGCTCCCGCTGGGCGGCGCAGCCGCCCCAAAACCTGCCACTGCGATTGGGTGTGCTTTGCACACCAACGGGAGCAAGCTCCCTCGCCACAGGGGACGCATTGGACGCTGATTGGAGGTGTTTCATTCTTGAACCCTCCCTGATCTTGCGATGTCGACTAGGCTCTAAGCACTGCTTGATTATCCTTGTGACGTTTTGTCCATTTTTTGCCCGCGGGGGCGGGTGCTGTAGCTTTTTCCTGTCACTCGTCGACTTTTCAAACAGAACCCTGGAGCCTGCCCACTGATTCGAGAGGTGCCCCATGAGTCTGCTGCTTGAACCCTATACCCTTCGCCAATTGATCTTGCCCAACCGCGTCGCGGTCTCGCCGATGTGCCAATACTCAAGTGCCGACGGCCTGGCCAATGACTGGCACCTGGTCCACCTCGGCAGCCGCGCGGTCGGCGGGGCCGGGCTGGTGTTTACCGAAGCCACGGCGATCACGGCCGATGGGCGCATCACCGCACAGGACCTTGGCCTGTGGAGCGATGAACAGATCGAGCCTTTGCAACGCATCACTCGCTTCATCGCGGCGCAAGGCGCCGTGGCCGGTATTCAACTGGCCCATGCCGGTCGCAAGGCCAGTACCTACAGACCGTGGCTGGGCAAGCACGGCAGCGTCAAACCCGACGAGGGTGGCTGGGTTCCGGTCGGCCCTTCACCGATTGCTTTCGATCCCCAGCACACCCAGCCCAAGCAGCTGGATGAAGGCGAGATCGCGACGATCATTCAGGCGTTTGTCGATGCGGCCAAACGCTCGCTGACCGCGGGCTTCAAGGTGGTCGAGATCCATGCAGCCCATGGTTATCTGCTGCATCAGTTTCTTTCGCCCTTGAGCAACCAACGCCGTGATCAGTACGGCGGTTCGTTTGAAAACCGCATCCGATTGGTGTTGCAGGTCACCGAGGCGGTGCGTGCGGCGTGGCCCGAAGAGTTGCCGGTGTTTGTCCGCGTCTCGGCGACCGACTGGGTGGAGGACGGTTGGAATCCGGATGAAACCGTGGAGCTGGCCCGTCGCCTGAAAGACCTGGGTGTGGACTTGATCGATGTATCGTCGGGCGGCACGGCGGTGAACGCTGAAATCCCCACGGGGCCCGGCTATCAGACCCGATTCGCCGAGCGCGTGCGCAAAGAGTCAGGCATCGCCACCGGTACCGTCGGCATGATTACCGAGCCGGCCCAGGCCGAGCACATTCTGCGCACCTGCCAGGCGGATATCATTTTCCTGGCGCGTGAATTGTTGCGCGATCCGTACTGGGCGCTGCATGCGGATGACGATCTGGGCGGACGCAAGGCGGTCTGGCCGGCACAGTATCAACGGGCGACCCATCGCGAGCAGCCGATTCACGAGTCGGACCTGCGCGACTGAATCCATCGACATGAAAAAGCCCCTGAATCGTGAGATTCAGGGGCTTTCGTTTGTCCGGATATTTGATCAGGCGGCTTGGATCTTGCTGCGGTTCTGCTCGACCTTGTTCAGGTAGTCCTTGAGTTTTTCCTGCTCCTCCGCCGTTGTGAACAAGCCGAGTTTGCTGCGACGCCACAGAATATCGTGGGCGGTGGTGGCCCATTCTTCGCTGCACAGGTAATCGACTTCGCGGGTGTAGAGACCGCCGCCGATGTGTTCGCCCAGATCCCTCAGACTCTCAACGCCCTCGAGCATGCGCCAGGTGCGGCTGCCGTAGGTCGTGGCCCAGCGGCGTGCGATTTCACTCGGGACCCAGTCGAACTGGTCGCGAATGCGCGAGCTCAAGGCTTGTGGCGTGGTCATGTCTTCACCGCCCGGCAGCGTGGCGCTGGCGGTCCAGCTCGGCTGGATGTGCTTGAAGTACGGTGCAAGTTGCGCCAGCGCCGACTCGGCGAGTTTGCGGTAGGTGGTGAGCTTGCCGCCGAACACCGACAGCAACGGTGCCTCTTCACCGGCGCCGGACAGCGCGAGGGTGTAGTCGCGAGTCACGGCGGACGGGTTATCGGATTCGTCGTTGCACAGCGGCCGCACGCCGGAATAGCTGTGCAGGATATCGTCGCGGCCGATCTGTTTTTTGAAGTGGGCGTTGACCACGTTCAACAGGTAATCGGTCTCGCCGTCGGTGATTGCCACGTTCGCCGGATCGCCGGTGTACTCGCGGTCAGTGGTGCCGATCAGGGTGAAGTGGTTCAGGTATGGAATGGTGAACACGATACGCTGATCTTCGTTTTGCAGGATGTGCGCGTGTTCGCCTTCGTACAGCTTCGGCACGATCAGGTGGCTGCCCTGAATCAGGCGGATGCCATACGGCGATTCCATTTTCAGATCGTCGCGAATGAACTTGGCGACCCATGGGCCGGCGGCGTTCACCAGAGCCTTGGCACGGATCGAAAAAAGGCTGCCGTCGGCGCGCTCCAGGTGCAAGTGCCACAGGCCTTTGACGCGACGCGCACTGACGCAACGGGTTTGAGTGTGAACGTGGGCGCCTTTTTCCCGGGCCGCCATGGCGTTCAACACCACCAGACGTGCATCGTCGACCCAGCAATCGGAGTATTCGAAGCCTTTGGTGATCTCGCTTTTGAGCGCGCTGTCCGGGCCGAATTTCAGGCTTTTCGAACCTTGCAGTTGCTCGCGCTTGCCGAGGTTGTCATACAGGAACAAACCGGCGCGGATCATCCAGGCCGGGCGCAGGTGCGGGCGGTGTGGCAGCACGAAACGCATTTGCTTGACGATGTGCGGCGCCTTGGCCAGCAGCACTTCGCGCTCAGCCAGGGCTTCGCGCACGAGGCGGAATTCGTAATGTTCCAGGTAACGCAGTCCACCGTGGATCAGCTTGCTGCTGGCCGAGGAGGTGTGGCTGGCCAAATCATCCTTTTCGCAAAGGAACACCGACAGCCCGCGGCCGGCAGCATCCGCTGCGATCCCCACGCCATTGATCCCGCCACCGATGACGGCGATATCGTAGACCTCGGAAAGAGGGGGCGTAGGCAAGGTGGAAGTGGGCATCGGCTCGGGCCTCGGAATTCTTGATGTTCTGTATTTGAATTCGAACATTAATGTTCATTTGCGAAAATACTAGCCCATAAAGACGCGCGCAGCCAGCCGGCTTCGATTGAAAATACTCATCGAAGGGCCGTTAAAGGAAAATTTACGAACATTGTATGGCGGGGGGATTGATTGTAGGAGCCGGCTTGCTGGCGATGGCGCCCTTGAGTACGCCATCGCCAGCAAGCCGGCTCCTACAGGTTGTTTAACTGCCTTCGGCGTTAAACAACTTCCAGCCGAACCTTGTGCTGGTTCAACAACTGCGCAAGCGCCGGAGAAGGCTGCTGATCGGTCACCAGGCAATCGACCAGGCTGATCGGCCCCAGGCGAATCATGGCGTTGCGCCCGAATTTGCTGGAGTCGGCCGCCAGGATCACTTGGCGAGCGTTGGCGATGATCGCCTGGGACACCCGCACTTCCTGATAATCGAAGTCCAGCAGACTGCCGTCTTCATCGATGCCGCTGATCCCGACCAAGGCGAAGTCGACTTTGAACTGGTTGATGAAGTCGACGCTGGCCTGGCCCACGACACCTCCGTCGCGGCGCACGTTGCCACCGGTCAACAGCACGTCAAAGTCGTCTTTGGCGCTGAGCATCGAGGCGACATGCAGGTTGTTGGTGATGATCTTCAGGTGATTGTGATCGAGCAGTGCGCGGGCAATGGATTCGGTGGTCGTGCCGATGTTGATGAACAACGAGGCATGGTCGGGAATCTGCGCGGCAATGGCTTCGGCAATACGTTGCTTTTCATCGCGCATTTGATCGGCGCGCATGGCATAGGCAGTGTTTTCGACACTGGAGTCGTACGCCGCGCCGCCGTGGTAGCGACGCAACAAATTGGCTTCCGCGAGCTGATTGATATCGCGGCGGATAGTCTGCGGAGTAACAACGAACAGCGTGGCCATTTCCTCGATGCTGACATAGCCGCGTTCGCGGACCAGTTCGAGGATTTGTTGCTGACGGGGAGGCAGATTCATGGGGCGTCCTTTGGGCTGCCGTGCAAAATTTTCCCATGATGCCGCAGGAATCCGCTCCCTGCCAGTTACTACAGAGACGAGTCAGCGTCTTTGCTTATTCAGCCTCGTCTTCAGCTGCCCAATCGCGGGTTCGGCTGACGGCTTTTTTCCAGCCAGCGTAGAGTTTTTCCTTCGCTTTTTCGTCAAGGGTTGGCTCGAACTGACGTTCGATCACAGCCTTGCCGCGCAACTCTTCCAGGCTGCCCCAGAAGCCACACGCCAGACCCGCCAGGTAAGCGGCGCCCAATGCTGTGGTTTCGCGCATTTGCGGGCGCTCGACTTGGGTGCCAAGGATATCGGCCTGGAACTGCATCAGGAAATTGTTCGCCACTGCACCGCCGTCCACGCGCAGGGCCTTGAGGCGTTCGCCGGAGTCTTGCTGCATGGCATCGAGCACGTCGCGGGTCTGGTAGGCGATCGATTCCAGAGCTGCACGGATGATGTGATCCACACGCACGCCGCGGGTCAGGCCGAACAATGCGCCACGGGCATACGGGTCCCAGTACGGAGCACCCAGACCGGTGAAGGCCGGCACCAGGTACACGCCATTGCTGTCCTTGACCTTGTTGGCAAAGTATTCGGTGTCGTGGGCGTCGTTGATGATCTTCAACTCATCGCGCAGCCACTGCACCGTGGAACCACCGTTGAACACCGCGCCTTCCAGCGCGTAGGCCACTTCGCCGCGTGGGCCGCAGGCGATGGTGGTCAGCATGCCGTGTCGGGATTTCACCGCTTTGTCACCGGTGTTCATCAACAGGAAGCAACCGGTGCCATAGGTGTTTTTCGCCTGGCCGGGCTCGACGCACATCTGGCCGAACAGGGCGGCCTGCTGGTCGCCGGCGATGCCGCCGATGGCGATGCCGCTTTTGGTACGGCCGTAAATTTCCGAGGACGATTTAACTTCCGGCAGCATTTCCCGCGGGATATCCAGCACCTCCAGCATCTTCGCATCCCATTCCAGGGTGTGGATGTTGAAGAGCATGGTGCGCGAAGCGTTGGTGTAGTCGGTGACGTGCACCTTACCGCCAGTAAATTTCCAGATCAGCCAGCTGTCGACGGTGCCGAACAGCAACTCGCCGTTGCGCGCACGCTCACGGCTGCCTTCGACGTTGTCGAGAATCCACTTGAGTTTGGTGCCGGAGAAGTACGGGTCGGTGACCAGGCCGGTCGTGTCGCTGATGTATTGCTCGTGGCCATCGCGCTTGAGTTGCTGGCAGATCTCCGTGCTGCGACGGCACTGCCAGACGATGGCGTTGTAGATCGGGCGGCCGGTGTTCTTGTCCCACACCACCGTGGTTTCGCGCTGGTTGGTGATGCCGATGGCAGCCACCTGGTCATGGTGCAAGCCGGCTTGAGCCAGGGCCTCGACCATCACGGCGCTTTGGGTGGCGAAGATTTCCATCGGGTCATGTTCGACCCAGCCGGCTTGCGGGTAATGCTGTGCGAACTCCCGTTGGGCGGTGCAGACCACGTTCGCATCGCGGTCGAAAATAATCGCGCGGGAGCTGGTCGTACCCTGATCGAGGGCAATGATGTAGTTCTTATTCTGAATGTCGGTCATGTCGATTGCCTTGGACGAAATAAGGGAGTGAAGTCTGGCGCGCAATCAAAAGGGCAGGTGTTGCGCGCCAACGGTATCAAGAAGTTCTTGGTTTGCCGTCAATGGCCGTTGTTACATCCTTTGTAGCAGGTATGGCGTTCGGCAAATGGCGGGCAATCAACCCGCGATAGGCGGCGGCGCCCAGGCAGGCACCGACAATCGGCGCAAATACCGGAATCAGGAAGTACGGAATATCGCGTCCGCCAGTGAAGGAAATTTCACCCCAGCCAGCGAAGAAAGTCATCAGCTTTGGTCCGAAGTCGCGTGCCGGGTTCATCGCGAAACCGGTCAGCGGCCCCATCGAACTGCCGATCACGGCAATCAGCAGGCCGATCAGCAGCGGCGCCATTGGGCCCTTTGGCAGGCCGTTGTTGTCGTCGGTCAGGGACATGATCACGCCCATCAGGATGGCAGTGATGATCACCTCGACCAGAAACGCCTGGGTGGTGGTCAGCGCAGGGTTCGGGAAAGTGGAAAATACCGACGCCAGTTCAAGGCTGGCCTGGCTGCCGCGAATCATGTGATGGGTTTGTTCGAAATCGAAGAACAGATTGCTGTAAAGCGTGTAAACCAACAAGGCGCCACAGAATGCCCCGGCGACTTGGGCAAGAATGTAGAAAGGCAATTTGCGCTTTTCAAAGTCAGCGAAAAGGCTCAGCGCGATGCTGACGGCGGGGTTCAAATGCGCGCCGGAAACCCCGGCGGTCAGGTAGATCGCCATGCTGACACCGATGCCCCAAATGATGCTGATTTCCCACAAGCCAAAGCTGGCGCCCGCGACCTTGAGGGCGGCAACGCAACCCGTACCGAAAAATATCAGCAACGCCGTACCCAGGAATTCGGCCATGCATTGGCTCGAGAGCGACGGTTGTTGTAAAGCAGTAGTCATTGAAACCTCGTTGTTTTTGTTGTCTGGCGCTTTTTTGCCATCGTGGTCGAAGCGCATTTTTCACCGAGGCAGGATCCCCATCCTGGTCGCGGTTCACTGCCGGGTATTGCTGTAGGACGTTTCGCTTAGTTTCAGAAACGAAAAAATATAGACAAGAAACACTGCTGTCAAAGGTCGAAAGTGAACTATTGGTCACAAAAAAACTATTCGTCGCATGAATGAACGAATGACTGGATGGCCGTGAGTGCGAAGTAGACAAGCTGAAACAAGGCCGCCATAGAGCCTTTTGTGGACCAATGTCCTAGAATCCGGCGCAGTGTTTTTCATCTGCCGACCCGTCTGGAGCTGTCTCATGACCCCTGCATTGGATTTGTTGAAAAAGGTTCGGGCCGAACACCGTGTGCACAGTTACGAACATGACCCGAAGGCTGCGTCCTATGGCCTGGAAGCTGCGGAAAAACTGGGTCTCGACCCGGCTCAGGTGTTCAAGACACTGTTGGCAGCCAGTGAAAAAGGGGAGTTGTTGGTGGCGGTTGTCCCGGTGGTAGGAACGCTGGATTTGAAGGGGTTGGCTCAGGCGGCTGGCGTGAAAAAAGTTGAAATGGCCGACCCGGCGGCGGCACAGCGATCCACCGGCTACCTGCTGGGCGGCATCAGTCCGCTGGGGCAAAAGAAGCGCCTGCGCACGTTTATCGACAATTCGGCCCAGCCGTTTGCCAGCATTTATGTCAGTGCAGGCCGGCGCGGTCTGGAAGTTGAATTGGCCCCCGCGGTGCTCGCCGAGCATACCCAGGCGAAGTTCGCGGAAATTGGCCGGGTTTGAAGGGCTTCGTTGCCGCTGTATGGTGGAAATAAGTGTGCTCTGTCACTGGTGCCATCTTTAGAGCGGCTTCATGCTCGGTTGCCTGACAAAGGGAGAAGGTTATGCAGCTTGAGTTCCATCAGATCGACGCGTTCAGCGATCAACCTTTCAGTGGTAACCCGGCAATGGTCTATCGGCTCGACACCTGGCTCGCCGATGACTTGATGCAAAAAATTGCCGCCGAGCACAACCTCGCTGAAACGGCGTTTGTGGTGCGCGAGGGGCAGGTCTGGCACATCCGCTGGTTTACGCCGACTACCGAAGTGCCGCTGTGTGGTCACGCGACCCTGGCGAGCGCCCACGTGCTGTTCGAGATCTATCAAGAGCCGGTCGAGCGTCTGGATTTCATCTGCAAGTCCGGTCCATTGAGTGTGACGCGGGAGGGTGGCCGCCTGTGGCTGGATTTTCCGGCCATCCTGCCGTCGCCAGTGGCCGAGACCCTGGAGGTCGAGCGTGCTTTGGGCGTGGAAGCCATCGAAGTGCTGGCTTCGAATGAATTGTTCGTGGTGCTGGAATCCGAACAAGCCGTGCTCGACTGTAAACCGGACATAGTTGCTCTGGCGAAACTGCCGTGGTTGGGCGCCATCGTGACGGCGCGGGGCAGCCAGCACGATTTCGTCTCACGCTATTTCGCACCGGCGATTGGCATCAATGAAGATCCCGTGACGGGTTCAACCCATTGCCTGCTGATTCCGTATTGGTCGAAGCGTTTGGGCAAGTCGAGTCTGACGGCTTTCCAGTGTTCGGCCCGGGGCGGGGAGCTGTTCTGTCAACTGGGAGGCGATCGGGTGAGTATTGGCGGGAATGCGACGTTGGTGGCCAGCGGAACCCTGATGTTGGGCTGACACAGGTCCATTGTAGGAGCGAGCTTGCTCGCGATAGCGGTGGGTCAGTCAACATCGCTGTTGAATCTGATGCCGCGATCGCGAGCAAGCTCGCTCCTACAGGGATTGGGTGTGTTCAGTTGGTGGTGCTGTACCGCCGGACACCGGATTCGATTGCCGGAATCTGCGCCGCCGTGCTGCCGGACGCCTGGAACAACACCAGATGTTCTGCTACGACACGAATGCCCACTTGCGCCCCAACCTGACGATCGACATGGCTCGGGAAGATAGATTCCAGCTGCGCGCCGGTTGGCAGCTGCAAGCGATACAGGGTCGATGCACCCTGGAACGATTTGCCAACAATCAGCGCCTTCAGTGCGCTGTCTGGCGCATAAACGATGTCGTCCGGACGCAATAACACGTCCACGGCGCCACCAACGGGCCAGGTGTAGGCGCGATTTCCGCGCAGTTCACCCAACTCGGTCTGCACCGACTCCGGGCTGCTCAACTGGCCGCGAATGAAGTAACCCTGGCCGATGAAGCTGGCGACAAATGGCGTCAGCGGTTCGTGATACAGGTTGTAGGGCGTATCCCATTGCTCCAGGCGACCTTCCTTGAACACACCGACATGATCGCTGACGGCAAAGGCTTCTTCCTGGTCGTGAGTCACCAGAATCGCACTGGTGCCACGGGCCTTGAGAATGTCGCGAACCTCGTGACTTAGCTTGCGGCGCAACTCGCCATCGAGGTTGGAAAACGGCTCGTCGAGCAACAGCAATTGTGGCTCCGGCGCCAGAGCGCGGGCCAGGGCGACGCGTTGCTGCTGACCACCGGAAAGCTCATGGGGGAAGCGCTTGCCGAGGCCCTTGAGGTTGACCAGTTCCAGCAACTCTTCGGTCACGCGATCCTTTTGCGGATGTTTGCGGATGCCGAAGGCAATGTTGTCGGCCACGCTCAGGTGTGGAAACAGCGCGTAGTCCTGGAACACCATGCCGATCCGACGTTT
This sequence comes from Pseudomonas sp. Irchel s3b5, assembly GCF_900187435.1. Classification (NCBI taxonomy): domain Bacteria; kingdom Pseudomonadati; phylum Pseudomonadota; class Gammaproteobacteria; order Pseudomonadales; family Pseudomonadaceae; genus Pseudomonas; species Pseudomonas sp. Irchel s3b5. The sequence goes on from NZ_FYDY01000009.1 coordinate 86,332, forward strand.
CTCCGGCGCGAGGGTGAAACCGGCGCTGGAAATGGTCTCGCCGGCGAGCTGGATGTCACCTTCGTGCACCGGTTCGAAGCCGGCAATCGCCCGCAGGGTGGTGGTCTTGCCGCAGCCCGAAGAGCCGAGCAGGCAACCGATGTCACCGGCGTTCAAATGCAAGTTGAGGTTCTGCACCACGCGCTGGTCTTGATAGCCGCAGGCGAGGTTTCGCAGGTTCAACAGTAATGGCTGGCTCATGCGTGGTGATACGCCGGCTCGACGAGAAATTCGAGCAGGGCCTTTTGTGCGTGAAGACGGTTTTCTGCCTGATCCCAAGCCACCGAGCGTTTGTCATCGAGCAGGTCGACGCTGATCTCTTCGCCTCGGTGTGCGGGCAGGCAATGCATGAACAGAACGTCCGGCGCGGCCAGGTCGAGCAGGGCGCGGTTCACCTGGTACGGTGCAAACAGCTGAAGGCGCTTGGCGGTTTCTTCTTCCTGGCCCATGGAGGTCCAGACGTCAGTACTCACCAGATGGGCGCCGCGCACGGCGTCCTTCGGATCGCGCACGATGGTGACCCGGTCACCGGCCTTGGCCACGAATTCAGGATTGGGCTCGTAGCCTTCCGGGCAGGCAACGCGCAGCTGGAAGTCGAACTGGATCGCCGCTTCTATATAGCTGTTGCACATGTTGTTGCCGTCGCCGATCCAGGCCACGGTCTTGCCCTGGATGGAGCCGCGGTGTTCGAGGAAGGTCTGCATGTCGGCCAGCAGCTGGCACGGATGCAGGTCATCGGACAGGCCGTTGATCACGGGCACACGGGAGTTTGCCGCGAACTCGGTCAGGTTGCTGTGGGCAAAGGTACGGATCATCACCGCGTCGAGCATGCTCGACATGACGATGGCGCAGTCGCCGATAGGCTCGCCACGGCCCAGTTGGGTGTCACGGGGCGACAGGAAAATCGCCTGGCCGCCGAGCTGGATCATGCCGGCTTCGAACGAGATGCGGGTGCGGGTCGAGGACTTCTCGAAAATCATCCCGAGCACGCGGTTTTTCAGGGGCTCGAACAGTACGCCGCGGTTACGCAGGTCCTTGAGCTCAACGCCTCGACGGATCACGCTGACCAGCTCTTCGGGCGTGCAATCCATCAGGGAGAGAAAGTGCCTTGCGCTCATCATTGACTACCTTTTTGCTACAAACCGCAGATGCTCAAAGCCTTGTTTAACGGAACAACGGGCGAGACCTGCGGCGTAAGCCGCACGGGGCGACGAAATAGGGGAAGGCGCGATCTTATAATTAAATGTCGCGTCTTACCAATAGGGCTACAGTTTTAGGGGATTTCAGAGGGGCTAAGGGATCACCGCAGTAGCGCTTTTGAAGCCTGTTTCCTGACAGCAGCGGCTCATTTGTACACTGGCCTCTCGGGGCTTGGCAATCAAACGAGGCGGGGAGGGTGCAATTGGCGGTTGTTTTCTGACCTTTGGTCCGACGCTTACCAACGGTCATCGGCTGTCCTGATAGCCGCCGATTCACAAGACGAACGTCGCTGGCGCGGTGGCAGGTCTGGCGCCATAGTTTTGCTCCCGAGGCAAACATTGCCCGCCCAGAACAAGACAGAGACTGGCCATGACCAAGACTCTCCATCACCGTGCGTGTCACCTGTGTGAAGCCATCTGTGGCCTGACCATCGAAACCACCCAGGCCGAAGACGGCAAAGTGCAGATCACTTCGATCAAGGGTGATCCGCTTGACACCTTCAGTCGCGGGCACATTTGCCCCAAGGCTGTCGCACTGCAAGACATCCAGAACGATCCGGACCGCCTGCATCAGCCCATGCAGCGGGTGGGCAACGAATGGCAGCCCATCGAGTGGGAAGCGGCGTTCAACCTGGTCGCCGAGCGCCTGGCGGTCATTCAGGAACATCACGGGCAGAACGCTGTGGCGGTCTATCAGGGCAATCCGAGCGTGCATAACTACGGGTTGATGACCCACAGCAATTATTTTCTCGGCCTGCTGAAAACCCGTAACCGGTTTTCCGCCACTTCGGTCGACCAATTGCCCCATCATTTGACCAGTCATTTGATGTACGGCCACGGCTTGCTGTTGCCGATCCCCGATATCGATCACACCGACTTCATGCTGATTCTCGGCGGCAACCCGCTGGCCTCGAACGGCAGCATCATGACGGTGCCGGATGTGGAAAAACGCTTGAAAGCGATTCAGGCCCGGGGTGGCAAAGTGGTGGTGGTCGACCCGCGTCGCAGCGAAACCGCTGCCATTGCCGATCAGCATTTGTTCGTACGCCCCGGTGGCGATGCGGCTTTGTTGTTCGGTGTTCTCAACACCCTGTTCGCAGAAGGGCTAACCCGCGACAGCCATTTGCCGGTGGACGGTCTGGATGACGTGCGTGGGGCTATCGCCACCTTCACCGCTGAAGCCATGAGCCCACTGTGCGCCGTGCCGGCCGTGCAAATCCGCCAGTTGGCGCGAGACTTCGCTGCAGCGCCGAGCGCGGTTTGCTACGGCCGCATGGGGGTTTCGACCCAAGCCTTCGGCACGCTGTGCCATTGGCTGGTGCAGTTGATCAACCTGGTCACCGGCAACCTCGACCGCGTTGGCGGTGCGTTGTGCACCGAGCCGGCGGTGGACCTGGTGGCCTCGACATCGGGCGGGCATTTCAATCTGTGGCAGAGTCGGGTGTCAGGTCGCCCGGAATATGCGGGTGAATTGCCGGTGTCGGCGCTGGCCGAGGAAATGCTTACTGAAGGGGAAGGGCAGGTCCGCGCGCTGATCACCGTGGCGGGCAACCCGGTGCTGTCCACACCCAACGGCCGAAAACTCGAACAGGCGCTCGATGGTCTGGAATTCATGGTCAGTATCGATCTGTACATCAATGAAACCACGCGTTATGCCGACCTGATCCTGCCGTCCACCTCGGCGCTGGAAAACGATCATTACGACACGACGTTCAATATGTTTGCGGTGCGTAACGTCAGCCGCTTCAACCGCGCAATCCTCGCCAAACCTGAAGGCGCGCTGCACGACTGGGAAATCTTCGTCGGGCTGGCCAAGGCGTTCGCCGCTCGAACCAACAAGGAGCTGAAACCTACCATTGCTCCGGCGCAAATGATCGATCGTGGACTGCGCATGGGGATGTATGGAGACGCGTCGGCGCACAAGCTGTCGTTGGATACTTTGTTCGATCATCCCCATGGTGTCGATCTGGGTGCGCTCAAGCCCAACCTTGTGTCACGCCTGAAAACCGCCAATCAGCGAGTCCAGGCCGCTCCTGCCGCGATCCTTGCCGACCTGGCACGCTTCGCCGCCTTGCAGGCACCGGCTGCCGATGAGTTGCTGATGATCGGTCGACGCCACGTACGCAGCAACAATTCGTGGATGCACAACTATCATCGCCTCGTGAAGGGCAAGCCGCGTCATCAGTTGCTGATGCATCCGGACGATCTGGCCAGTCGCGGGCTTAATGACGGGCAGCGGGTGCGGATCAGTTCGCGGGTTGGCGTGATCGAGGTCGAAGTGCTCGGTAGTCTGGACATGATGAAAGGTGTGGTCAGCCTGCCGCACGGTTGGGGTCATGCCCGACCTGGCGTGCAAATGGCGATTGCCAGCAGTCAGCCGGGTTCCAGCGCCAATGACCTCACGGACGAATGCCAACTGGACGAGTTGTCCGGGAACGCGGCGCTCAACGGTGTGCCGGTGACAGTGGTCGCGGCGTGATTTAGTCTGACGGAGAGACCGAGCAGGGGGCTCGGCTTTCCGTTACAATGCGCCACCGTGCCGACCCGTGAGTCGGAAAGTTCAGCCGAGGTGCTCCATGGATATCATCGAAACGATTAAAGAGCAGATTGCCAATAACACCATTCTGCTTTACATGAAAGGCTCGCCGAATGCCCCGCAGTGTGGCTTCTCCGCGAAAGCTGCGCAGGCCGTGATGGCGTGTGGCGAGAAGTTTGCGTACGTGGACATCCTGCAGAACCCGGAAATCCGCGCCAACCTGCCAAAATACGCCAACTGGCCAACCTTCCCGCAACTGTGGGTTGGCGGTGAGCTGGTCGGCGGTAGCGACATCATGACCGAGATGGCTGCAGACGGTTCGCTGCAAACCACCATCAAGGCCGCTGTTGAAGCCGCTGCTGCCAACAAGTCCGAAGCCTGATTTGGCTTTATGTAGGAGCGAGCTTGCTCGCGATGGACTCAAGAACACCGCGGGGAATCAGACTCCCCGCGTTATCGTTGACCACCATCGTGAGCAAGCTCGCTCCTACAGTAAAAGCAGCAGGCACAAAAAAGCCCCGTCTCTTCAAAAGAGTGCGGGGCTTTTTATTGCATCGAGATTAGCGGTACGACGTTATTCGTCTTCGCCCATCTGCGATTGCAGATAGTTTTCAAGACCTACTTTATCGATCAGGCCCAGTTGGGTTTCCAGCCAGTCGATATGTTCTTCCTCTGACTCAAGGATATCTTCAAGCAGTTCACGGCTACCGAAGTCGCCGACGGTTTCGCAATGAGCGATGGCGACTTTCAGGTCAGCGTGGCCGGTTTTCTCGATGCGCAGGTCGCACTCAAGCATTTCCTTGGTGTGTTCACCGATGTGCAGCTTGCCCAGGTCCTGGACGTTCGGCAGGCCTTCAAGGAACAGAATGCGCTTGATCAGCTTGTCCGCGTGCTTCATCTCGTCGATGGATTCGTGGTACTCGTGTTTGCCGAGCTTGTTCAGACCCCAATCTTCGTACATGCGCGCATGCAGGAAATATTGATTGATCGCGACCAGTTCATTGGCAAGGATCTTGTTGAGATGCTGGATGACTGTAACGTCGCCTTTCATGATGGGGTCCTGCCCTGTATTAACTGTCTAATTGTCAGAGTTTGGGCCGCGCATTTAATAGTGTCAAACCTAAGTTATTGAAACTTATATGAAAATTAATCGGAATAAGAATGTTTTTGTTCCGCGTCTAGCGCATAACTGATTGATTTTCGGGCATAAAAAAACCGGACATGAGTCCGGTTCTTTGGAATTCGGTATTTAGGCGGCTGTAAATTCTGCAGGAAAGGGAATCGCTGCTTGAGCCGTTTGCAGTTTGGTCAGCGTTTCGCGAACCACTTCCTTGGCGAGGCAGGCACATTTACCGCATTGACTGGCAACGCCGGTGGCCACGCGGACTTCCTTGTAGCTGCAGCATCCTTCATAGATCGCATCGCGGATTTGACCGTCGGTGACACCAGTGCAGAGGCAAACATACATAAGAGAAGACCGTCGCTTGTTTATGTCTCGATTGCGATGGATCTTAATGTTAACGAGAATGATTGTCAAAGTGGTTTCTGAGCACTTATGGTCATAAGGGCAGGTGACTGACGAACGGTTTGTTTCTGAAAAATGGTGACGAGCCGTCTGTGTGGATTTTAGCGTCGAGGACAAAAACAGCTAAGACAGGTCAAACACGCGGTGTATGATGGCCGGTCTTTGCGACTCGGGTTCGTGTCACAGGGCTGTCGCCTGAGGGTGGCAGGCTGGTGCGAACCTTGTTCTTCACGCTATTACACCAGGAGATATCCAATGAGCGTACTCGTAGGCAAACAAGCCCCTGACTTCACCGTACCGGCCGTACTCGGCAATGGCGAGATCGTTGACAGCTTCACCCTGTCCTCGGCCATCAAAGGCAAATACGGCCTGGTGTTCTTCTACCCGCTGGACTTCACCTTCGTTTGCCCGTCCGAGCTGATTGCTCTGGACAACCGCATGGCTGATTTCAAGGCCCGCAACGTTGAAGTGATCGCTGTTTCGATCGATTCGCACTTCACCCACAACGCATGGCGCAACACTCCAGTGAACAATGGCGGTATCGGCCAGGTTCGCTACACCATGGCTGCTGACATCAAGCAGGACATCATGAAGGCCTACGACGTTCAGTCCGCTGACGGCGTTGCTTTCCGTGGCGCGTTCCTGATCGACGACAAAGGCGTTGTCCGTTCGCAGATCATCAACGACCTGCCGCTGGGCCGTAACATGGAAGAGCTGATCCGTCTGGTCGACGCTCTGCAATTCCACGAAGAGCACGGCGAAGTCTGCCCTGCCAACTGGAAGAAAGGCGACAAAGGCATGAACGCTTCGCCAGAAGGCGTTGCGGCTTACCTGACCGAGCACGCTGCCGCTCTGTAAGGCACGCTCCAGGTACAAAAAAACCGGCCTTCGAGGCCGGTTTTTTTATGGGCGTTTTTTGTGTTCTCTGTAGGAGCAAGCTTGCTCGCGATGGGCTTGAGAGCGCCGCTGGGTATCAGGCTCCCAGCGTCATCGTTGACGACCATCGCGAGCGGGCTCGCTCCTACAGACAAGCCAGATCAATCGTCGAAGTCTTCCCAGCCGCCCATCTGTTTCCAGCGATTGACGATGCCGCAGAACAGCTCGGCGGTCTTCTCGGTGTCATAGCGAGCTGAGTGAGCCTCGCGACCGTCGAAGTCAATGTCCGCTGCCTGGCAGGCCTTGGCCAGTACGGTCTGGCCGTAAGCGAGGCCGGCGAGCGTTGCGGTATCGAAGCTGGAGAACGGATGAAACGGGTTGCGTTTCATGTCCAGGCGCGCAACGGCGGCGTTCAGGAAGCCCAGGTCGAAGCTGCTGTTGTGCCCGACCAGGATCGCCCGTTTGCAGCCGTTGGCTTTCAGCGCTTTACGCACGCCACGGAAGATATCGTTCAGCGCCGATTCTTCACTCACCGCCATGCGCAGCGGGTGGTCGAGTTTGATCCCGGTGAACTCAAGCGCTGCCGCTTCGATGTTCGCGCCTTCGAACGGCTCGACACGGAAGAAGTAGGTGTGATCAGGGTAAACGAAGCCCTTTTCATCCATCGCGATGGTGGTCGCGGCGATTTCCAGCAGGGCGTCGGTGGCCGAGTTGAAACCACCGGTTTCTACGTCGACGACAACTGGCAGGTAGCCACGAAACCGTGCGGCCATCGGGTGACGGGAACCGCCGCCACCGCCTTGACCTTCCTGTTCGTCGTCGAAATGGTCTTCACTCACGCGTGTTCCTCCAGCAGGCGCCAGCGCAGTTTTTCACCGGCGCGCAGCGGGATAACGGTCAGCTCGCCAAATGGCAGGCTGGTTGGGGCGGTCCATTCTTCGCGGACCAGTGTAATGCGGTCGGTGTTCGCCGGCAGACCATAGAAGCGCGGGCCGTTGAGGCTGGCGAACGCTTCGAGCTTGTCCAGCGCATTGCGCTGTTCGAAGGCTTCGGCATACATCTCGATTGCTGCGTAGGCGGTGTAGCAACCGGCGCAACCGCAAGCGGCTTCTTTGGCGTGCTGGGCGTGGGGCGCCGAGTCGGTACCGAGGAAGAACTTCTCGCTACCGCTGGTGGCGGCGTTGAGCAGGGCTTCCTGGTGCGTGTTGCGCTTGAGGATCGGCAGGCAATAGAAGTGCGGCCGAATCCCGCCCACCAGCATGTGGTTGCGGTTGTACAGCAAGTGATGCGCGGTGATGGTTGCGCCAACGTTGGCCGAAGCCGAATTGACGAACTGCACGGCGTCAGCGGTGGTGATGTGTTCGAACACGACTTTGAGGGTCGGGAAACGCTCGACCACACGACGCATGTGTTCATCGATGAAGATTTTTTCGCGGTCGAACACGTCGACGTCGCCACGGGTGACTTCACCGTGGATCAACAACGGCATCCCGACTTCGGCCATGGCCTCGATCGCAGGGAAAATCTTGTCGATGCTGGTGACGCCAGAATCCGAGTTGGTGGTTGCGCCGGCCGGGTACAGCTTGGCGGCGTGAACGAAACCGCTGGCCTTGGCCTCGCGAATTTCTTCGGGCTGGGTGCGGTCGGTGAGGTACAGGACCATCAGTGGTTCAAACGGGCTGCCAGCCGGGCGGGCAGCGAGAATCCGCTGGCGATAGCCGTCGGCTTCAGCCGCGTTGCGGACCGGAGGGACCAGGTTGGGCATGATAATGGCGCGACCAAAGGTGCGCGCGACATCCGCGACAGTATTGGTCAACACGGCACCATCGCGAAGATGAATGTGCCAGTCGTCGGGACGCAGCAGGGTCAGGCGGTCGGACATGAGGGGATTCCAGGCGGGTCAAACTGAAGGGAATGCTACCGGAAAAGACTCTTGCAGGCACTCGCTATCAAGTTTTGCTGGAAGCTTCCGATATCCAACAGGTATGCCGTAAACATCTGTGTGTCGGTCTTTTTGTTGTAGAAGCCAGTGGAGCCTCCCGTGCGCCAGCGTTATTTAGCCTTGCTCAGCGTATTTGCCAGCCTTCCCGCGATGGCGCTCACTTTCCAGACGCGTATGGAGAGCATCGAGTGGACGGTCGAAGGCGACAAGTTCGAGTGCCGACTGACTCAGCCGATCACCGATTTCGGCTCGGGACAGTTCGTGCGCCGCGCTGGCGAGCAGGCAACGTTTCGTCTGAATGCCTATAACGCAATGTTGGGCGGTGGCTCGGCCACCCTGCTGGCCGCCGCAGCGCCGTGGCAGCCGGGTCGTGGAGACATCAACCTCGGCTCCGTCAGAATCGGCAGCGGCAATGTGCTGTTCAACAGTTCGCAGGTTCAGGCCGGACGGCTGATCAGCGGCCTGATTGATGGTCGCAGTCCGGTAGTACGGCATTCTGCAGGTGATGGCCGCGTGTCTGAAGTGCGCCTGTTACCAGTCAAGTTCAACAAGGCGTTCGTCGACTACCAAGGGTGTGTGGCGAAGCTATTGCCGCAGAATTTTGATCAAGTGAAACGGTCCGAAATCGGCTTTCCCGGTGGCGGTGTCGATCTGGATGCAGCCGCCAAGGCCAGATTGCTGGTGATGCTGGAGTACATGAAGGCCGATCCGACGGTCAATCACATCGAACTCGATGGCCACTCCGACAACAGCGGCAACCGCCTGACCAATCGGGACCTGTCACGACGCCGGGCACTGGCGGTCATGGATTTCTTCAAGGCCAACGGTATCCAGGAGTCGCAGATCACCCTGCGTTTCCATGGTGAGCGTTATCCGGTGGCACCGAACAGCAACAACGCCAACCGCTCGAAAAACCGTCGGGTAGCGATTCGACTGGAGCGAGGAGCACCACCGGAACAGGTAGCCCCGCAAACTACGAAAGCGAGCACTTCGGCAACTTCCTGACCGATTGGTCATGGTCGCGCTCTCGACATGTTCTGTCGCTTCGTCGTCATAAGCTGTCGCGCCACTGTAAATTATTCTGCATGAGCGGTAGACTTCACGGCTTTCCGTAGAACCCCGTGGAGTGATGGCATGGCGGACATAAACAAGGTCGTTCTGGCGTATTCCGGCGGCCTGGACACTTCGGTGATCCTCAAGTGGCTGCAGGATACTTATAACTGTGAAGTAGTGACCTTCACCGCTGACCTGGGTCAGGGCGAAGAGGTCGAGCCGGCCCGCGCCAAGGCACAGGCCATGGGCGTAAAAGAAATCTACATCGACGATCTGCGCGAAGAATTCGTGCGTGATTTCGTGTTCCCGATGTTCCGCGCCAACACCGTTTACGAAGGCGAGTACCTGCTGGGTACTTCCATCGCTCGTCCGTTGATCGCCAAGCGCCTGATCGAAATCGCGAACGAAACCGGCGCTGACGCCATTTCCCACGGTGCCACCGGTAAAGGCAACGACCAGGTTCGTTTCGAACTGGGCGCATACGCCTTGAAACCAGGTGTGAAAGTGATCGCTCCTTGGCGCGAGTGGGACCTGCTGTCCCGCGAGAAGCTGATGGACTACGCCGAAAAGCATGCGATCCCGATCGAGCGCCACGGCAAGAAAAAATCCCCGTACTCGATGGATGCCAACCTGCTGCACATCTCCTATGAAGGCGGCGTGCTGGAAGACACCTGGACCGAGCACGAAGAAGACATGTGGCGCTGGACCGTCTCCCCGGAGAACGCTCCCGACAAGCCGCAGTACCTGGAACTGACCTACCGCAACGGCGACATCGTCGCGCTGGACGGCGTCGAAATGACTCCGGCCACCGTATTGGCGACCCTGAACCGTATCGGTGGCGAACACGGTATCGGTCGTCTGGACATCGTCGAGAACCGTTACGTGGGCATGAAGTCCCGTGGCTGCTACGAAACCCCAGGCGGCACTATCATGCTGCGCGCCCACCGTGCAATCGAATCGATCACTCTGGACCGCGAAGTCGCTCACCTCAAAGACGAGTTGATGCCTAAGTACGCCAGCCTGATCTACACCGGTTACTGGTGGAGCCCCGAGCGTCTGATGCTGCAACAGATGATCGATGCGTCCCAGGCCCACGTGAACGGCGTTGTGCGCCTGAAACTGTACAAGGGCAACGTGATCGTCACCGGTCGCAAGTCCGAAGAGTCGTTGTTCGACGCCAACATTGCCACCTTCGAAGAAGATGGCGGCGCCTACAACCAGGCCGATGCGGCGGGCTTTATCAAGCTCAACGCCTTGCGCATGCGCATTGCTGCAAACAAAGGCCGGAAGCTTTTCTGAGACCTTTGAGATCGTGATGGGATATGCGGCCTCGTCCACGACGGGGCCGCATCTCCGAAAGAGGGGCGTTTGGTCCTGAATTGCGATACCACGTTTTTCTGTTGAATCCTTCCTGTTGTTCTCCTCGCCGCGGTGAAATATCCCGTCAAGGCTTGCTGCCGTGAGCCTGTGGTCCCTCTTGATCCATGATCGTCAATCCATGAGAGCTCAAGTCGTAAGCAACATAGAATGTTGCGTTGCGTTTTTTTGCCTGTCTTGAATGTTTAAGCGCGACAGCTTTCAGTAGAGCCTCCGGTTCGTTACACGTGATAAACAACACCATGCTTGTCAGGTTTTCCTGTGAATTCTGGACATTTTCCAATAAAGCGCAGAGCTCATTTTTTCTGTTCGCGTAACGTGCATCGATGATGTAAAGGTCTTTTACATGCTCGGGAAGCTGTATGTGGTGCTGAACAGAAAAGAGCGTTTGCAAACCCACCCGAGGTCTTGAAGCGGGTGCAAGGTCGGGCGACCTAACGCATTGGCCGCCACTCGACGTGTTCGGAATACTTTGATGATTCGACCCTTTTGCTGACGTTTTTCCCGAGTGCTCCGTGTCCACCATGGCTTTCATGAAGTGCTTTCCTTTTTCAAAATCGGACGGGGCATAGAGCGATCGATAGTTAAAGTTGAGTGTGGCGAAAAACAATAAAAGTAAATAAAACGGAAAGCTGATTAAAAACCAGACATAGAGCTCTTTTTCCTCCTGCTCGAGGAAAGGCAAGGAGACCGCTGCGGAGCTTTCTGACAGAACTGCGAATATCGCAATAATAGTCATTGGGTTGGTGATTTTTTTTTGAGGTTTTATCATGTTCTTTTCTCATGTTTGAATATCTGTTCTCGTAATTTATTAAGGTTGGTTTTTGCAGAATGACTGAAATATTGAAGTGTGAGGAGTGCTTTGTGTTTGATGGTGTTTTTATAGTGCTTGATGCGGTTGGGTCGTTATATTAATAATCGGTCATTGGCGATTTTTTGCTGTAAGAGTAAACGGACAATTGATGTATGATATTTCTGGTGAGAATGTTGATTGTGCAAATAGCCGTTACTTTTGACCTGGCGATAGAAAGCGTAGCGTTCGAATAACGGCTGTTGGATCTTGTTGCTGGGTGAATCCTGTTATAGGGCGATACAAAAAACTATTGAAAGGTGCGTTGCCACCTCCCGGATACAGTTTTCATTTCATTCTGTTCGAGGTTTATTTGTAAGAAAAATCCGTGATGTTTGTAGGGAATGTCTCTTGGTGCAGGTGCCCGGGAAGGCCGACATGCCATGGGTGAAACGACTAGGCTATTGTGCGGGCTCTAAAAATTCGAACAGCGAAAATTGGACTTGCCCATGAATAAAGTGCTGATCGTGGATGATCACCCCGTCATTCGTCTTGCGGTGCGTATGCTGATGGAACGTCATGGTTACGAAGTTATTGGGGAAACCGATAACGGCGTGGATGCATTGCAACTCGCTCGTGAACTTATGCCGGACATCGTCATTCTGGATATTGGAATTCCAAAGTTGGATGGCCTGGAAGTTATTGCACGTTTATCGTCGACAGCGATGCCGATGAAAGTGCTGATACTGACGTCTCAGGCGCCGGGTCACTTTTCCATGCGCTGCATGCAGTCGGGCGCTGCGGGATATGTATGCAAACAACAGGACCTGACCGAGTTGCTTAGTGCAATCAAAGCTGTACTGTCAGGCTACAGTTATTTTCCCAATCAAGCCTTGCATACCGTACGGTCCAGTTTGGGGAACGCCAGCGAAGCCGATATGGTGGATCGTTTGTCGGGGCGGGAAATGATGGTCTTGCAGCAATTGGCCCGAGGCAAGACCAACAAAGAGATTGCTGACGGGATGTTCCTCAGCAATAAAACCGTCAGCACTTACAAGACTCGCCTGCTGTTGAAGCTCAATGCTCGTTCTTTGGTTGATCTTATTGAGTTGGCGCAGCGCAATGGCCTGGTGTGACGGCAGCATCGCATGACGGGCGAGAAGGTGCGGGCTATCAAGGGGGCGCTCAGTAAAAAGCCTCCGTTTCGGGAGGCTTTTCAGGTGTCATAAGTCAAAATCGTAATCGGCCAATTGCTTTTGCAGTCGGCGCTCCTCCAGCAGATTGTCGATGGTGCGGCGTTTGCTCAGATTGGTTTTCGCTACTTCAACCACCGGTTCAACGTCATCAGTCTCGGCGGCGGTGAAGTCTTCTTCGACGTCCAATTGCTCTTTGCCATTACTCATTTAGCTACTCCAGGCTAAGAAGGCCTTTGGCGCTCCTTATATCGACAATCCTCCGGCGGGTAAAAAAGATTTTTTCAATCGACAATCAGATAATCCCAATAGCGCCTCAATCGTCCGAGGTTTTGTGCTTGTATTCGCACAAGTCCTCGATCCGGCAACTGCCACAGCGGGGCTTGCGAGCAAGGCAAACGTAGCGGCCGTGGAGGATCAGCCAGTGATGGGAGTCCAGCAGATATTCCTTGGGTACGAACTTCATCAGTTTTTTCTCGACCTCCACGACATTCTTGCCCGGTGCAATGCCGGTGCGATTGCTGACCCGGAAGATGTGCGTGTCGACGGCCATGGTCAACTGGCGGAATGCGGTGTTGAGCACCACGTTGGCAGTTTTGCGACCGACACCGGGTAACGCTTCCAGCTCCTCACGGGTTTGTGGCACTTCGCCGGCGTGAAGCTCGACCAACATGCGACAGGTTTCGATCACGTTTTTCGCTTTGCTGTTGTACAACCCGATGGTCTTGATGTAGTCCGACAACCCCTCGACCCCCAAGGCATGGATGGCTGCCGGGGTATTGGCAACCGGGAACAGTTTGGCGGTGGCCTTGTTGACGCCGACATCGGTCGATTGCGCCGAAAGAATCACTGCGATCAGCAATTCAAACGGTGACGAATACGCCAGTTCGGTCTTCGGTTCCGGATTGTCTTCATGCAATCTGCGGAAAATTTCCAGGCGTTTTGCGGCATTCATGGGCAGTGCGTTTCCTCGAAAACGGTCAGAGTGAGGGCTGCGGGCGGTGCCAGGCCTGCCAAGCGGCCAGCAGCAACCCCAACAGAATGAAACCGCCGGGGGCGAGGGTTGCCAGGTGTAAGCCACCGTCGGCGATCAGTAGCCAACCTTGCCAGTCCGGTTGACCCGCGCCAGCCAGCCACGATAGATGGCGGCCGAGTGTCCCGTTGCCGATGAGTTCGCGCAACAGGCCAACACTCACCAGCAAGCCGCCGAACAGGGCACATAACTTCAGACGTTCCACACGGGCGCGGCGGAAAAAGCCAGCGTGCTCCAGCACAACGCATTGCAAGGCGAGCAAGCCTGCATAGATTCCCAAATGCTGATGCCATGGCAGCGACCAGATTTGCGCAACGAGTTCCGCACAACTGGTCCACGTGGCGGCGAGCAGCACGCCCGCCAGCAAATGGGTCGACGGCAGTATTCGTGGTCGCAGTAAGGACATGCTCAGACTAAAAGCGCTGATCACCAGAATGAACAATAGCCACAGACCCAAAGCGCTCACCAGCGTGTCGGTGGTCCCTATGAGCGGTGTGAGCATCAACGTGCTCAGCAGGACGGATGATTTATTCATGGGAAGGTTTCCCGAGCAGCGATTGTCGGTATTCATCGAAATAGCGCAGCGCGTCATGGGTCGCGTTGATCACTGCTCTGGATGTGGTGGTCGCTCCAGCGATCTGGTCGAATTGCCCCTGGTCCTTTTTCAAGGCCCAACCCGCATCGGCGGGATCGGTGCTGGATTTACCGGAAAACCCCTGGAGCCAGGCATTCGGCCAGTCAGCGATTCGTGCCCCGAGTCCTGGTGTTTCCGATTGCTTGAGGGTTTTGACGCCTATCAGCCTGCCACTTGTGTCGATCGCAATCAGCAGTTCAATGGTGCCGGTGTAACCCAGAACCTGATTGCGCAACAACACGGCAGAAGCTTGGCCGGATTTGGAAGCCCGGTAGCCCATCAGCAACGTGCTGTTTTCGAGTTTGGGATTTTCGAGCGTCAACGGTTGTTCAAGTGGCTGATTGTCATAGCTGTCCGCTGGTAGCAAATCCAGCAGATTACGACTGTCGATCAGGCGTTGTTCGGCGGCAATGCGCGGCGCGCTGTTGTGCTGCATGAGCCAGGTCAGGCCGATGCCCAAACCTGCCAGTAATACCAGTATGGCAATGCTCGTCGCTCGGCTCATGGCGATGTCGGCTCCTGTCTTGATGCGACAAATCGCTCCAGTGCAGGCACACAAAGATTCATCAAGAGGACGGCAAACGCCACACCGTCCGGATAACCACCCCAGGTGCGGATCAAGTACGTCAGCAGCCCGACACCCACGCCAAACAGCAGCCGCGCGCCAGGTCTTTTGGCGCCGGACACCGGTTCCGTCACAATGAAAAACGCCCCCAACATGCTGGCGCCGGTGAGGAGATGAAACAGCGGTGAACCATGGGAGTCGGAGCCCGAACCGTTCCAGCACAACAGGCTGATGATGAAAAGGCTGGCAAGCATGCCGACCGGCGCATGCCAGCTGAAAACGCGTCGTTGCAGCAGAAACAGACCGCCTGCCAGAAACGCCAGGCTCACCCATTCCACGCCACGTCCACCGAAGTGACCAAACGCGGGGTTCATCGAGAACAGTTCGTCCAGGGTCAGGCTTTTGTTGATGCGCAGGCTGTCCAGCGCAGTGGCCTGGACCCAGGCGTCCGGCGCCTGGCCGAAGCCGAAGGCCTGTTGCACGCCGCTCAACAGGTCCATGCCGTGAGACGACGGCCAATGGGTCATTTGCTGGGGAAACGTGACCAGCGCAAAAGCAACGCCAAGCATGGCCGGATTGAAAGGATTCGAACCGACTCCGCCATACAGGTGCTTGCCGAATACCATCGCGAACGCGGCAGCACTGATCGTCAACCACCAAGGGCAATAGGGGGGCAGGGCCAGGGCCAGCAATGTCGCACTGACCAGGGCGCTACCATCGCTCAAGTTCGGTGTGAGTGGCCACTTGCGCAATTGCAGCACAGCCGCCTCAACAGCGAGCGCCGCTGCAACCGCCAGAATCAGATTGATCAACACACCCCAGCCATACAACCAGAAGGACGCCAGCAGTCCCGGCAGGACGGCCAGCAGCACCAGTTTCATGGCTTGCTGCAGACGATCGTCAACCGATTCAAGGGGCGGCATAGGCGTCCACCTGGCGTTCGGCTTCGCTGACCGCGCGTAGAAGGGCATCGATCTGTTCGGCAGGCGCTTCGCTACCCTGAGCCTTCTTGAGTTCGGCGCGGCGCATGGCCAGCTGAATTTTTGCCCGTTTCAGTTCGGCATCCTTCGCTGGGGGCGGGGCGGGTGTCGGCGCCGCAGGTGCGGTGCTTTCCAACTGCGCCAAACCTCGCTCGGCGGCCTCGTGCTGCTGTTGCAGGATGATCAGTTGCGATTGCTGCTCGAAGGTCGGTGGATGCCCGAAAGCTTTCAGCGATTTGTGCAGTTGTGCGCGGCTCATCGCCACATCGATCTTGGCTTTTTTCAGCGCCGCATCGGCATTCGCGGCTTTCTGGGCGCGGACGCGTTCGAGGGCCGCCTGCACCGGATCGAGCGTCGCCTCCACGGGTTGGGTAGTACGCTG
The DNA here is from genome assembly GCF_900187435.1 of Pseudomonas sp. Irchel s3b5. NCBI lineage: Bacteria > Pseudomonadati > Pseudomonadota > Gammaproteobacteria > Pseudomonadales > Pseudomonadaceae > Pseudomonas > Pseudomonas sp. Irchel s3b5. The sequence goes on from NZ_FYDY01000009.1 coordinate 102,456, forward strand.
ACGGGCTTGTCGTTCGGCGATTTTCTGTTGCTCTTCCCGCATCAGGCGCGCATTGCGTTGCTCAAAGCGGCGCCGGGCGTGATTGCGTTTGGCGGTGCGCGCCTGTTGTTCTTCAAGCGTGAATGCCAGGCCACCGACAACCGGTACCACCGCGGCGGGCGACAGCGGACGCATCTCGATGCAATCCACCGGGCACGGCGCCACGCAGAGATCGCAACCGGTGCACTCGTCGATGATGATGGTGTGCATCAGTTTGGCCGCGCCGACGATGGCATCGACCGGGCACGCCTGAATGCACTTGGTGCAACCGATGCATTCGGCTTCGCGAATGTAGGCGATTTGCGCAGGTGCCGAGCCGCGGCTGACATCCAGTTCCAGCACCGGCACTTTCAACAGATCGGCCATAGCCGCAATGGTTTCGCTACCGCCGGGTGGGCACTTGTTGATCGGCTCACCGGCGGCGATGCCTTCGGCGTAGGGCTTGCATCCGGGATGGCCGCACTTGCCGCACTGGGTCTGCGGCAGGAGGGCGTCGATGCGTTGAATCAGACTCATGTTTTGATCAGTCCGCTGAATCCTAGAAAGGCCACGGCCATCAATCCGGCGCCGATCAGATCGATCGGCAAGCCGCGAAAGGGCCGGGGAACATCGTTTTCGAGTGTACGTTCGCGCAAATCGCTGAACAGGCTCAGCACCAGCCAGAAACCCAGCCCGGCACCAAGGCTCAGGGCCGTGGCATGAAAGAAACCTTTGTCCGCCTGGGCGTTGAGCTGCGTTACCCCAAGCACACCCGCGTTCCCTAGCAGCAACGGCCAGAGGCCTTCAAATGACCACTTTGGAAGCGCAGTAGAAAGAACCTTCAGCAGTGGGCTGATCAGCAAAACGCTCAGCGGCAGAAACACGAACAGCCGCAGGGCCGTCAGTTCCAGCGGCACCAGCAGCCAGTGGTAGAGCACATAACCGAGCATGCCAACGATCAGCGTCAGGCACGTCGTCGCAATTCCCAGCGCGTGAACCTGGCGCCGTTCGCTGGCCAGCAGCGGATCGACGCCCAGCGGCCAGTGCAACACGAGGTTGTTGATCAGGGCGGTGCTGATAAGCGTTAGCAGGGTTTCGGTCATGATCGTCCGTATCCGCTACTGGATCACTGCGTAGGAGCTGCCGCAGGCTGCGATCTTTTGATCTTTAAAAGCAAAGTCAAAAGATCGCAGCCTGCGGCAGCTCCTACGGACATTATGGGCCAGACATGAAAATCCCACAGTCGCGCCAGGCACGGCTGTGGGATCGGATTGCCGCACAAATTTACTTGATGCGCTGACCCGGCTTGGCGCCGCTGTCAGGGCTGAGCAGGTAGATTTCTTCACCGCCAGGGCCGGCGGCCATCACCATGCCTTCGGAGATGCCGAACTTCATTTTCCGTGGCTTGAGGTTGGCGATCATCATGGTCAGGCGACCATCGAGCTTCGACGGGTCCGGATAAGCACTTTTGATCCCGGAGAATACGTTGCGCGTCTCGTCACCGATGTCCAGGGTCAGGCGCAATAGCTTGTCGGCGCCTTCCACGTGCTCAGCCTTGACGATCAGCGCAACACGCAGGTCGACGGCGGCAAAGGTGTCGAACTCGATTTCCGGCGACAGCGGATCTTTGGCCAGTTCGCCATTGCCCGCTGGTGCCGCTTCGCCGGTGTCGGTCTGGCTGGCGGTCAGGTCTTCTTTCGAAGCGTCGGTCATGGCTTGCACCTTGACCGGGTCGATGCGGGTCATCAACGGCTTGAACTCGTTCAACTGATGGTTGCTGAGCAAGGTCGCGTGGTCGTTCCAGGTCAGCGGCGCGACGTTCAGGAACGCCTCGGCGTCGGCGGCCAGCAGCGGCAGCACAGGCTTGAGGAAGATCACCAGTTGGCGGAACAGATTGACGCCCGTGGCGCAGATGGCCTGGACTTCATCCTGCTTGCCTTCCTGTTTGCTCAGCGACCATGGTGCCTTGTCGGCGATCCAGGCGTTGGCGCGGTCGGCCAGGCCCATGATCTCGCGCATGGCGCGGGCGAAGTCACGGGCTTCATAGGCGTCGGCGATGCTTGGCGCGGCGGCCAGGAAGGCATCAGTCAGTTCAGGCGCGGCGTTGGTGTCGACCATGACGCCGGCATTGCCCTTGTTGATGAAACCGGCACAGCGGCTGGCGATGTTGACGACTTTGCCCACCAGGTCGGAGTTGACCTTCTGCACGAAGTCTTCGAGGTTCAGGTCCAGATCGTCGACGCCACGGCCGAGCTTGGCCGCGTAGTAGTAACGCAGGTATTCCGGCGACAGGTGATCCAGGTAGGTCCGGGCCTTGATGAAGGTGCCGCGGGACTTGGACATTTTCTGACCGTTGACGGTCAGGTAGCCGTGGACGTTGATGCCGGTCGGCTTGCGGTAGCCCGCGCCTTCCAGCATGGCTGGCCAGAACAGGGCGTGGAAGTTGACGATGTCCTTGCCGATGAAGTGGTACAGCTCGGCGGTGGAGTCCTTGCCCCAGAACGCGTCGAAGTCCAGCTCCGGCGTGCGGTCGCACAGGTTCTTGAAGCTCGCCATGTAGCCGATCGGTGCATCCAGCCACACGTAGAAATACTTGCCCGGCTCGTCAGGGATTTCAAAGCCGAAGTACGGCGCATCGCGGGAGATGTCCCACTGTTGCAGGCCAGCATCCAGCCATTCGGCGATCTTGTTGGCGACGGCGTCTTGCAGGGTGCCGCTGCGGGTCCAGGTTTGCAGCATTTGCTGGAAGTCTGGCAGCTTGAAGAAGAAGTGCTGGGAATCCTTGAGCACCGGGGTGGCGCCGGAGATTGCCGATTTCGGATCCTTCAGGTCGGTCGGTGCGTAAGTCGCGCCGCATTTTTCGCAGTTGTCGCCGTACTGGTCTTCGGTGCCGCATTTCGGGCAGGTGCCCTTGATGAAGCGGTCGGCCAGGAACATTTTCTTTTCCGGGTCGAAATACTGCGTGATCGAGCGCGTGGCGATGTGCCCGGCGTCGCGCAGCTTCAGGTAGATCTGGCTCGACAGCTCACGGTTTTCTTCGGCGTGAGTGGAGTGGAAGTTGTCGAAGTCCACCAGGAACTCGGCAAAGTCGGCGCTGTGTTCAGCCTGGACGTTGGCGATCAGTTGTTCCGGGGTGATGCCTTCCTTTTCCGCACGCAGCATGATGGCCGAACCGTGGGCGTCGTCGGCGCAGACGTAGATGCATTGGTTGCCGCGGTGCTTCTGGAAGCGCACCCACATATCGGTCTGGATGTATTCCAGCATATGGCCAAGGTGAATCGAACCATTGGCATAGGGCAGGGCGCTGGTGACGAGGATCTTGCGTGGCTCGGACATGGGGCTCGGCTACTTGATGAAACGGAGGTCGGCCACTATAAAGCGCCGGCGCATATTTTTCACCCTGTGAGCCTGTTTCATTGGATGATCGACCTGTAGGAGCCCGGCTTGCCGGCGATAGCGGTCTTGGGTGTGCCATCGCCGGCAAGCCAGGCTCCTACAAAAGCGCGATCTTTTGAGCATCCCGTCGAACGCCTAGAACAGGTACGATACCCGTCATCTTTTCCAGTCCTGTTTTCGGAGTTGCCCATGAGCGCCGTCAATCGCGCAGCGGTGGAAGCCGTCCTTCGCCAATACACCGACCCTTACCTGAACCAGGACCCTGTCAGCGCCGGGTGCGTGCGCAACATCGATATCCAGGGCGACCGCGTCAGCGTTCAGCTCGAATTGGGTTATGCCGCCGGTCTGTTCAAGAGTGGCTGGGCGCAGATGCTGCAAATGGCCATCGAGGGGCTCGACGGCGTAACGACCGCTCGCGTGGACATCACCAGCGTGATCGCCGCACACAAGGCTCAGGCGCAGATTCCGGGCCTGGCGAACGTTAAAAACGTGGTGGCCGTCGCCTCCGGCAAGGGCGGCGTGGGGAAATCCACCACCGCCGCCAACCTGGCATTGGCCTTGGCCCGTGAAGGCGCCAAGGTCGGCATTCTCGACGCAGATATCTACGGTCCGAGCCAGGGCATCATGTTTGGTATCCCTGAGCGCACACGACCTGAAGTCAAGGATCAGAAGTGGTTCGTACCGCTCAAGGCCCACGGCGTCGAGGTGATGTCCATGGCGTTCCTGACCGACGACAACACGCCGATGGTCTGGCGCGGGCCGATGGTTTCCGGCGCCCTGTTGCAACTGGTCACGCAAACTGCCTGGGGCGACCTCGATTACCTGGTCATCGACATGCCGCCTGGCACAGGTGATATCCAGCTGACCCTGGCACAGAAAGTCCCGGTGGCTGGTGCCGTCATTGTCACCACGCCACAGGACCTGGCGCTGCTGGACGCGCGCAAGGGTGTGGAAATGTTCCGCAAGGTCAACATTCCGGTGCTGGGCGTGGTGGAAAACATGGCCGTGCACATCTGCTCGAATTGTGGACATGCCGAGCATCTGTTCGGTGAGGGTGGTGGTGAGAAGCTGGCGACCCAGTATGGTGTCGAACTGCTTGCTTCGTTGCCGTTGGCGATGGAAATCCGCGAGCAGGCCGATGGTGGCAAGCCAACTGTGATCGCCGAGCCAGATTGCCCGATCGCCATGGTTTACCAGGAACTGGCCCGCCATGTCGGTGCGCGGATCGTGTTGCAGGAAGCGTTGACGCCGGCGATGCCGAATATCAGCATCAGCGACGATTGATTTGCGGCGCCTATAAACAGATCGCAGCCTCGCTTCGCTCGACAGCTCCTACATTGGATTGGCTTACACCTGTAGGAGCTGTCGAGCGAAGCGAGGCTGCGATCTTTTGATCTCGCTTTAGATCCGCAAACCGCCATCCATCTCCAGAATCCGACCGGTGTAGTAGTCGTTCTCGAAGATGTACGCCGCCGAATGGGCGATTTCTTCAGGCTTGCCCATGCGCTTGAGCGGTATCCCGGCAGTCATCTTGTCGAGCGCTTCAGGCTTCATGCCCAAGGTCATTTCGGTTTCGATGAAGCCCGGTGCAATGCCGGCTACACGGATGCCGTAGCGCGCCAGTTCCTTGGCCCAGGTCACGGTCGCGGCAGCGACACCGGCCTTGGCGGCGGAGTAGTTGGTCTGGCCCACATTGCCTGCGCGGGAAATCGACGAGATATTAATGATCGCGCCGCTGTTATCCAGCTCGATCATTTTTGCCGCGACTTCACGGGTGCACAGGAACACGCCGGTCAGGTTGACATCGATCACCGCCTGCCACTGGGCCAGGGTCATCTTGGTCATTTCGCCGTCCTTGACCTTGAGCAGCAGGCCGTCGCGCAGGATCCCGGCGTTGTTGATCAGGCCATGGATCGCGCCAAAGTCTTCGGCGACCTGGGCGACCATGTGGGTCACTTGCTCTTCATTGGCAACGTTGCACAGATAAGCGCGGGCTTCGGCACCCTTGGCCTTGCAGGCCGCGACGGCGTCGTCGAGTTTTTCCTGGTTCAAGTCCACCAGCGCCAGTTTCGCGCCTTTACTTGCGAAATACTCGGCCATGGAACGGCCTAAACCCTGGCAACCGCCAGTGATAATGATTACTTTGTCAGTGAGTTGCATTCGCATGCCCCGGTAAATGGTCTGGGTGTTTTCATAGGCATCTTCTCCATCACGCCTACCTTGGCACATGAGAACTGCCCCTATTGGCGGGCTGGAACTTTCACCAGTCGCCGTCCGTTTTTTTTGACGGATTCTAATTAAGGAGTCATAAATTGAGCGTAGAAGCGGCTAAGCATGCACGAGAATTGCTTCTCAAGGAATACCGTGGAGTGCTCTCCACGCACTCCAAATCAATGCCCGGCTTTCCGTTCGGCTCCGTCGTTCCATACTGCCTGGACGAGCAGGGTCGGCCCCTGATCCTTATCAGCCGCATCGCTCAGCACACTCATAACCTGCAAAAAGATCCCAAATGTTCGCTGTTTGTCGGCGAGCGCGGCGCTGAAGATGTACAAGCCGTTGGTCGCCTGACTTACCTCGCCGAGGCGCAGCAGCTGGAAGGCGAGGACGCTATCGCCGCGGCGGCCGAACGTTACTACCGCTACTTCCCGGAATCCCAGAGCTACCACACGGCACATGATTTTGATTTCTGGGTGCTCAAACCTGTACGCCACCGCTACATCGGCGGTTTCGGCGCGATTCACTGGGTCAACGACCTGACCCTGGCCAACCCGTTCGCCGGCAAAGCCGAAGTGAGCATGGTCGAGCACATGAATGCCGATCACGCCAAGGCCATTGCCCATTACGTCGATCTGGCCGGTTTGCCGAAAACCGCTGCGGCGCAAATGGTCGGTATCGATACCGAAGGCATGCACCTGCGCATCGGTCAAAGCTTGTACTGGTTGCCGTTTCAAGCGCCTTGTAATACGCCGACACAAGTCCGGGAAGCCTTGGTTTCTCTGGCTCATGCTGAACATTGGCCAAAAAATGAAGTGGCCGACGCTTGAATTCACGAAACGGCGACGTCATCTAAGGTGAACTGGCAAGGCATTCTTGCGTTGAGGAAACATTTGATGCGCCCTTTTTTGTTGCTCTTTCTGCTGTTCCCGGTGTTGGAGCTGTTCGTATTCGTCAAAGTGGCAGGGTCTATCGGGTTTTTCCCGGCTCTGCTGCTGGTCATTCTCGGCTCGATGTTCGGTGTGTTCGTGCTGCGCATCGCGGGGCTGGCCACGGCACTGCGTGCCCGTGAAAGCCTGAGCCGCGGCGAACTGCCAGCCCAGACCATGCTCGAAGGCCTGATGCTGGCGTTGGCCGGTGGCCTGTTGATCTTGCCGGGTTTCATCAGCGACGTGATCGGCTTGATCATGTTGCTGCCGGTCAGCCGTCGCCTGCTGGCCAACAAAATGCGCCAGCGTGCCGAGGAGCAGGCCATTCGCCAACGTGCGTTTGCCGATGACCTTCAAGCCCGGGGCGGACCTGCGCCGCGCGAGCCGCTGGGGCGTGAGCCCAACGTGATCGAAGGCGAGTTCGAACACCGCGACACCAAGTAACACATTCGACACACGGCACCTTCGGGTGCCGTGTTCGTTTGCGGGGCAACGAACAGAAAAATTTTCAATCCTCGCCCTTGTAATAAGCTTATGCGCCCTTATGTAACGGTCACCGCAAGGTTTCTGGCGAACACGCCAGACAGACTTCCGCGGTTCGCTTGACGAACCGCAACCGGCACCGCCGGACTTTGTTTAACCCGCCGGGACTACACCGGCCGATGAAAACCACAATTGGGAGAGATCGACAATGAAGCTTCGTCCTCTGCATGACCGCGTCGTTATCCGTCGCAGCGAAGAAGAAAAGAAAACCGCTGGCGGTATCGTCCTGCCAGGTTCGGCTGCTGAAAAAGCCAACAGCGGCGAAATCCTCGCTGTAGGCCCAGGCAAAGCACTGGAAAGCGGTGAAGTGCGTGCACTGTCCGTGAAAGTGGGCGACAAGGTTGTGTTCGGTCCTTACTCCGGCAGCAACACTGTGAAAGTCGACGGCGAAGACCTGCTGGTAATGAGCGAGAACGAAATTCTCGCTGTTATCGAAGGCTGATTACCCGCTCATTTTCCCGCTACTACAAAGTATTTAAGGAATATCGATCATGGCTGCTAAAGAAGTTCTGTTTGGCGATTCCGCCCGCAAGAAAATGCTCAAAGGCGTCAACGTCCTGGCTGACGCGGTAAAAGCGACCCTGGGCCCGAAAGGCCGTAACGTGATCATCGAGAAGAGCTTCGGCGCTCCGACCATCACCAAGGACGGCGTTTCCGTCGCCAAAGAAATCGAACTCGAAGACCGTTTCGAAAACATGGGCGCGCAGCTGGTCAAAGACGTTGCCTCCCGTGCCAACGATGACGCCGGCGACGGTACTACCACCGCTACCGTTCTGGCTCAGTCGATCGTCAACGAAGGCCTGAAAGCCGTCGCTGCCGGCATGAACCCGATGGATCTGAAGCGCGGCATCGACAAGGCGACCATCGCCATCGTCAAAGAGCTGAAAAACCTGTCCAAGCCATGCGCTGACACCAAGGCAATCGCTCAGGTGGGTACCATCTCCGCCAACTCCGACAACTCCATCGGCGACATCATTGCCGAAGCCATGGAAAAAGTCGGTAAAGAAGGCGTGATCACCGTTGAAGAAGGCACTGGCCTGGAAAACGAACTGTCGGTTGTAGAAGGCATGCAGTTCGACCGTGGCTACCTGTCCCCGTACTTCGTCAACAAGCCGGAAACCATGGTTGCCGAGCTGGACAACCCGCTGGTTCTGCTGGTCGACAAAAAGATCTCGAACATCCGCGAAATGCTGCCAGTGCTGGAAGCCGTTGCCAAAGCCGGCCGTCCACTGCTGATCGTTTCCGAAGACGTTGAAGGCGAAGCCCTGGCGACTCTGGTCGTGAACAACATGCGTGGCATCGTTAAAGTCGCAGCCGTCAAGGCTCCAGGCTTCGGCGACCGCCGCAAGGCCATGCTGCAGGACATCGCTGTTCTGACCGGCGGTACCGTTATCTCCGAAGAGATCGGCCTGAGCCTGGAAGCAGCCACCCTGGAAAACCTGGGTAGCGCCAAGCGCGTGACCATCTCCAAGGAAAACACCATCATCGTTGACGGTGCTGGCGTAGCAGGCGACATCGAGTCGCGCATTGCTCAGATCCGTGCCCAGGTTGCCGAAACTTCCTCGGACTACGACCGTGAAAAACTGCAAGAGCGTCTGGCCAAGTTGTCCGGCGGCGTTGCAGTGATCAAGGTTGGCGCTGGTTCCGAAGTAGAAATGAAAGAGAAGAAAGCCCGCGTTGAAGACGCCCTGCACGCTACCCGTGCAGCCGTTGAAGAAGGCGTGGTACCTGGCGGTGGCGTTGCGTTGATCCGCGCTCTGCAAACCTTGAACGATCTGAAAGGCGACAACGCTGATCAGGACGTAGGTATCGCTGTTCTGCGCCGTGCCGTTGAAGCACCGCTGCGTCAGATCGCTGCCAACAGCGGTGACGAGCCAAGCGTTGTGGTCAACGAAGTCAAGAACGGCAAAGGTAACTTCGGTTACAACGCTGCGACTGGCGAATACGGCGACATGATCGAAATGGGTATCCTGGACCCAACCAAGGTCACCCGTTCCGCGCTGCAAGCTGCATCGTCGATTGGCGGTCTGATCCTGACCACCGAAGCTGCAGTTGCTGATGCACCGAAGAAAGACGGCGGTGCTGGCGGCGGTATGCCAGACATGGGCGGTATGGGCGGCATGGGCGGCATGATGTAAGCCAGCCTTACCCCTGTACTGAAAACCCCGCCTGCGAAAGCAGGCGGGGTTTTTTATTGCCCATCGCAAAGTCAAAAGAACTTCTATCAAGCGCTGACAGGTTCTGCGTGCACCAAACTGCTCGAAGGCCGGTACAGAATCCAGTAATACGATCCCAGACAAATCAGCCAGCAGAAAATCGCCGTCCAAACGTTGTGCGAGAAAAAGTGCGCCCCCTGCATCATCCGGCCGATGGAGAACACGCTGCCCAGGGCAAAGGCGAACACAAATGCTGAGCGAGCCAAACGTGGGCGGCGGTCACGCAAGACGAAAAACAGGGCAAACAATGTGAATCCGGTCGCCGCATGGCCGCCCGGCCAGCAGCGTCCGGGTTTTTCGGTAGCAGGGCGCGGGCTCAGCAGTTCGCTATAGGTCTCATGACCACCGAATTGTTCAAGGCTCCACGGACATTGCACCGCCGTCACCGCTTTTATCGGTGTGACAAAAGAGGTCGCCAGCCCCAGAGACAGCACCAGACAACCCAATTCCCGTTTGAACGGCTTGAGCCTTGCGATGAAAAACGAGCCGATGAAACCGAGGATGGCAAACACCGAGAAGGCGATGACCACTTGTTTAGCGCGGTCGTGCAGGATGTCTTCCAGGAAATAACTGTGGCGCCCGATGAATTGCCCGGCGACCGGGTCGTAGAACAGCTTGGCCAGGTCCATGTCCAGGTTGGTCAATTCAAGCAATACCAAAATGATCGCCGCAATGACGGGGACCCCAAGGCACACCCAGAAATTGAGCGGGCGAGAGGCGGGGCGTGCAAGGGTCGAAACCATGCGAGTTCCTTGGTCAGTGAAATGTTCTGAAATGCGCAACCGCGCGGAGTTTGTGCCCGATTCTGTCGCCAGCGTGTGAATCGACAGTGAAAAACTTGTTAAGGCCGTAGCCGGTCAGTTTCCACATTTTTGAGCTTCACTCAGTCCTAGCCGTGAGCCGAACTTGGCCTTAAGCTGCGCGGGCCAAGACGGCCGTTACTGTGTACGGAGAGATGCCCATGCGAATTCTATTGGTTGAAGACAACCGCGATATCCTCGCCAACCTGGCCGATTATCTGGGGCTCAAAGGCTACACCGTGGATTGCGCGCAGGACGGACTGTCGGGCTTGCATCTGGCGGCTACCGAGCACTACGACTTGATCGTGCTCGACATCATGTTGCCCGGCATCGACGGTTACACCTTGTGCAAACGCCTGCGAGAGGATGCCCGTCGTTGCACGCCGGTGATCATGCTCACGGCTCGCGATCAACTGAACGACCGTCTGCAAGGCTTCAAGTCCGGTGCAGACGATTACCTGATCAAACCCTTCGCCCTGTCTGAACTGGCGGCGCGGGTCGAAGCGGTCATGCGCCGAGCCCAAGGGGGCGGGCGTCGCACCTTGCAGGTCGGCGATTTGAGCTACGACCTCGACACATTGGAGGTCACCCGCGAAGGGCGTCTACTGAAACTCAACCCCGTGGGCCTGAAGTTGCTGGCCGTGCTGATGCAGAAAAGCCCCCACGTGCTGCGCCGTGAAATTCTCGAAGAAGCGTTGTGGGGCGATGACTGCCCGGACAGCGACAGCTTGCGCAGCCACGTCCATCAACTGCGCCAGGTGATCGACAAGCCGTTCGCCAAACCGCTGCTGCAAACCGTACACGGTGTGGGTTACCGCTTGGCCGAGGGCCGTGATGGAGTTTAGACAGAGCCTTTCCCAGCGGATCATCATTGCTTTTGCACTGATGAGCGCTCTGGTAGCAGGCGCCTTTGCCATGGGCATCATCGCGACGGTGCACCTGGTTGAAGAAAAACTGATTTCGGCTGGTCTGGGCGGCGATTTGCAGCGGTTGTTGCTGATGGACAGCGTCTCGGACTGGAGCCATCGTCCCGAGCCGGATCAACTGTTCTATTTCAGCGGCGGGCCGGGTGACTTTGACCTGCCAAAGGATTTGCGGCATCTGGTCCCGGGCTTTCATGAAGTTTTTCGCGACCATCTGTCGTACCACGCGATGGTCGAAATTGTCGATGGTCGGCATTACGTGCTGTTGCAGGATCAAAGCGACTTCGAAGAGCGCGAGCGGGTGCTGTTTGCGATTGTGTTGGTAGGTTTCGTGTTGAGCCTGGCGCTGGCCGTGTTTCTCGGCTGGGTTTTGGCGCGCAAAGTGATGGCGCCGGTGGTGCGTCTGGCTCGTCAAGTGCGCCATCGCGATCAGCTGTTAGGTCTGGCGCCTCCACTGGCACCGGATTACGCCGCCGACGAAGTCGGCGAATTGGCCGTGGCATTTGACGCGACCCTCGGGCGTCTGCGCCAGGCATTGTCTCGCGAGCGCCTGTTTACCAGTGATGTCAGCCATGAACTGCGCACCCCGTTGATGGTTCTGGCCAGTTCCTGCGAATTGTTGCTGGAAAATCCCGGTCTCGATCTACGCGGCCGTGCTCAAGTCGAGCGGATCGCTCGGGCGTGCGAAGAGATGCGCGAGCTGGTGCAAACCTTTCTGATGCTGGCTCGCGCTCAGCGTGAAGATGCCAGTATGTCGCCTCAGCAGACACTGAGCGAAGTGGCGGACGGCCTGCTCGGTCTATGGCGTGAGCCGATCGAAGCCAAGGGGTTGAAGCTGCTTTTTGAATCCGCAGACCCGCCGCCGATTTGTTACAACGCGACGCTGTTGCAAGCGGTGATGGGCAACCTGCTACGTAATGCATTGCATTACACAGAGAGCGGATTCATCCAACTGACCCTGACCGCCACCGGGTTTTTGGTGGAAGACAGCGGTGTTGGCATTCCTGAGGAAAAACGTGAAGCGATGTTCGAGCCTTTTGTGCGCGGAAGCGAGAAGCGCGGGGAAGGTTTGGGGCTTGGTCTGTCGCTCGTGCAGCGGATCTGTGAAAACCAGGGCTGGAGCGTCAGCCTGGCAAATATGGAACCCCATGGCTGTCGTTTTGAAGTGGAATTGATTCGAATTGAGGCCTAATCTCAATGGGTTCAGGCCATGAATTGATTTTTCTCTGAAAAACCTTGTAATGAATTGAGGTTTTCCTAACATTTTTTTCACAAACGCATGACCTGACGCTGACACGCCTCTACCTACTGTGGTTGTCATCAGAATTTCAGGAGACTGTGATAATGGATGGCCCGATCAAACTCGATTTTTCGGAGAAGTACGACGATCAGCACGCGCAACGCTATTTGCTCAAGCATAAGGATGGACTCGGTCGTCGCTTGTCTCACTGGCGTGACGTTCAAATGGGTCGCAAAGCTTTGTCTTTGGTCGGCGAGCCGGGCCTTGTCCTCGATTTACCCTGCGGTGCGGGACGGTTCTGGCCCATGCTGGCGGAAAAGCCCAACCGTGTGATCATCGGCGCCGACAATTCAGAGTCCATGTTGAAGATCGCCACCCAGTCTCAACCTGCCGATGTCGTGAAACGGGTACAACCCTTGCACACTTCTGCGTTTGACATCGGCTTGCCGGATAACGCCGTCGACAGCATCTTTTGCATGCGTTTGCTCCACCACATCGGTGAAGCCGAGCATCGACTGACCATTTTGCGCGAGTTCGAGCGTGTTTCCCGGGATAGCGTGATCCTTTCGTTGTGGGTCGATGGCAATTTCAAAGCATGGAAACGCAAGCGCGCCGAGAAATCCCGTGCTCAGGCAGGTTACCAAAACCGTTTTGTGTTACCAGCCGCTACCGTAGAAAAGGAATTTGAGCAGGCGGGCTTCCGGATCCAGGAACAACTGGACTTCATACCGCTCTATGCCATGTGGCGAGTTTACGTATTGCGCAAGAGGTAACACGATGGCAGTGCAGTGTGCAGCAGAAACGGAAGTCCCCTCCCTGGATCGCTTCGATTACTTTTGGAATCAGCGCGGTGAATGGGTGGAAGAACCCAACGTCCGTCGCGGTGGGGAGAGTGGTGTTCAGCGAGTCACAGACCAAGACGGTCAGTTGCTCTACGTCAAGCGTCAGACCGGGCACGTCCATCGTAGCTGGCTGTATCCGTTTGGTCGGCCCACGGTGTTGCGTGAGCGTGATGCACTCACTGGTGTGAGCGCACTGGGTGTTCGCGTTCCACACATCGTCTTTTGCGGCGCACAGCGCGATCCGGTCCATAAATGGCGCGCGCTGTTGGTGACCAAGTCGCTGGACGGCTTCGAGGAAGTCCAGCACTGGTACGCTGGCGGTGGTCGCGAGCGTCACGGTGAAGCGGTGCATGATCGAGTGCTGAAGGACTTGGCCGAGAATCTGGCGCGCATGCACAAGGGCCGTTGGCAACACAGCTGCATTTACATCAAGCACGTATTCGTTCGTGTGACCGGTGAGGGCGATTCGGCCAACGTCGAGGTTGCCCTGATCGATCTGGAGAAGTGCCGACAGCGCTTGACCGCCTATCGCGCTGCTGCCCATGACATGAAGCAACTGCGTCGCCACTCGTCGTTCAGTGCGACGGACTGGGAAAAACTCGTCTATTTTTATGAGACGGCGTTTGGCAGCGCTATCAAAGGTTTATAGCAATGAAACTCGAAATTGCACGAGGTTTGTTTTTGGTAGGAGCCTTGGCAGTTGCGTCGATTGCGCTGGCAGCCTGGGAGCAACCACGCACCCAGATTCTCAGCTCAGCCCATGCAGATGAGCATCGTATGCCACGGATTGCCAAGGCATCTGTGGCCACCCGGCCCGATCATGATTTGTTGCTGTTCATGTTCGGACTTTCTCAAGGAATGAGGCCGGAAAGTTGACCAGATTGAAGCCCAAGTAAAAGGCCTCGCTAATGCGAGGCCTTTTTTGTTGGCGCAGTTTTTCGTCCTGCACATCCCCTGTAGGAGCGAGTTTGCTCGCGATGACGGCATCACATTCAATAAAAACATTGACTTGATACACCACTATCGCGAACAAGCTTGCTCCCACGAGGCTATGTGTTCGTCTCAGGTTTATCGGGCTTGGCCAGTAACGTGTACACGCACGGCAATACAAACAAAGTGAAGAGCGTGCCAATCGACATGCCAGTGGCGATCACCGTGCCAATGTCGAACCGACTGACCGCACCCGCGCCCGTGGCGATGATCAACGGCACCATGCCGAATACCATCGCGGCAGTGGTCATCAACACCGGACGCAGACGAATGGCTGCGGCTTCCTCTACTGCTTCTCGGGCAGTCAGCCCCTTGTCCTTGCGCAACTGGTTGGCGAACTCAACAATCAGAATCCCGTGCTTGCTGATCAGTCCGATCAACGTGACCAGACCGACCTGCGTGTAGATGTTCATGCTCGACCAGCCCAGGAACAGCGGAATCAATGCGCCGCAAATTGACAGCGGCACGGTCACCAGGATGACCAATGGGTCGCGGAAGCTTTCGAACTGGGCCGCCAACACGAGGAAGATGATCGCCAATGCCAGGCCAAACGTGACCCACAAGGCGCTACCCTCCTGAACGTACTGCCTCGATGCACCGGCGTAGTCGAAGGCGAAGCCGGCGGGCGCTTCTTCACTGGCGATCTGGCGCACGGTGTCGATGGCTTCCCCCATGCTCACCAGCGGCACCCCGGACAGGATGGCCGAGTTGAGTTGCTGGAACTGATTCAGCTGTCGTGGACGTGCGCGGTCGGTGACGGTGATCAGGGTGGACAAGGCCAGCAACTCGCCTTTTGTGTTCTTGACGTAATAGTTGTTCAACCATTCAGGGTTATCGCGAAAGGGTCGTTCGACCTGGGCGATGACTTTGTAGCTACGACCTTCAATGGTGAATCGGTTGATTTCGGCTTCACCGAGCAGCGTGGCCAGCGTTCCCCCCAGGTCCTGCATCGATACACCCATCTGCGCAGCCTTGGCGCGGTCGATGTCTACTACTACTTCAGGTTTGTCGAACGCGAGGTCGACGTCGACGAACGCGAACTTGCCGGACTCCATCGCCCGTTTCTTCACCCGGTCGACCACTTGCAGCAATAACTCGTAGTCGTTGGCGGAGTTGATGACGAACTGGAAGGGCAACCCTTCGCCGGTGCCCGGCAGCGAGGGCAGGTTGAAACCGAATACTTGCAGGCCTGGAATGCTTTCGAGTTTGGCCTGGACCTCCGGCAGGATCGCCATCTGCGTGCGGCTGCGGTCGTTCCACGGTTTGAGCAGGAAGCCGCCAATCCCCGACTGCACACCGTTGAAACCATTGATCTGAAACGATGAGTAGTACTCGGGAAACGATTTGAAGATGTTGATGAAGTCGTCGGTGTAGGTGTTCAGGTAGTCGAGGTTGGTGGGTTGTGGCGCATTGGCCAGCATGAAAATGATGCCCTGGTCTTCGTCCGGTGCCAGTTCCGACTTGGTGAACTTGAGCAGTACGGGGATCAGGCACAACACGATGACTGCGAACACCAACACCACTGGTCGGGTGTTCAGGGTGCCATGCAGCATGCTTTGGTAGCGGCGCTTGAGACTTTCGAAAATCACATCGAGGCGATGAGCCAGCCCGCTGGGGTTTTCATCGTGGCGCAGCAGCAGGGCGCACATCATCGGTGACAGTGTCAGTGCGACGATGCCGGAGATCACCACCGCTCCGGCCAGGGTCAGGGCGAACTCCTTGAACAATGCACCGGTGAGACCGGTCAGGAAGCCGATGGGGGCATACACCGCCGCCAGGGTGATGGTCATCGAAACCACCGGCATGGCGATTTCCCGGGCACCCTCGATGGCTGCATCCAGCGGTGTCTTGCCTTCTTCGATGTGGCGGTGGATGTTTTCCACGACCACGATGGCATCGTCCACCACAAGACCAATGGCCAACACCATCGCCAGCAAGGTCAGCAGGTTGATCGAGTAGCCCATCATCTGCATGAAGAACATCACGCCGATCATCGACAAGGGGATGGTGACCACCGGAATCACCACCGAACGCAGGGCTCCGAGGAACAGGAACACCACCACGATCACGATCAGTACCGCTTCGAACAGGGTTTTCACCACTTCGTCGATCGAGGCCTGGATGAACAGAGTGGCGTCGTAGGCGATTTCACCCTTGAGGTTCGGCGGTAACTGCGCCTCAAGGTCCGGCATGATCTTGCGTACTTCCTTGATCACTTCCAGCGGGTTGGCGCCAGGTGTGGCCTTGATGCCGATGTACACCGAGGGAGTGCCACCAAAGGAGCTGATGGTGTCGTAGTTTTCTGCGCCCATCTCCACTCGTGCTACATCGCGCAGCAGCACACGGCTGTCGCCATCGACCTTGAGCGCAATCGCCCCGAAAGCTTCGGCGGACTTGAGCTCGGTATTGGCGTTGATGCTGGTGACCACATACTGGCCTTTCACTTCACCGGCGGCGGAGAGGAAGTTGTATTGGCGTACGGCGTTGGTCACGTCGCTGGCACTCAGGCCGAATCCGGCCAGTTTTACCGGATCCAGCCACAGCCGCATGGCAAACACCTGGTTGCCGAGGATCTCGGCTTCGGCCATGCCGGGCAGGGTTGCCAGCTTCGGCTGGATCACCCGTGACAGGTAATCGGTGATCTGCGGGTTGCTCAGTTCCTTGCTGAAGAAACTGATGTACATCAGCGCCGAGGCGTCTGCCGCTTCTTTACTCAGGACCGGGTCTTCGGCGTCTTGGGGCAGCTGATTCTTCACCTCATTGGCTTTGGCCAACAGTTCGGTGAACAGTCGGTCGCTGTTGGCGCCGATGCGGGCATAGATCGATATCACCGAAAAGTTCTGTCGGCTGACCGAGGTCATGTAGTCGATGCCTTCGGCGCTCGCCAGGCTCTGTTGCATCGGCTGGGTGATGTAGCCCTGAATGGTCTCGGCGTTGGCCCCGGGGTAAGCGGTGGTCACCGTGATCAGGGCGTTTTCCATCTGCGGGTACTGACGCAGCGGCAGCTTGCTCCAGGCTTGAAAGCCCAGCAGCACAATCAACAGGCTGACCACGGTAGCGAGAACCGGGCGGCGGATGAACGGGTCGGTAAAGGCCATGGGGATTCCTTGATCAGTCCGCGCGTGGCGGGCTGTTCTTCTCGCCTAGAGTCTTGTCATCGCTGATGGCAATGTGCGCACCGTTGTCCAGTTTGATCTGGCCAGCCGTCACCACTTTTTCGCCGTTCTGCACGCCTTTGGTGATCATCACCTGGCCATCACGGCGCTCGCCGGTTTCGACAAATCGCCGTTCGGCGATCAGTACCGGCTGGCCTTTGTCGTCTTTTTCAAGGCTGCCGTCTTCGGCCTTCTTCTGGGTGGCGACATACACCGAGTTGCCATAGAGCGTGTAGGTGATGGCGCTTTCCGGGACAACGATGCGAAGCTGCGGGGCGGGCAGCAACACCTGGAGGCTGGCGAACATCCCCGGCAACAACTTGCCATCAGGGTTGGCCAGTTTCGCGCGCACTTGCACGTTACGGGTGCTGTTCTCGACTTTCGGGTTGATTGCGCTGATGGTGCCGGGGAACACCTGCGTCGGATAGGACGCGACAATGATCTGCACCGCTTGCCCCACGGCAATCCTCGGCACTGACTGCTCGGGAATGAAAAAGTCGACATACAGGCTGCTGAGATCTTGCAGCGTGGCAATCATGGTGCCACTGGCCACGTAGTCGCCGACGTCCACCTGACGGATGCCGATGGTGCCGCTGAAGGGCGCGAGGATGCTCTTTTTGCCCAGTGCGGCCTTGAGTTGATTGACCGAAGCCTTGCTCTTTTTATAGACCGCGGAGAGCCGGTCGAACTCGCCCTTGGAAATGGCCTCGCTGCCCACCAGTTGACTGCCGCGATTGTAATCCACCTGGGCCAGTCCAAGATCGGCCAGGGCGGTTTCCAGCAGGGCGCTTTCCACGGCGCTGTCGAGCCGGATGATGGGTTGACCGGCCTTTACTTTCTGTCCTGACTCGAATTGCACATCAATGACGGTGCCATCGGTTTCCAGACTCAGGTCAACACCTTGCAGCGCCTTCAGGGTACCAACCGTGGGCAGCCGGGCTTGCCACGGACGTTCGATAGCCGTGGCCACGGCGACACTGATAGGCGGTTTCGGTGCGGAGAAGCCCTGGATCATCGTGTAGATCGAGAAGGCTTTGTAAGCGGCCAGCACCAGCACAATCAGCAGAACAACACCCAACATGATCAGCATGCGGCGACGCAGCATATTTCCAGTTCCTTGGAGAAAATCAGGTGAGACAGTGGGGCACATTACCGCGACTGGGAGGGGGAATCCAATCGATGTTTTTCCGGTTTTCCTCGATCTGTAGGAGCCGGCTTGCTGGCGAAGAAGCCCTTGAGCGCGGTGCAGTTCTCAAGATAGCCATCGCTGGCAAGCCAGCTCCTACTGAGCGTATTTAGGTAAGGCGTTGCAGCAGGTTCAGGTCATCAGGTGAAGATGGTTGTCCCAGAGCCCTGCCGGCAGTTCCAGGGGTTTGGCGACGAGGTTTTCCTGACGGCAATCGTAGTAGCGGCAACGTCCCTGACCCGAGGTCACGACAAAGCCATCGGCCACTGCGCCGACCCCGGCGCAATCGGGAAGCGGCGCATCCAGGCGCACTTCGCCGCTGTCCAGGTCCCAGATAAAAAAGCGATTGCCCCGTGGCGCGGTCAACGCCACCAGGCGCAAGTCACTGTGCACCGCGACGCTGGCGGTGTAATGCCCCATGGCCTGCAACTGGTGCTCAGGCACCGGGAACGCCACGAACGGCTGGCCGGGGCGCTTGATCGCCAGCAGCTCCGACGATTCGTGGGCCGCGCCCATGAATTGCTGCCCGGCGACGATGGTGCCGTCACTGGCAATCCCCAGGTGACGCACGCTGTTCATCTGCTGGGCGAGGGTTTCCTTGCTCAGCAGGGTGCCGTCGCGTTGCATCAGGACCAGGCTCGGTTCCATGGCGTTGAGATTCATCTCGACCCGGCTTTCGGCCTCGGTACGAATCCCGCCGTTGGCCACCACCAGGGTTTCGCCGTCGGGCATCCACGACACCTGATGCGGGCCGATGCCATGGGTAGAAATCTCGCCGCTGTGCACCAGCCGTTCGCCTTCGAATTTGTACACCCCGAGCAGACCGCGACCCGGATCGGTGGTGTCGTTTTCGGTGGCGTACAGCCAGTCGCCGCTCTGGTGAATCACCGCGTGACCGTAGAAGTGCCGGTTCGGTTGCGACGTTACGGTTTGCAGCAGCGCACCGTCGCGCAGGTCGACCAGGTAGCTCTCGGTGCCAGGGCGACGGGCGACAAACAGCGCAATCGGCAGCGTCGGGTGGTTGATGATGTCGTGGCAACGCTGGCCGACCCGGGTGGCAAACACCTGGGTGCCGTCCAGCCGATAACCCACGGCGTAATGCTTGCCGTCGGTATCGTCCCGCGCTGAAAGCAGCAGCGGGCTTTGGTCCTTTTGCCGGAACAGCTTCCAGCCGCCCAGCGTCATCGCACCCAGCAGCAAACTACCTAATGTCAGAGCCTGGCGTCGCAGCATGGCAGTCGCCCTCATCAGTCACCGTCGTTGGCGTTGAAGCCCAGTTGGATGCCCAGCGCCTTGGCCAGTTCGCCTTCGTGCAGACGATGGACAACGTTGAGGCTGTCGTAGAGCTCGTTGAGCTGCTGGCGACCGGCCTCGTCATTGAGCAAGTCGGTCAGCGAGCGCTTGTTGCTGGCGAACAGTTTCAGTGCGGCGGCGTAGGCAGCGTCGATTTTGTCGGCCAATGGCTTCTGCTCGCTCGGCAACAGACCACGCAGGCCTTTGTTGTCCACACCTTCCCAGACGGTTTTGGCGGCCGCAAGGCTGGCTTCGAGGCCCGCGAGGGACGATTGACTGCGCCAGGCATCGGCCTGGAACGGCTGCGGGACGCCCTTGGTCTGACGACCCATTGGGGTGCCGAGCTTTTTCTTCAGGGTGTCGAGGGCGGTCACTTGTACGCGCAGCAGATCAGCGATGGCTTCGTGGGAGTCGGCGTAGCGCTGGTTCGGGAACTTGCTCATCTGCGCGAGCATGCCGTCGGTGTTGTTCCAGCCTTTCAGGATTTCTTCAGCCAATTGCTTTTGACGTTCGCCAATCGCGATCAGCAGCGGGCAGTATTTGGCTTTCTGCTCAGCGTTGGCCACATCAGGCTTGCTGTCGAACAGGATGTATTCGTAGGCCGACAGACCCTGCACCACGACACTGGATTTGGCCAGTGCAGCCGCATCGATCTGCGGTTGCGCGGTGACCAGTTGTTCGACCTGACGGCCGACGAGGTTTTTCTTGTCCGGCCAGAACTGTACTTGCCATGCACGGTTGCCTTCAGCCAGTGGCCCGATCAACAGCGGTTGCAATTCGGCCCAGGCCTTTTGTGCGTGCAGGAAGTCGGCGCGGGCGGTGTCCAGGGTTTCCTTGCCTTCGCAATAGGCGAGGGCGCTGACGGCCAGTTGGCGGTCGGCTTCAACCCAGCGGGTGTAGGTCGGCAGGATCACCGATTTGGCGATGGCTGCCGACGTGACCGCTTGCGGGTCCTGGGGCGAACAGGCGCCCAGCGCAAGGGCGGCAAGGCTGGTGAATAGCAGTTTGGGACGGAACATGTCGGGCTCCCGCTGAAGGAATGCGTGTTAAAGGGAATTCAAAAACGCCAGCAACGCAGCGCGCTGCTCGGCATTGAAAGACAAAACCTGTTGCTGCGCCGCTGCCGCCTCACCGCCATGCCAGAGCACGGCCTCGAGCAGATTACGGGCGCGGCCGTCGTGCAGGAACTGCGTGTGACCGCTGACCGCCTGAGTCAGGCCAATGCCCCACAACGGCGGGGTGCGCCAGTCGCGGCCACTGGCCTGGAATTCGGTACGGTTGTCGGCCAGGCCGTCGCCCATGTCATGCAGCAGCAGATCGCTGTACGGACGAATCACTTGATTGGCCAGTTCAGGTTCGGCAGCGTTGGTTGCGGTGGTGTATTTCGGTGTGTGGCAGGACTGGCAACCGGCCTGATAGAACAGGCTCTTGCCGGCCAACACTTGCGGTGCACTGACATCACGGCGGGCGGGTACGGCGAGGTTACGGCTGTAGAACAGCACCAGGCGCAGGATGTTGTCACTGACTTCCGGCTCGCCATCCGGGCCGTTGCCATTGGGTGCCTGTTTGCAGGCGATTTGCGTGTCGGTGCAGTCATCAACGGGTTTCAGGCTGGTCGTGAGGCCCATATCACCCGAAAACGCGTGAACATTTTGTTGATTGAGATTGGGTTGCCCGGCTTTCCAGCCGAATCGTCCGAGAACGGTTTTTTGCTGTGCATCGTCCCAGACCCGGTTCGGGCGCCCGGCGATGCCGTTGTTCGCCTTGGCCTGAGCCTGCGCGTTGGCCAGGATCGCCTCGTCGGGGATTGCTTCAAGGAGGCCGAGGCCAATCATCGGTGGGGCTACGCGGGCGGAGAATCGGGTGTCCGGGTGCATCGGTCCGTAGTTTAACCGGGTGATGTTCAGGCTCGGTTTGCGCAATTCGACCTCGGTGCCGTCCTTGAAGCGAATCGGTACGGGCGTGTAGTCAACCCGCACTTTGCCTTCCGGTTCCACGCCGGGTACGGCCATGTCCTGGAACTGACCGCCGTAGACGGGCTCGGGCACGACGCCGATTTGTTCGATGACCTTGGCGTAGGCCGGTGCATCGGGGATCGACAGGCGCACCAGCATCGATACCGCGTTCTGTGCGCCGGGCTCGGGTGGATGACCCCGGCCATCCTTGATGTGGCAACCCTGGCAGGCGTTGGTGTTGAACAGCGGGCCGAGGCCATCGCGTGCAGTGGTGGTCGACGGAGCGATCACCCACGGGTTACGGAAAAAGCTGTTGCCGACGCTGAAATCCACGCGCCGTGACGGCGGGAGGTTGGCGGAGGGCAGGGAAAACGAATTTTGATCGGTCTTGCGCACGGTCGCGCTGCCACCGGAGCGGGCTTCGCCGGGTTCGGCCTGGGTGAATTTCGGGGCGTCATCGCAGGCACTCAGGCCCAAGGCCAGAAACAGTGCGGACAAGCGAAGCAGCAGCGAGGGCATCAGACATCCTGCAGACGAGCAAAACAAGGGCGCAAAGTCTAACAGGGCAGGGGAATTTGAATAAGAGGAATTATCGTTTGCTTGGATTTGTAGGCGGTGGCGCAGGTTGAGATCTGTTGGTCTTGCCGTTGAGAAGATCGCAGCCTCGTTTCACTCGACAGCTCCTACAGGATTAGTGGTGTTCCGGCGAACAAAAAAGGCGACCCGAAGGTCGCCTTTTTATTCAGTCA
This sequence comes from Pseudomonas sp. Irchel s3b5, assembly GCF_900187435.1. Taxonomy (NCBI): domain Bacteria; kingdom Pseudomonadati; phylum Pseudomonadota; class Gammaproteobacteria; order Pseudomonadales; family Pseudomonadaceae; genus Pseudomonas; species Pseudomonas sp. Irchel s3b5. Next base: position 124,905 of record NZ_FYDY01000009.1, read on the forward strand.
GCGTTGATCAGAATTCGTGATCAGCGTTGTCCGGGTTCAGGTCGCTGATGCCCAGTTTGCCTGCGGCAGCTTCGATCGAGCCGGTCTGCTTGACCAGGGAAGCGATGGCGTCGCGAACGATCTGGTTGCCGGCGGTGTTACCGGCGGCGATCAGTTGGTCGTAGTGCTCACCCTTGTTGGCGTGGTCGACGATCACTTGCATCTTCGCTTCGGTCGCTGCGAGGTCGGCTTTCAGCGCCGTGTCGGCAGCCGGGTCGGCTTTGGCCACCAGGGACGACAGGCTGGCGCCGGTCATTTTGGTGCCATCGACGCGAGTGTATTCACCCAGGTAGACGTTCCGGATGCCTTTGGCATCGTAGAACTGCGAGTTGTGGGTGTTGTCGCTGAAGCAATCGTGTTCGTCTTCAGGGGAGTTGGCTTCCAGGGAAACCTTCATGCGCTCGCCTGCCAGTTCGCCCAGGGACAGGCTGCCCATGCCGAACAGCATTTTGCGCAGACCGGTTTCCACCGGTTCGGCTTGCAGAGTGGCGCGGTAGTTGTCAGCCACGTTTGGCTTCCAGTTACCGACCATTTCTTCCAGGTCGCTGACCAGCAGCTGAGTGACAGACTTCAGGTAAGCGCGACGACGATCGTTGTGACCACCGGTGGCGCCTTTGCCTTCCAGGTAGTCGGAAGCTGGACGGTTGCCGGCGCCTGGGCCGGTACCGTTCAGGTCCTGGCCCCAGAGCAGGAATTCAATGGCGTGGTAGCCGGTGGCAACGTTGGCCTCGGAACCACCCAGCTCGTTCAGGCTGGCGAGTTTTTCCGGGGTGATGTCTTTTACGTCAACCTTGTCTTCGCCGACCTGGATTTGCGTGTTGGCGATGATGTTGGCGGTAGCGCCAGGGTTGCCCAGCGCGTGTTCATAGGACTTGTCGACGTAGTCGATCAGGCCTTCGTCCAATGGCCAGGCGTTCAGCTGACCTTCCCAGTCGTCGATGATGGTGTTGCCGAAGCGGAACACTTCACTCTGCAGGTACGGAACGCGTGCTGCGATCCAGGCAGCCTTGGCGGCTTTCAGCGTGTCGGCGTTCGGCTTGGCGAGGAATGCGTCGACGGCTGTTTGCAGGGTCTTCGCAGTGGATTCGGCATCGCTGTAAACGGCGAAGACGATGTCGGCGTAATGGGCGACAACGGCTTTGCCGGCGGCTTCGTCGACTTTGCCGGCAGCGGCAGGTGCAGCGGCTGGAGCAGCAGCAGTGCTGGCAGCTGGTGCAGGAGCGGCAGCTTTGTCTTTGCCTTCACCGCAACCGGCGAGGGAAATAGCGATGGCCAACAGACTGGCGGTAGCCAGAGGCATACGAATCATGGCGAACATCCTGCTTCGATAAGGGGTGGTATGGCGCTGTCTAAGCGCAAAACTGCGACATAATGCAAATCTTTCGCATTATGTGTAAAGGGTTGCAGGTGGAAATATTTCTTATTCATGGGGCTGCAAGCTCACTCTGTAGGAGCGAGCTTGCTCGCGATGAACGTGGGGACAGCGCGTTTTTTCAGGCTAAACGCATCATCATTCACGACCATCGCGAGCAAGCTCGCTCCTACAGGGGGTTACAAGATAGCGGCGTTGGTGCGCTGGGCCTGCTTCAAGTAAGCGCTCAGTTCCCTTGATGGCAGGGGCTTGCTGTAAAAGTAACCCTGACCTTCATGGCAACCTTCCGAGATGATGTAGGCCTCTTGCTCAGCGGTTTCCACGCCTTCGGCAATCACCTGCATGCCCAGGCTCTTGCCCAACTGGATGATGGCCCGAACGATGGTTGCATCGTCGTCGTCATCGAGCAGATCCTGAACGAAGCCCTTGTCGATCTTGATCTTGTCCAGCGGCAGGCTTTTCAGATAGCTCAAGGACGAGTAGCCCGTACCGAAGTCGTCGATGGCAATCAGCGCGCCGGAGCGACGCAGGCTGAGCAAATGCTGGGCTGCGGTGCTGATGTCTTCCATCAGGCCGGTTTCGGTGACTTCGAGCTCGAGGCTGCGTGGCGGCAGGCGGTACATCTGCATCAGGTTGTTGACCACCCGTGGCAGCTCGGCGTGGTGCAACTGTACGGTAGACAAATTGACCGCCATGCGCAGGTCGCTGAAGCCCAGGTCGTGCCACTCGCGCAATTGCTTGCAGGCCTGATCCAGCACCCATTCCCCAATGGCAATGATGGTGCCGTTCTGTTCGGCCAGCGGGATGAATTGGTCGGGTGGCACCAGCCCGTGGTCGGGGTGCTGCCAGCGAATCAACGCTTCGACACCGACCACCCGGTGATCGCGATAACTGATTTGTGGTTGATAGACGAGGTAGAACTGGTTGCGGGTCAGCGCATCACGCAGGTCTTTTTCCAGTTCGCGGCGTCGCCGCATTTCGGTGTCGACGCTGGCGATATAGAACTGATAACGGTTGCGCGAGCGGGTCTTGGCCAGGGTCATGGTCTGCTCGGCTTTCTGCAACAGCTTCTCGGTGCTGTCGCCGTCCTCCGGGAACAGGGTGATGCCGATGGTGGCGCGCAGGCGGATCTCCTGATGATCGAGGGCAAACGCCGCTTCCAGGTCATCGAGAATGCTTTGCGCCAGTTCGGCAGCCTCGTAGGGCTGCTCGATATCGGCCTGCACCAGGGCGAACTGGTCGCCACCGAGGCGGGCGAGGGCGCCTAGACGCCCGCTATGACCACGCAGCCGATCGGCCAGGGCCAGCAGCAACTGGTCACCGGTCTGGTAGCTGAATTGTTCGTTGATGCCTTTGAAGTCATCGAGCCCGACACACAACACAGCGACCCGCCGTTGCAGTTTGCCAGCGTCAATGAGGATCCTGTCCAGTTGCGTTTGCAATTGCTGACGGTTCGGCAGGCCGGTGAGGAAGTCATACTGGGCCATGCGCAACAGGCTGTTTTCTGCTTCATGGCGCAGGTGGGTGTTGCGCTCGATGGATTCGAGCAACTGGTTGGCGGTGTTGATCCAGATCCCCAGTTCGTTTTTCTCATGTCCCTTGAGTTGCGGGATTTTGTGTTCGCTGGGGCGGTCCGGGTTGATTTCCGTCAGGTGCTCGATGATCCGCGACAGTGGTTTGGTCAGCAGCCAGTGGTAGACCAGATACAGCACTAACCCCATCGCCAGGGCGCGCAATACGCCGGAAATGAAGATGATCACCGAGCTGACAATGAACCCCTGGCCATAGGTGGCGGTATCGAGGGTAATGCTCAGGTCACCGTAGTACTCGCTGTACGGACCGCGTCCTACCAGTTGGGTGGTGAACGTGCGCTCCTTGCCCAGGATCAGGTCGGTCAGCCAACGAGTATTGGACTGCTGCAACTCGCGGGACTTTTGCGCGAGCATGGCTTCATTGGGATGGCCGATGGAGGCCTGGCGCACGGCATCGTCCTGAAACAGACCTTCGATAACCTGCATGCCCATTTCCCTGTCCAGGCTGTAAACGGCCTGGGTCGAGGGATCGCGAAACATGTCGAGGATGCGGTCGGCGTCGCCGGCGACGGCCTGGCGTGTGTTATAGGCATCGAAAACAATCTGCGCGCAGCTCAAGACCACGCCGACGATCAATGCCGACAGGAGCACGACCCGGAGCAACTTCACCGACAAGCTGTTCTTGAGTTCCAGCTTCAAAGGGTTATTCCTTGTTCCGTGCGGGTAGCATCAAGTTGCCATGAGTATTGGCAATCCCGTGATGCCAGTCAAAGGGACAATCATCCATGGGAAATTTTGCCTGCAGCTTGGCCGATATGCAGCATCTGAAACCATTAGCCTATCGCACTGTGTCGGTTGTCGAGTCCTTCAACTTGAGGGGGAGGTGCAGATATTTTCCATGTGTTTGATGTTAGCCCCCTGTGGCGTGGGGGCAAGGGCGATAACGCCTGTTTCAATGTCGGAAAATGTCCGTGGCATCAGGCGAAAAAAAACCCGGCATGAAAGCCGGGTTTTTTGACTGGCGTCGAGCTTAAGCGGTGAAGGTTTTGCCTTCGAACTGCTCAGCCACGAACTTCCAGTTGACCAGGTTCCAGAACGCCTCGACATACTTCGGACGAACGTTGCGGTAGTCGATGTAGTAAGCGTGTTCCCAGACGTCGCAGGTCAGCAGCGGGGTGTCGCCGTTGGTCAGCGGGTTGCCGGCGCCGATGGTGCTGGCCAGGGCCAGGGAACCGTCAGCCTTTTTCACCAGCCAGCCCCAGCCGGAACCGAAGGTGCCGATGGAGGTTTTGCTGAACTCTTCCTTGAACTTGTCGAACGAACCGAAAGCCGCGTTGATGGCTTCAGCCAGCGCGCCGGTTGGTTGACCGCCAGCGTTTGGCGCCAGGCAGTTCCAGTAGAAAGTGTGGTTCCAGACCTGAGCGGCGTTGTTGAAGATGCCACCCGAGGAAGTCTTGACGATTTCTTCCAGGGTCTTGCCTTCGAACTCGGTGCCTGGCACCAGGTTGTTCAGGTTCACGACGTAGGTGTTGTGGTGCTTGTCGTGGTGAAATTCCAGAGTTTCCTCGGAAATGTGCGGCTGCAGAGCATCGTGTGCGTAAGGCAGTGGCGGCAATTCGAAAGCCATGGTGAATCTCCTAATCAGGTCAGGTGCGGTGAGCGCAAGGCCGATCACGGGCGGCCAGACAAGCGCCGGGGAGTTTGTACTCTTTGCGGCGCAGGTGTCGGATCATAGCACCGGGGTTGCGGCATAACCACGCAACAACTGTGTGGAATAGAGGTTCCAGAGCCTTTTGGAATAACTTATCCGGCGCTGATCAGCTGGAACGCTACCGCGAACATCATCACCGCGACCAACAGGTCGAGAATTCGCCAGGTGCTCGGGCGGGCGAGCCAAGGGGCCAGCCATGCCGCGCCGAGTGCCAGGGTGAAAAACCACAGCAGCGATGCACTGGCGGCGCCCACCACGTAGGCACCGGGTTCTGTTTGCTGGGCACCGAGGGAGCCGATCAGCAGAACGGTGTCCAGATAGACATGTGGATTGAGCAACGTCACCGCCAGGGCGCTGAGCATGACGGCGCGCAATGAACGCACGGTCTGATTTTCACCCTGTTGCAGGCTCTGACTGGAAAAGGCCCGACGCAGCGCCTGGCTGCCGTACCAGATCAGGAATGCCGCACCGCCCCAGCGGGCAATCGCCAGCAACGTCGGATTCTGCGCCAGCACCGTCGCCAGCCCGAACACGCCGGCGGCCACGAGCAGGGCGTCACAGGCTACGCACAGTGCTGCGACCGGCAGGTGATGCTCACGCCGCAAACTTTGCGCCAGCACAAACGCATTTTGGGTCCCGATCGCCATGATCAGGCCGAAGGCCACCAACAGGCCGTTCACATAACTTTGCCACATTGCGTTTTACTCCCCGTTGGCCGCCAGGTCCCGCAGCACTTGCACGGCGCGCTCGGCGTCGGCCTGGCCGACAAACAAATGGTCGTGGAAGTAGCCGGCAATCACGTTGCAGCTGATACCGGCCTTGCCCAATGCCGTGGCGAACGCGGCAGTCAGTCCAACGGCTTCGAGGGCCGAGTGCACGTTGAGGGTGATCCAGGCCGCGATGTAGTCGAAGCTGAATCCGGCCTTTTCGGCGTGGGAGCGTTCCAGAATGACGGTCAGGCCTTCCTGTTCGCGAAAACTGCCGATGATGTCCAGACCCGCAGGCAATGTCCCGTCACGCAGGGTGCAGAACACATACTCGCCGGCGTTGAGTTGCGGGCTCATGCTGCGCAGCAGCGTTGCCAATGAAGTTTCGCCAGCCATGGGGGGATCCTTGTTCAAGAGTTCTTGTCGGGCATTCTCCGTGCGAAAGCTGTATAAGAAAAACCAATCATGCTGATCGCTCATTAGGAAAACTGATGTTCGACTATAAATTGCTTTCCGCGCTGGCAGCGGTGGTAGAACAGGCCGGTTTTGAACGGGCAGCCCAAGTGCTGGGGTTGTCGCAGTCGGCGATTTCCCAGCGCATCAAATTGCTGGAGGCACGGGTCGGCCAGCCGGTGCTGATACGCGCCACGCCGCCCACCCCGACTGAAATCGGGCGCCGACTGCTCAATCATGTGCAGCAGGTGCGGTTGCTTGAACGGGATTTGCAAAGCTTGGTGCCGGCGCTCGATGAAGAGGGCTTGCCGGAACGCCTGCGGATCGCCTTGAACGCCGACAGCCTGGCGACTTGGTGGGCGCAGGCCGTGGGGGATTTCTGCGCGCAGGAGAAGGTATTGATGGATCTGGTGGTCGAGGACCAGACCGTCGGCCTCAAGCGCATGCGTGCCGGTGAAGTGGCAGCCTGCCTTTGTGCCAGTGAACGCCCGGTTGCCGGGGCGCGCAGCGTGCTGTTGGGGGCCATGCGCTATCGCGCATTGGCCAGTCCGGCGTTCATTGCCCGGCACTTTCCTGACGGCGTACGCGCCGATCAGTTGGCCCGAACCCCGGCGCTGGTGTTTGGCCCGGACGATTTCCTGCAGCATCGATATCTCGCTTCGCTTGGCGTCGATGGCGGCTTCGAACACCACTTGTGCCCGTCGTCTGAAGGATTCATTCGCCTGACTGAAGCCGGGCTCGGCTGGGGACTGGTTCCGGAATTACAGGTGCGCGAACAACTGGAACGCGGTGTTTTGCTGGAGCTTTTGCCAGATAAGCCGATCGATGTGCCGCTGTACTGGCATCATTGGCGCAACGGCGGTCAACTGCTGGGTTTACTCACGGATCAATTGGTGCGCGCGTCGAAGCAATGGCTGGTGCCGTTGGACTGACGGGCAGCGTCAAGACCTCACGCAATACGCAAAACGAAATATTCGGAGCACTACATGAAAATTCTGGTTACCGGCGCAAGCGGCTTCATCGGCGGGCGCTTTGCGCGTTTCGCCCTGGAGCAGGGCCTGGACGTGCGGGTCAACGGTCGCCGGGCCGAGAGTGTGGAGCATCTGGTGCGCCGCGGCGCCGAGTTCATCCCGGGTGACTTGAGCGACCCGGAACTGGCGCGCGAACTGTGTTCTGACGTCGAGGCCGTGGTGCACTGCGCTGGCGCCGTCGGTTTGTGGGGGCGTTATCAGGACTTTCATCAAGGTAACGTCCAGGTCACCGAAAACGTGGTCGAAGCGTGTCTGAAGCAGCGGGTTCGGCGGTTGGTGCACTTGTCGTCACCGTCGATCTACTTTGATGGCCGCGACCACGTGGGCCTGACCGAAGAACAGGTGCCCAAGCGCTTCAAACACCACTATGCCGCGACCAAGTATCTGGCTGAGCAAAAGGTCTTCGGTGCCCAGGAGTTCGGCCTCGAAACCCTGGCCTTGCGTCCGCGTTTCGTCACCGGCGCCGGCGATATGAGCATATTCCCGCGCCTGCTGAAGATGCAGCGCAAGGGCCGCCTGGCGATCATCGGCAACGGCCTGAACAAGGTCGATTTCACCAGCGTGCACAACCTAAACGAAGCGTTGCTCAGCAGTTTGCTGGCCACCGGCTCTGCCCTGGGCAAGGCCTACAACATCAGCAACGGCACGCCGATCCCCTTGTGGGACGTGGTCAACTACGTCATGCGCCAGATGGACGTCCCACAGGTCACGCGTCACCGTTCCTTCGGCCTGGCTTACTCGGTTGCCGCACTCAACGAGGGCGCGTGCAAGCTGTGGCCGGGGCGTCCCGAGCCGACGCTGTCGCGCTTGGGCATGCAGGTCATGAACAAAAACTTCACCCTGGACATCAGCCGCGCCCGGCATTATCTGGATTACGATCCGAAGGTCAGTCTGTGGACGGCATTGGATGAATTCTGCGGCTGGTGGAAGGCCCAGGACATTCGCTGACGAACAGCTGCCGGTCGCCTGTTGAACCGAGGACCGGGGATCAGGGTCAATGGTTGCGGTCGTGAGGGTTATACTGCACGGCACAAAGCCATCATCTGTTTCACAAAGGTTGATTCAATGTCCATGCGTAACGATGCCAACGACGACTTCGACGACGTACCGAGCCTGCGTGCAGACGTCCTCGATGACGATGATTTTCCACCGACCACTCGCAAGGTCGTGCACTCGCGTACGGCGCCGGTGGTCAAGGTCAAGGCCGCGAGCACCGGGCCGCTGTGGGCATTGGTCGGCGCGTTGTTCTTTGCGTTCGCGGGCCTTGCCTGGTGGAGTTTTCAGCAGATTTCGCTGATGGAGCAGCAATTGGTGGCGACCCAGGAAAGCTTCGCGCGAATCAGTGAGGAAGCGGCGGGTCGTTTGCAGGACATTTCCGGCAAGGTGGTCGCCAGCCAGACAAACGTCACCACCGACAGTGAAGCCCTGAAGCTGCAAATCAAGCAACTGGAAAGCAGGCTGCTGGAGCAGACCACGCAACAGCAGGGCGTTGCAGGCCAGGCATCGGACCTCGACAAGCGTCTGGCGCAGATGACGGCACAAACCGCCGAACTGGATAAGCGCCTGGCACAAATGGCAGCCCAGAACACCGAGCAACAGACCGCCAACACGCAATTGCAGGCGCAGGTCAAAGCACTCGGCAGTGAATTGACCACGCTGAAAAATGCTCCGGCGGATGCCGAAAAATTCGATGCGCAATTGAAAAGCCTGGGCGCCGATATCGTCGCACTGAAAAAACAAGGCAACCCAAGCGCCGCCATCGAGCGACTGGAGCAGGACATCCTGATACTCAAAAGCCAGCAGGACAATCGCCCGGCAGCGCCACAAGGCGGGTCCAGCACCGCCGAGTTCGATGCGTTCCGCGGCCAGGTCACCCGCAACATCAATACCCTTCAGGCGCAGATCCAGAACCTGCAACAGCAATTGCGCGCCCGGCAACAGTAATCGTCTGTTCAGTGAGTTTTTGTGCCGAGCGAGCTTGCTCCCTCGGCACAAAAACCATCCTCATGTTTCCTGAATATCCATACATCCCCCATTGCCGTCTACGCTCTTGAAACACCAACAGGAACGAGGGACACGCAATGGGGTTTCTGCAAAAGTTGACCTGGCTCTGCGGCATGCTTGTGCTGTGCCTGGGCCAGGCGCAGGCCGCCGGTACCGAGAAGGAAGACAGCAAGGCTGCCATCGCCTTGCTGGAAAAGGCCTTGGCGTACTATCACGAGAATGGCGACAAGGCCTTTGCGGCCTTCAGCCGTCAAGGCGAGTTCGTCGACAAGGACCGGTATGTCTTCGTGCTCGACACCAAGGGCGTCATGCTCGCCAGCGGCGGGCCGTCCGCCGCGTTGATTGGCCGGGATGTGTCGGAAACCCTTGGGCCGGATTTGCAGAAAACCTTCAAGGATGCCTTGAAAGTACCGGAGGGCAATGGCATTCAGCAGGCGGAGTATCGCTGGCAGAACTGGGGCGACGGCAAGGTCGAGCGCAAACACGTGTACTACCAGCGCGTCGGTCAACGGATTCTCGCGGTCGGTTACTACCTGCCACGGGCGTCAGCCGAGCAAGCCATGGCTTTGTTGAACAAAGCGGCAACCGATCTGGCCAAGGACGAAAAGGGCACGCTGACGGCGATCAATTCCCTCAAGGGCGGGTATTTGCAGGACGACCTCTATGTGTTTGTTGTCGACCTGGACACCCAGCGGTATGTGGCCCATGGCACCAACTTGCGGCTGATCAACACCGATTTCAACAAGGTTGAAGATCCGGAAGGCAAACCGGTCGGCGAGCCGATTCTGGCGCTGATGGCTAAACAGGATTACGGCGATTACGAGTACCGCTGGAAAAACCCGGTGACCGGCAAGGTCGAGAACAAGCATGCGTACCTGAAGAAGGTCGGGCACTTCCTGGTGGCGGTCGGGTATTACAGCCCTTGAATCGTGGTGCCTGTCAGACCGCCTTCGCTGGCAAGCCAGCTCCTACAGGGAATCAGGCGTCCCTCGCACTTCGTAGGAGCTGGCTTGCCAGCGAACGCCGCAACGCGGTCTGTCTAGCGCGCCTTGTCCTCACGCCCACGTAACAACAGGTTCGGCATCGCAATTGCCGCCGCCAACCCCAACAGCGACACGACCGCGCTGACGATCAGCAAGTGCCGGAACGTCAGCAGCAGTTCCGCGCGCAGGGCGTCTTGCGCATCCCCCGGTGCAGCGTTCAAACCATCCAGCAACACATTCCCTGAATGCCCTTCGGCAATCAGTGTCGAGCCGGCCAGATGGGCGAAGCTCGAATCCTGCAACAACGCCAGCAGCAGCGCCGACATCAACGCCACACCCACCGCGCCGCCCAGTGAACGGAACAGGTTGGTGGTGCTGGTGGCCACACCGATATCACGCTGTTCCACCGAATTCTGTGTGCCCACCAATGAAGTCGGGAACTGCATGCCCGAGGCAATCCCGCAGAGCAACATGAACAGGCTGCTCAGCACAAACGCCTGGGGCGGACTGAAAGCCATGCCCAGAATCGAGATCGGCATCAGCACAGCGCCGGTGAGGATCATGGGTTTGTAGCGCCCGGTCACAGACGTGCGGCGCCCGGCGAAATAGGCACCGATCGGCAAGCCCATGGCCAGCGGCAGCAAGTGCAGGGCCGCGCTGTCGGCACCAGCACCGGTCACGCTCTGAAAGCGCAGCGGCATCAACACGATCAACGAAATCGCCTGGAAACTGGTGAAGAAAATCGTGCACCAGCACAGGATCGCATTGCGGTTGGCGAACAGATGCATGGGCAACAATGGCTCTCGCGCCCGACGTTCGTGGACCACGAACAGCCCCAGTACCAGCACTGCACTCGTCAGCAGCGCCAGCACTTCGGCGCTGCGCCACGAATGGCCCTGGCCGACTTGAGTGATGCCGAGTAGCAACGCGGTCAGGCCGATGATCATCAGCAGGGTGCCGAGGTAATCGATGATCGGTTTGCGTTGCGGGACCGGCAGGCCGACCAGCGTGCGATGGGCCACCCACCATGCGCCCAGGCCCAGCGGCAGGTTGATCAGGAACACCCAGCGCCACGACAGGTACTCGGTCATGTAGCCGCCGAGCACCGGGCCGGCCACACTCGCCACCGCATACATGCTACTGAAGTAGCCCTGATAGCGGCCACGTTCCCGGGGCGGCACGATGTCGCCGATGATTGCCTGACTCACGGAAATCATCCCGCCAGCGCCGATACCCTGAAGAATCCGCGCCAGCACCAATTGCTCCATGCTCTGGGCCATGCCGCAGAACACCGACGCCAGGGTGAACAGGCCCATGCCGAACAGCATCAACTTGCGCCGGCCGTACAGGTCACCCAATTTGCCGTAGATCGGCACGGCCACCGTCATCGCTACCATGTAGCCGGAAATCACCCAGGCCAACAGGCTGACGTCTTTGAATTGCGCAGAAATGGCCGGCATCGACACGGCGACGATGGTCTGGTCCAGGGCGCCCAGAAAGATCGCCAGCATCAGCGCGATCAGCACGCTGCGGATGGCCGGTTTGGGCGTTTCAGGCTGGTGGAGATTGGTCACGGGAAAACCTGCGGGCAGAGATTGACCCGCAAGCCGCAAGGCGAGCGGGGATGCTCGCCAGTGTAAGTCGATAGCAGGCTATTCGATAGCCTCGTACGGAAGGCCGACGTAATTTTCTGCAATGGTTTTGCGACCCGCTTCAGAACCGACAAAGTATTCCAGCTCCGATTCGGCAATGCGTTGGCTGAACGCATCGTGGTCGTCGAAACGGTGCAGCATCGACGTCATCCACCAGGAAAACCGTTCGGCCTTCCACACGCGACGCAGGCAGATTTCCGAGTACTTCTCCAGCAAATCGAGGCGATCTTCGCGGTAAACCTTGACCAGGATGTTGAACAGCGTGCTGACGTCGCTGGCCGCCAGGTTCAGACCCTTGGCCCCGGTGGGCGGGACAATGTGCGCGGCGTCACCGACCAGGAACATCCGCCCGTACTGCATGGGTTCGACGACGAAACTGCGCAGCGGCGCGATGCTTTTTTCGATGGACGGGCCGGTCACCAGTTTTTGCGCAAGCTCGACCGGCAGGCGGCTTTTGAGTTCGTCCCAGAAGCGTTGATCGGACCAATCCTCGACATTTTCGTCTGCGGGCACTTGCACGTAGTAACGGGTGCGCGTCGACGAGCGCATGCTGCACAGGGCAAAACCGCGCTCGTGGCGGGCGTAGACCAATTCTTCGTGGACCGGCGGCGTGTCGGCCAGAATCCCCAGCCAGCCAAACGGGTAGACGCGTTCGAACACCTTCAGGCATTCGGCGGGAATCGATTGCCGAGCCACGCCGTGGAAGCCGTCGCAACCGGCGATGTAGTCGCAATCGACCCGATAGGTTTCGCCATCCTTCTCAAAAGTGACAAACGCCTCATCGGTTTTCATGCCGTGGGGAACGACGTTGCTGGCCTGGTAAATCGTCTGCGCGCCCACCTCCCGACGAGCATCCATCAGGTCGCGGGTGACCTCGGTCTGGCCGTAGATCATCACGGTCTTGCCGCCGGTCAACGCTTGCAGATCAATGTGCACCTGGCGCCCGTCGAGGGCCAGTTCAAAACCGCCGTGGACCAGGCCTTCGGCGTCCATGCGCTGACTTACACCCGCCTGGCGCAGCAGCTCTACCATGCCTTGTTCGAGCACACCGGCGCGGATTCGGCCGAGCACGTAATCGGGGGTTTGACGTTCGAGAACGATGGTGTCGATGCCGGCGTTGTGGAGCAATTGGCCGAGAAGCAAGCCGGAGGGGCCAGCACCGATAATGGCAACTTGGGTTTTCAGTGTTTTCATTGTTCTTATGACTCGCAAGCTCCACGCGACCAAGGCCGGTGAATTATTTTTATGGATCGAGTGTTTGCATTTTTCACTTGCGAGTCTGTCAATTGAAGGTGAAAACTGAGCCGATAGCTGTACATTCTGCCAATCGGTGCGATTATCGCCCCAGATCAACCCCGAGGCCTGGATTGAAGTGATGAACAAGCCTGACCTGCCTTCGATTCCGGTGTTCAAGCTCTACGGTGAAAGCCTGGATTGGCCCACCCCGGACTTGCTGCACTGTGAAACCATTTCCAAACGCAGCCGCGAACATCATTGGGAAATCAAACCCCATCGCCATGCCGATCTGTGTCAGCTGCTTTTCGTCTTCAAAGGCCAGGCAGAACTTGAAATCGAAGGCCAACGCACGCAACTGAGCGAACCGGCGATCCAGATCCTGCCGCCGCTTTCGGTGCACGGCTTTCGTTTTTCCGAGGATGTGGAAGGTTTCGTGGTCACGTTGGCGGCGCCACTGATCGCCCATTTGCAGGTGCAACTGGGGCATTCGGTGAATGCCCTGGCCCAGTCTGAAAGTTACCCGGCCGGCAAAGATGCCGAGTACCTTAATAGCCTGTTCAGTGCGTTGCAGAACGAATACACCAGCCACCAACCGGCGCGGGAAATGCTCATGCATTCGCTGGTCAGCGTGATCATGGTGTGGGTCAGCCGTCAGGTGATCCAGCGACGCACTGCCATGGCGCGACCGCAGCGGGCACGGGAATACCTCAACGGGTTTATTCAGCTGGTGGAAGAGACTTATCGCCAGCACGTCAAGGTCGAGGACCTGGCGCATCGGCTGGGGATTTCCGTCTCCCACCTCAATGGCACGTGCCGTGAACTGGCGGGGCAACCGGCATTGCAGATCATGCACGAGCGGCAATTGCTGGAGGCCAAGCGTTTGCTGACCTACACCAGCATGACCATTTACGAAATGTCCGATGTGTTGGGGTTTTCTGATCCGACCAACTTCACACGCCTGTTCCGACGTCGAGTGGGGATCTCGCCAAAGGCGTTCCGCGACCGCTTGAAGGCCGATCAGGGCAACGAGACCTGATCCCCTTCGTTATCGGAGGGCGTTGAGGGTCGCGTTGTGAGGAATGCAGTGCTCGTAATTGCAGCTCGCGGCCTCACGGGGCAGATTACGCAACTGCTCGACACGCCAGGCAGCAGCGCCATACAGCCCGAGGGTGACGGCGCAGGTGACGAAAATCGCGAGGTATCTTCTTGTTCTGATGTTCACGGCATTAACCTCTGAACGAATACCTTTCGGTATTACTTTGAGCATAGGTCAACGCGGGTGAGTTACCAGCCATGGCGCGGCATTCAGAGCGCTGATGCCCCTTGTGGGAGCTGGCTTGCCAGCGAAGAGGGCGTGTCAGTCACCGTTGATGTTGTTTGATACGCCGCTATCGCTGGCAAGCCAGCTCCTACAAGGTCGGTGTTTACAAATACGCGTCCCATTGCGGTTCTTCCGGAAATCTGATCACCAGAAAATCCAGCAGACTGCGCAGCGCCGTCGGCATGTGTTTGCGTGAGGCATACACGGCGTACACGCTCATCTCTCGAGGTTCGGCTGTGGATAACAGTCGCACCAGTTCACCGCTGTGGATGTGCACCCCCGCCTGATACGTCGGCAACATCGCCACCCCGGCACCGGCCATCGCAGCGCGCAGCAACGTGCTGGCTTCATTGGCGCTGATGTTGCCGTGCACCGGTACCGAAACCTGCTCGCCGTCCTGCTCGAAATGCCACAGGCTTTTGCCGAAATAGGAATGGGTGAGGCAGTTGTGCTGGCTCAGGTCTTCTACCCGCTGCGGTGCCGGGTGCTCGCGCAGATAAGCCGGAGAAGCGCAGATCACTGAGCGACAGACTGTCAGGCGGCGGGCGATCAGGTTCGGGTCCAGGTCATTGCTGGTGCGGATCGCCAGGTCGATGCGCTCATCCACCAGGTTCACCGTGCGGTCGAGCATCTGCATGTCGATGCTGACGCCGGGGTAACGCTTGACGTAAGCGGCCATGGCATCGGCCAGTTGTGCCTGGCCGAACGAAGTGCTGACGCTGATCCGCAACAATCCACGTGGGGCATCGTCCGGGACGCTGACGGCGGCCTGCATGTCGGTGGACAAGTCGAGCATCTGCCGACAACGCGGCAGCATTTCGCTACCGGCGGCGGTCAGGCTCAGCTTGCGCGTGGTGCGGTGCATCAGGCGTGCGCCGACCCAGTCTTCCAGTTCTGCCAGATACCGCGAAACCACTGGCCTCGACAGCTCCAGATGATCGGCGGCAGCCGACTGACTGCCGAGGTCGACCACCGTGACGAACACACGCATTGCTTGTAGACGATCCATGATTTGCCCGATTTCAGAAACAAACTATGTCCAAGGATCGCATTTTTTGTACTGAGTCAGGCAACTAAGCTCCCTCCATCTTCTGTAGGAGCCGGCTTGCTGGCGATGCTGTCCCAGGCGCCGCGCTTTCCAGGTCAGCATGGGTTTTCGTTAAAGACCATCGCCAGCAAGCCGGCTCCTACAAAGGCGTATTTCAACCAAGGAGCAACAGATGATCGTTTTCACCACGTTTAAGCGTATTTTACTGGCCAGCGCCGCTCTCGGCTTTGCCGCCCACGCCAGTGCATCGACGCTGACGCTGGATGTCTACAACCCTGGAGAAAAAGCGATTTTCCCGGTGACGTCCGTACTCGTCAGCGGCGAAAAAGACGCGATCCTGGTAGACGCGCAGTTCGGCAAATCCCAGGCCGAACACGTGGTCGAAAAGATCCGCGCCAGCGGCAAGCAACTGACCACCATCTACATCAGCCACGGCGACCCGGATTACTACTTCGGCCTCGACACCCTGACCGCTGCATTCCCCAAGGCCAAGGTGCTTGCATCGCAGCCCACCGTGGACCACATCAAGAAAACCGTCGACGGCAAACTGGCCTTCTGGGGGCCGAAGATGGGCGCGGACGTACCGGCCAAAACCATCGTGCCGGACGTACTCAAGGGCGACAGCCTGATCCTCGAAGGGCAGAAGTTGCAGGTGGTGGGCCTGAAAGGCAAACAGCCAGATCGCAGCTTTGTGTGGATTCCATCGATCAAGGCAGTGGTCGGTGGCGTGGTCGTGGCAGAAAACATCCACGTGTGGATGGCCGATACCCAAACTGCGCAGTCCCATACTGATTGGTTGGCTACGCTGCATGCCATTGAAACCCTGAAACCGAAAACCATTGTGCCGGGCCACTACCTCGGCGAGAGCGCCCGTTCGCTGGCCGCCGTGCAGTTCACCGCTGATTACATCAAGGCTTTCGACGAAGAAACCGCCAAGGCCAAGGACGCTGCCGCACTGATCGCCGCCATGAAAAAGCGCTTCCCGACCCTGGGCGAAGACAGCTCCCTGGAACTGAGCGCCAAAGTCGCCAAGGGCGAGATGAAGTGGGGTGAGTGAGCTGATGCGGTGAGGCGTTGATGGTGCTTTTTGTGGCGAGGGAGCTTGCTCCCGCTGGAGTGCGAAGCGCTCCCCTGCAATGTGTCAAGTACACCGCGTTTTCAGGTCTTACGACTGCTGCTCAGCCGCGCGGGACGGTGCGGCGATCCGACAAGCCCCCTCGCCATATTCGCCAGCAAGCCGGCTCCTACAAGGGCGGCTCAGCGTGACTGAGCCTGCTCCACCAACCACCCCATCAACTCACGCAACTTCGGCGAAGGCGTGGGTTTTTCGGGGAATACCAGGTAATACGCCAGCCCGGTTTTTACCTTCAATTCAAAGGGCATGACCAGCCGCCCGGCGTTCAGGTCATCGCCGATCAGCGACCAGTCGCCAATCGCCACCCCCGTTCCCTGGGACGCCATCGACATCGCCAGGTCCAGTGTTTCGAAATGCTGGCCCTTGCCGACATTGGTCAAGTGCACATCCGCCGCTTTCAACCACGCCTTCCAGTCCCGCTCATCCCGGGTCGGGTGCAGCAGCAAATGTTGTTGCAGATCGGCCGGTGTTTGCAGCGTCATCGGCCCTTCGAGCATGGGTCTGGAACACACCGGTGTCAGTTGCTCATCGAACAGTTTTTGCGCCATCAACGCACTGTCCGGCGGCGGTCCGTACATCACTGCCGCATCGAATTGTTCGCGATGAAAATCCACGCCGTGCTTGACCGTGGTGGTCAGTTCCACCGGCACGTCCGGGCGTTCCTTTTGCCATTGCAGCAGGCGTGGCAGCAACCAGCGCATGACGCAGGTCGGCGCCTTGAGTTGCAAGGTTTCGCGCTTCTCACCGATCTGTTCAACGGCCTCGTCGATCAAGCCGAAAATCTGTTGCACCCGTGGCAGCCATTCCCGTCCCTCGGCCGTGAGACCCAGACCCCGGGCCTGGCGGATGAACAGCTCATAACCCAGATGATCTTCCAGCCCGGCGATCTGTCGGCTCACTGCGCCTTGGGTGATGTGCAGTTGCTCGGCGGCCCGGGTGAAGTTGCAGCACTGCGCGGTAATCAGAAAAGTGTGCAGCGCCGGCAGGGGAGGCAGTCGTTTCATTGGGATCCAAGGTATGACGTGAGGACATGGCTAGTATGACTTTTTATCCATTGTTGCGGCTATGTGTCGCCCGTTCCAATGAGGCCATCCCTGGACCTGCGAATCCATCATAAACACTGCGCAGGCCCGGCGTCTCAAATCGAACAAGAAGGGCAATTCACATGGCGACGTGCGGCGAAGTATTGGTCAAGTTACTCGAAGGCTACGGGGTCGAGCAGGTGTTCGGCATTCCCGGGGTGCACACCGTGGAGCTGTATCGCGGGCTGGCCCGTTCGAGCATCAACCACGTCACGCCGCGCCATGAACAGGGCGCCGGCTTCATGGCCGACGGCTATGCCCGCACCAGCGGCAAACCGGGTGTGTGCTTCATCATCACCGGCCCTGGCATGACCAACATCACCACCGCGATGGGTCAGGCTTATGCCGACTCGATTCCGATGCTGGTGATCTCCAGCGTGCAATCGCGCAGCCAGTTGGGTGGCGGTCGCGGCAAACTGCACGAGCTGCCGAACCAGGGCGCGCTGTGTGCCGGTGTCGCGGCGTTCTCCCACACCCTGATGTCGGCGTCGGAATTGCCGGGCGTATTGGCCCGTGCCTTTGCGCTGTTCCAGGCCGGTCGTCCGCGTCCGGTGCACATCGAAATTCCGTTGGACGTCTTGGTTGAAGACGCCGACGAACTGCTCAACAGCCTGCCGGTCAACATCGACCGCGCCGGTGCTTCGCCATCCGCCGTTTCGCGCATGACGGAATTGCTGGCCGGCGCCAAGCGTCCGCTGATCCTCGCCGGTGGCGGTGCCATTGATGCCGCTGCCGAGCTGACCGAACTGGCCGAGTTGCTCGACGCGCCGGTCGCGTTGACCATCAATGCCAAGGGCATGCTTGAGTCCGCTCACCCGTTGCTGATCGGTTCGACCCAGAGCCTGGTCGCCACTCGCGCATTGGTCGCCGAGGCCGACGTCGTTCTGGCCATCGGTACTGAACTGGCCGAGACCGACTACGACGTGACCTTTGCCGGTGGTTTCGAGATTCCTGGCAAGCTGCTGCGTGTCGACATCGACCCGGACCAGACCGTGCGCAACTACCCGCCGCACGTGGCGCTGGTGTCCGACTCGCGCAACGCTGCCCAAGCCTTGCTCAGTGCGCTGTCGCACAAATCCTTGGCCGAGCGTCGCAATGATTGGGGTCAGGTTCGCGCCGCACGCCTGCGTGAAGACCTGGCCGCGACCTGGGATGGGCCGACCCTGGCCCAGACCCGTTTCCTCGAAACCGTGTTGCACGAACTGCCGGACGCCGTGTTCGTCGGCGATTCGACCCAACCGGTGTACACCGGCAACCTGACCTTCAACCCTGAGCGTCCGCGTCGCTGGTTCAACTCGTCCACCGGTTACGGCACCCTCGGTTACGCCTTGCCGGCAGCGATTGGCGCCTGGCTCGGTGGCAGCGTTGAAAGCGGCACTCGTCCGCCAGTGGTGTGCCTGATCGGCGACGGCGGCCTGCAATTCACCCTGCCGGAACTGGCCAGCGCCGTTGAAGCGCGCACCCCGGTGATCGTGCTGTTGTGGAACAACCAGGGTTACGAAGAGATCAAGAAATACATGGTCAACCGCGCCATCGAACCGGTGGGCGTCGACATCTACACCCCGGATTTCATCGGTGTGGCCAAGGCCCTGGGTTGCGCCGCCGAAGCGGTCAGTGGCGTCGAACAACTGCGCGGTGCGCTGCGTACGGCGAGTGATCGTCAGGGCCCGACCCTGATTGAAGTCGATCAGACCGAATGGATGCAGGCGGTGTCGAAATGACTTTTCCAACCAACCTGGATGGCCTGTACATCAACGGTCAATGGTCGGCGGGCAACGAACACTTGCGCGTGATCAACCCGGCGACCGAAGCGCTGTTGACCACCGCCAATGGCGGCGATGAACGCGCTGTTGATCAAGCCGTGAGCGCGGCCACCCTGGCTTTTACCGACTGGTCGAAAACCACCGGCGCCGAGCGCGGCGCGATCCTGCGCAAGATCGCCAATGGCGTGCAGGCCCATCGCGAAAAGCTGATGCACTTGCAGTCGAGCAACAACGGCAAGCCACAGTTCGAAGCCGCGATTGATGTCGATGACGTGATCGCCACGTTCGAGTATTACGCCGGTCTGGCCGAGGGACTGGACGCCAAACAAGACAGCAATGTCGAATTGCCGACCGACGACTTCAGCGCGCGTTTGCGTCGCGAACCCTGCGGTGTGGTGGGCCTGATCGTGCCGTGGAATTTCCCGATGGTCACCACGGCGTGGAAACTCGCGCCAGCCTTGGCCGCCGGTTGCTGCGTGGTACTCAAGCCTTCGGAAGTCACGCCGCTGCCGGAGCTGGAACTGGCCGCGATCATTGCGGATGCCGGGTTGCCAGCGGGCGTGTTCAACCTGGTGTGCGGCACCGGCCTGGCCGTTGGCGCTCCGTTGTCGGCTGACTCGCGCATCGCGAAAATCTCCTTCACCGGCAGCAACGCGGTCGGCGTGCAGGTCATGCAACGGGCGGCAGAAACCGTCAAAGGCGTGAGCCTGGAACTGGGCGGCAAATCTTCGCTGCTGGTGCTCGCCGATGCCGATCTCGACCTGGCGGTGGAAGTGGCCTGCGGTGGTGGTTTCTTCAACGCCGGGCAGATGTGTTCCGCCACCAGCCGCGTGCTGGTCGCTGAAGAACTGGCCGATGAATTCCTGAACCGAGTGAAGACCCGTGCCGAAGCGATCCGCGTGGCCGACCCGTTCGACCCGGACGTGGAAATGGGCGCACTGGTCAATCAGGCGCAGTACCAGCGTGTGCTCGGCCACATCGATCGTGGTTTGAGCGCTGGCGCCAAGTTGATTTGCGGCGGTAATCGTCCGGCAGATCTGCCGCGCGGATATTTTTTGCAGCCGACGGTGTTCACCGAAGTGCCCCTCGATAGTGCGCTGTGGTGTGAAGAGATTTTTGGTCCGGTGATTTGCGTACGCCGTTTCGCCTCCGAAGCCGAGGCGATTGCCCTGGCCAACGACAGCCAGTTCGGTCTGGTCGCCAGTGTCGTATCGCGCAATGCACAGACTGCTGACCGCGTCGCCAACGCCTTGCAGGCGGGGCTGGTGTGGATCAATGCGCCGCAGGTGATCTTTCCGCAGACCGCTTGGGGCGGCTACAAGCAGAGCAGTATCGGCCGCGAATTGGGGCCGTGGGGCTTGCAGGCTTTCCAGGAAATCAAACATGTGATTCGGGCCATCTGAAGGCTCTTTCCTGTAGGAGCGAGCCTGATCGCGATGGACGTCAACGATGACGTGGGGTGCCTGAATGTACGTGGCGCCTTTGCACCCATCGCGAGCAAGCTCGCTCCTACATGAGGCATGCGCCGACGTCATGGCTTCAATGAGTTTTTATCGATAGTCAGGTGTTTTACACGACCTCAGGATGAACTCACTGGTTCAACCAAACCCCCGAAAACAGAGGGGCCAAGGCTGATCCAGTCGCGCGGATGCAACAGTTTCGACCTGCCTTATACCTACAAAAACAAAGGGAGTCCGTAAATGGGCGAGCATGATCTGAACAGACGTCAATTCATCAAGACCGTGGGCGTAGCCTCGGTTGCAGCGGCCGCCATGAGCATGCCGTTCATCAAGGCCAATGCCAGCGATACACGCTTTGCCGGCAAGACCTTGCGATTGCTGACCTGGTCCGATGACACCGGCCTGGCCGCACTGCGCAACATCGCCGCGACCTTCGAAGACAAGTACGGCTGCAAGGTCATCGCCGATCGCACCGGCAGTACCTCGGAAATGGTCGCCAAACTCAAGGCCGGCGGTGATCGTCCGCAGTACGACATCATCACCCTGGCGGGCGTCGGCGCCGAAGGTCTGGCCGCCGCCAACCTGCTGGAAAAACCCGACCTCAACCGCATTCCCAACCTCGTCGATGTGCCGGAGAAATACCGCACCGGCGCCAACGGTCACGGCATCGGTTACCTGTTGTGGTGCAACAGCCTGGTCTACAGCACCCGCACCCAGAAAGAAGCCCCGACCAGTTACGCCTCCCTGTGGGACGCCGACGCGGCGCCGAACATCTTCCTGCCTCCGCCGAACTGGACCGAGGCCATGGACCTGATCATCATCGCCGCCAAACTGGCCGGTGGTGACGAGCACAACATCGAGCCGGGCTTCAAGAAACTCGCCGAGCTGAAAGACCGCGTGGTGACCCTGGGCGAAAACCCGAACCAGATCGCCGAACTGTTCCGCACCGGTTCCCTGGACATGGGCGGCCTGTACGCGCCGGCGTTCTTCCCGAAACAGATCCGCGACCCGGCCTACGGCCTGGGTGCCACCTTTGGCATGAAGGAAGGTTTCTACACCGACCTGATGCTGTCGGTGATGCCGAAGAATCGTCCGGGCGATACCGATATGGCCTACGCCTTCATCAACCACTCTCTGGACCCGCTGGTGCAGGGCAAGATGGCGGAAGACATCTACAACGGCCCGGTCAACGCCAAGGCGATCATCTCCGCCGAAGCACGCAAGAGCCCGTACATCCTTACGCCGGAGCAGATTGCCGAGAAGGCGATCATGCACGACAACGCCTTCCTGGCCAGCGTGCATGACCAATGGATTCGTCGTTACACGGAAATCTTTTCTTCCTGATCTGAATGACAGGGAGGCTCTTCGAGCCTCATCGCCAGCAAGCCCGCTCCTACAAGAACAGCGCATGACCTGTAGGAGCTGGCTTGCCAGCGATCGAGTGCGCAGCACTCGCCATGCGCCTGATCTTCCATTGACGAGACCTTTGCTATGGAACACCAACCTTTGACTCATTCGGTCAGCGTCGCTGAGTCGCGCCCGCGTCGGGGTGTTTCACCGACCGCGCGCGCCTGGCTTTTCCTCACGCCGTCGATGCTGTTTCTCGGCGTGCTGATCGCCGCCAGCCTGCTGGTCCTGCGCATGAGCGTTGGCACCAAGGGCGCGGAATGGTCCGGGTTCAGCCTGGCCAGTTACGCCCAGTTGCTGGAACCCTATTACCTCAAATCGCTGATGCTGACCCTGCGCCTGGCGCTGATCAGCGCGGTGATCGCTGTGATCCTGGCGATCCCGGTGGCCTACACCATGTCGCGTCTGACTTCGCCGTTCGTACGGCGGATTTTCCTCGCCGCGGTGTTGCTGCCGTTGCTGGTCAACCTGCTGCTGCAAAGCTACGGCTGGCTGGTGATTCTCGGGCCGGGCGGCATGCTCAACCAGGCGCTGATGGGCCTGGGCCTGATCAAGCGTCCGATCATGTTGCTGTACAACCAGAACGGCGTGTTGATGGGCCTGGTGCAGACCGCTTTCCCGTTGGCCGTGTTGCCGATTGCCAGCGCCATGCGCGGCGTCGCTCGCAGTTACGAAGAAGCTGCCGCCACCCTCGGTGCCAGTCGCTTGCAGGTGTTTCGCCAGGTGGTGCTGCCGATGAGCATGCCGGGGATCATCACTGGCGCGACGCTGGTGTTCGCCTACAACGCCAGCAGTTTCGTGGTGCCCTTGCTGCTCGGTGGCCGGCGTGTGCCGATGCTGGCGGTGATGGTGCATGACCAGATCGCCCCGCTGATGAACTGGCCCGCCGCATCCGCCGCCGGTGTGGTGCTGATCGTCACCACGCTCGCGATCATGACCCTGTCCGAATACATCACCGGCCGTCGTCGGCGCATGCTGGAGGCTTCGCAATGAGTACCCTGACCAAGAAGCGCCACTCGCTGTTGCCGGGTGATACCGGCAAGTTTGCCGGCATCCTTTCCGGCTTCATCCTGCTGCTGGCGGTGCTGCCGATTTTGACCATGATCGTCATGTCGTTCAGCGGCGCGTCGAACCTCGACTTCCCGCCGAGCAGCTACAGCCTGCAATGGTACAAAGCCGCCTGGAATACCTTCGTCTCACCGGATTCCAGCGACGTGTTGAGCCTCGGCCAGGCCATGACCACCAGCCTGATGGTGTCGTGCCTGACCATGATCTTCGCCACGATCATCGCGGTGCCGGCCGCCTACGCGCTGACCCGTTGCGAGTTCCGTGGCAAGGCCGTGGCGCTGCAACTGATGTCGTTGCCGCTGGTGTTCCCGATGGTGGTGTTGGGCCTGGCGTTGCTGCTGGTGTTCGACAGCCTGCCGTTCCACATGACCACCTCGCGCCTGGTGATTGCCCACGTGATCCTCGCCTTGCCGTTCGTGGTGAAGAACTGCACGGCGGCGATGCTCTCCATCGGCAGCGAAGTCGAAGAGGCCGCGCAAATGCTCGGTGCTTCACCGCTGCGGGCGATTGTCGATGTGGTGGTGCCGTTGATGAAGTCGGGGATTCTGGCGGGCATGCTGCTGGCGT
The DNA here is from genome assembly GCF_900187435.1 of Pseudomonas sp. Irchel s3b5. Classification (NCBI taxonomy): domain Bacteria; kingdom Pseudomonadati; phylum Pseudomonadota; class Gammaproteobacteria; order Pseudomonadales; family Pseudomonadaceae; genus Pseudomonas; species Pseudomonas sp. Irchel s3b5. The sequence goes on from NZ_FYDY01000009.1 coordinate 148,476, forward strand.
TCATCGTCTCGTTCAACGAATTCACCGTGACCTATTTCCTCTACACCATCGACGTGATGACCGTGCCGATCTGGATGTACAGCCGCACCGTGTCTTCGCTCGACCCAACCGTATTTTCGTTTGCCGTGCTGATCGTGTTGATCGACTTCGTCCTGATCTGGGCGCTCGAAAAACTGGTGGGTGAAGGTGGCGTTTCGTTCTGATTTCTTGAGGTGATTTATGTCTGGTCTGATTCTGGAAAACGTCGAGAAACATTACGGCTCGGCCTGCGCGGTAAAAGATGTAAACCTGCATTTGCCCGAAGGCAAACTGGTGTGTTTCCTCGGCCCGTCGGGCTGCGGTAAAACCACTTTGCTACGGATGATCGCGGGGCTCGAAACCCTGACCGGCGGCGAGATCCGCCTGGACGGTGAAGATATCGGCAACACCCCGGCGCATCTGCGCAACTTCGGCATGGTGTTCCAGTCCCTGGCGCTGTTCCCGCACATGACCGTGGGCGAGAACATCGCCTACCCGCTGAAACTGCGCGGGGTCAGCAAGGCTGACCAGCAGGCGCGGGTGGTGGAGTTGCTGGAGCTGATCCAGCTGCAACCGATGATCAATCGTCCGGTGGCCAAGCTGTCTGGCGGCCAGCGCCAGCGCGTGGCGATTGCCCGGGCGATTGCCTCGCGCCCGAAAATCCTCCTGCTCGACGAACCGCTGTCGGCGCTGGACGCCAAGCTGCGCGAGTCGATGCAGGTGGAAATCCGTCAGCTGCAACAACGCCTCAACATCACCACCATCATGGTGACCCACGACCAGCGCGAAGCCATGACCATGGCCGATATCGTTGTGGTGTTGGGGGAGCACAAAGTGCAGCAGGTGGGCACGCCGATCGAAATCTATCGCCATCCGGCGAACGAATTCGTTGCGGACTTCATCGGCTCAGGCAACATTTTTCCGGCCACGGTGCTGGGCAATGGGAAGGTCAGCTTGCCGGGCGGCGATGCACTGCAAGTGCCGATCTGCAGCAGCATTGTGGTGGGTGAAAAAGTGAAGATGCTGATTCGCCCGGAAGACCTGCAACTGTCGGCGCCACAGGCGACGGCGGGGAATCGGTTGTTGGGCAAGGTGACGTTCGTGCGGGATATCGGGGCGACCATCGAGACGACGGTGGAGTGTTCCGGGGTGTCGTTTACCGCGCTGAGCACGCCGTGTCAGGGCTTTGGTTTAAGTATCGGGCATCCGGTGTCGGTGACCTTGCCGGTGGAGGCTTGCCGAGTATTGGGAGCTTGATCCGGATTTGATGTTGGCCTTTCTGGCCCCATCGCTGGCAAGCCAGCTCCTACAGGTTCTGTGAACGCCGCAGATCACTGTTGGCCTTTCTGGCCCCATCGCTGGCAAGCCAGCTCCTACAGGTTCTGTGAACGCCACAGATCACTGTTGGCCTTTCTGGCCCCATCGCTGGCAAGCCAGCTCCTACAGGTTCTGTGAACGCCGCAGATCACTGTGGGCCTTTCTGGCCCCATCGCTGGCAGGCCAGCTCCTACAGGATCTGTGAACGCCGCAGATCACTGTAGGAGCTGGCTTGCCAGCGATAGCGTCATCCGCAACACCACAATCTCTTGATCAAACCGACAACCGCAACCGCGCCAAATCCCTTAACGGCGGAGCCCCGAACAATCGGCTGTACTCCCGGCTGAACTGCGAAGGGCTTTCATAGCCGACTCGATACCCCGCCGCCGAAGCCTCAAGCCCCTCGGCCAGCATCAACCGCCGCGCCTCCTGCAAGCGCAGCTGCTTCTGATACTGCAACGGACTCATCGCCGTCATCGCCTTGAAACGGTGATGCAGTGTCGACACGCTCAGGTTCACTTCCTTCGCCAGATCATCAATGCGCAGCGGCTGTTCAAAATTGCCGTTGAGCCATTTGATCGCCTGGCTGATGCGATGGCTCTGGCTGTTGGCGATGGCGATTTCGTACAGCCGATGGCCCTGTTGACTGCGCAACAGCCGATAGAGAATCTCCCGGCGAATCAGCGGCGCGAGCATGGCGATATCTTTCGGGGTCTCAAGCAAACGTGCCAGGCGCAGCACAGCGTCGAGCATCGCGCTGTCGAGTTTTTCGACATACAACCCGCGCCCGGTCGGACGGGTGGGTACGCCCATGGGCCCGGCGTCGGCGATCAGCGCGGTGATTTCCGCCGGATCGATGTCCAGACGCAGGGCGAGGATCGGTTCTTCGGCCGAGACATTCACCACCCGACCACTCAGCGGCATCGAAACCGAGACCACCAGATAATTCAGCGGGTCGTAGTTGAAGTATTCATTGGCCAGCTGAACTTCCTTGCGGCCCTGGGCCATGATGCACAGCGCCGGTTGCGCCAGCACCGGGGCGAACTCGTGGGACTGGCTGTGGCGCGACATGAACAACGAACCGATGGCCGTGGCGTAGCTGCCATCTTCGGCGGTGTTGCGGCGAATGATCGCCGCCAGCTCCGCGCGCTGGTGCTCCATGTCGGTGTCCAGCGGGGTTTCAGAGTGATCGAGTGACGACATGCAAGGCATCCTCGGCAAGGCATGGGGAATGGGCAAAGCATAAGTTTGTGCAAGCCGCAGCGGTAGACACATCCTGCCCGATGCTTGCCTGATTCTGCACGGGGAGGGTTTCGTCCCCAAACACGGCCAACCCGCCGACAACTCCGATAACCCCGTAGGAGCTGCCGAAGGCTGCGATCTGTTGATGTTTACTTTCAACATCAAAAGATCGCAGCCTTCGGCAGCTCCTACACAAAACGCGTATGACAGAACCGTGACAGGGTTTTGCTCGTTGTTACAGGCGACTCATGCAGTCTCGCAGGATTGTGCAACGCACCGGCAGGAATCGACTAACGACTCACCCATCGCGGCCCTTAACCTTTGATCCTGTCGCAGCCCGTCCCCCGGCTGCCACGCGACTCCCCGGGAGGGTTGAACCATGTCCACGCAAATCCCAGTCAGTCATATGGCCTTCGTTCGAGCGTGCGCCGGGCGTTCGGCGGAACTCGGCGTGCGCCTCAGTGCCCTGATTGAGCCGTCCCGCGCGGCGCCAGGTTGCCTGAATTTTGCCTTGCAGCATTCGCAGTGCGACCCGCAGTTGTGGTTGGTGTCCGGTTTCTGGAGCAATCAACAAGCCATGACTGCGTACTTCAGTACCCCGGCGATGGAGGTTTTTGCCGAGCTGGTGCAGGAACTGGTGGTCAACAGCCTGGATTTTCATACGTTCAAGGACGTGTCGGCGGCGCAGGCCCTGCGTCAGTCGGGGGCAGCGGTACACAAACTGGCCGGTTGAGGGTTTAATGCAGCATCTCAATCAGCCAGGATTCGCGACATGGCACGTAAAGCCTTTGAACACTTCGAAGCCGTTTCCGCCGTAGTACCGGGCGAGGGTGGTTATCATGCCGCCATCGCCGTCAAAGCGCTGGGTGGTTCCGGTGCCCCGCGCTTTCACAAGGTTCTGGAAGAGCAGACCTTCAAGACCGCCCATGACGCCGATCTCGCGGCCGCGAAAGAGTTGACCCGCCTCAAGGACGTCAAAGAAGACGCTGACCTGCTCTGGTGATTACTTCACCGCCCCCGGGCGGTGCATCTTGAACAAGGCTTCAGGTCCCAGCTGGAAATAATCCGCGGGCCCACCGCCGCGCAGAATCGGCTCTGCCGCGGCGGTGTCGTACACCCCATCCTTCAACAGCCACTTGGCGATATGCACGGCGACCACTTCGCCGAGAATCAGCCAGCTCGGCACCACATTCCCGTCCGCGCGCTGCAACTGAATGATCTGCGTGACCTTGCACTCGAACGACACCGGGCTTTCGGCGACGCGCGGCACCTGGATGATGTTCGACGCCACTTTGGTCAGCCCGGACAGTTCGAACTCATCCACTTCCGGCCCGACCATCGCGCAGCTTTGGTTCATCTGCTCGGCCAACGGCCGGGTCGCCAGGTTCCAGGCAAACTCGCCGGTCTGCTCGATGTTGTTCAGGCTGTCTTTACGCCCGACGCTGGAGAACCCGATGATCGGCGGAATGTAGTTGAAGGCGTTGAAGAAACTGTAAGGCGCCAGGTTCAAGCGACCTTCGGCATCCTGTGAAGAAATCCAGCCGATAGGCCGCGGGCCGACGATGGCGTTGAACGGATCGTGGGGCAGGCCGTGGCCGTTGGCGGGTTCGTAATAGTGGATGTCGTCGGGCATGAAGGGATTCCGGGGCATTGTTCGGGAGGCGTTCATAGTGCAAGGATGAACAGCTGATTTCCAGTCGACTCTACCTCTGTAGGAGCGAGCTTGCTCGCGATGGAGTGTCAGTCGACAACCACTGATCTGATACACCATCGCCGGCAAGCCGGCTCCTACAGGGGGGATGTTGATTCAATGAAAAAGGGGCAGATCCCGGTGAGGTCTGCCCCTTTTCTTTGCCGCTTGATTTAGTCCGTAACGATCCGCGAATGCTTGCGGGTGTCTTTCATGGTGATGTACACCAGCAACGACACGGCGATGCACGCGGTGACATACCAGTAGTAACCGGATTCCATGCCGATGCTCTTGAACCACAGCGCGATGTATTCAGCGGTGCCGCCGAAGATCGAGACGGTCAGCGCGTACGGCAGGCCGACGCCCAGGGCGCGGATTTCAGTCGGGAACAGTTCGGCTTTCACCACGGCGTTGATCGAGGTGTAGCCACTGACGATGATCAGCGCCGCCATGATCAGGAAGAACGCGCCCCACCAGGTCGTGATGGTGTGCAGGGTGGTGAGGATCGGCACGGTGAACAGCGTACCCAGAATGCCGAAGGCAATCAGGATCGGCCGGCGACCGATTTTGTCCGACAGCCCGCCGATGATCGGTTGCAGGCACATAAACAGGAACAGCGTGGCGGCGGAAATGGTGGTGGAGTCGGAGATGCTCATGCCGACGGTGTTCACCAGGTATTTCTGCATGTACGTGGTGTAGGTGTAGAACGCCAGCGTACCGCCCATGGTCAGGCCGACCACGGTCATCAGTTCCTTCGGGTGGCGCATCAAGGTGCGCATCGCGCTTTCCTTGGCCTTTTCTTTCTTGGTGAAAGACTCGGTTTCTTCCATGCCACGACGCAGGTACAGCGCGACCACGGCACACAGCGCGCCAATGGCGAACGGGATGCGCCAGCCCCAGGCGTACAGCTCCTCGGTGGTCAGGAAGTTCTGCAGGACAATCAGTACCGCCAAAGCGATGAGCTGACCGGAAATCAGGGTCACGTACTGGAAGCTGGAGTAGAACCCGCGACGTTCCTTGGTTGCCATCTCACTGAGGTAAGTGGCCGAGGTGCCGTATTCGCCACCGACCGACAGGCCTTGCAGCAAGCGCGCGAACACCAGCAGGATCGGTGCGCCGATGCCGATGACTTCGTAGCTCGGGCTCAGGGCGATCAGCAGCGAGCCGAAGCACATCAGGTACACCGAGGCCATCAACGCTTTCTTGCGTCCGACTTTGTCGGCATACAGGCCCATCAACCAGCCACCGATCGGGCGCATCAGGAAGCCCACGGCGAAGATGGCGGCGGTGTTCAGCAGTTGTGCGGTGGTGTCGCCTTTAGGGAAAAAGGTCTTGGCGAAGTACAAAGAGAAGGCGGCATAGACGTACCAGTCGTACCACTCGACCATGTTGCCGACAGAACCGCTGAAAATCGATTTGATGCGACTGGCGGTGGTTCTTTCTTTAGCCGGCGTGGCAGCCGACCCAAGGGGCAGGGCGTTGGAGTTATCCATTGAAGGATCCTTCATTTAATTGTTTTTGTGGAGCGCGATTAAACGCAGCCTGTCAGGGCTATAGCAGGAGCTGTGCCAACGGGGAGAGGGCCGGTTTAGAGGGGGTAGGTCGTTTCGGTGAGCGGAAATCCGCTTATGTTTGGCTGGGGGTGAGCGGAAAACTGCTGATTGGGTTCGTGAATTTGCAGTGCCTGCTCTGGCCTCTTCGCTGGCAAGCCAGCTCCTACAGTGGATCTGTGCGCACATTGTAGGAGCTGGCTTGCCAGCGATGAGGCCCGTCCAAACGCTACAAAAACATCTCTCGGCTCAACCCATGCCGCTGCATCTTTTCATTGAAGGTCCGACGCGGCAGTTGCAGTTCTTCAAGCACCGCTTTGATGTCGCCCTTGTGTCGGGTCAGCGCCGCGCGCAGGCATTGCGCTTCGAACGCTTCCTGCTGCGCTGCCAATGATTGACCCGATTCAATGCCGGCCGGTTCCGGCTCGCCCAGCCCCAATACCTGACGCTCGGCCACGTTCGCCAGTTCGCGCACGTTGCCGGGCCAGTCGTGACTCAACAAATGGCTCAGCTGCGGCCCGCTCAACGGTGCAAAGGTTCGACCCAGGCGCTCGGCAGCGCTTTGGGCAAACGACTCGAACAACAACGGAATGTCTTCGCGGCGCTCGCGCAATGGCGGCAAACGCAGTTCGGCAACGTTCAGTCGATAGGCCAGGTCTTCGCGAAAACGCCCGGCCCGCGCTTCGTCGAGCAGGTCCGGTTTGGTCGCGGCAATGATGCGCAAATCCACGCGGATGCTTTGATTGGAACCCAGTCGCTCCAGTTTCTGCTCCTGCAATACCCGCAGTAATTTCACCTGTTGGGCCAACGGCATGCTTTCGATTTCATCGAGGAACAGCGTGCCGCCGTCCGCGTATTCGAGTTTGCCGATGCGCTTGCCCTGCGCGCCGGTGAACGCGCCGCTTTCGTGGCCGAACAGTTCGGCTTCGAACAGTTGTTCCGGAATCGCCGCACAGTTGAGCGCAACAAAGGGTTTATCGGCCCGCGGCCCGAAGTCGTGCAGGCAACGGGCGACCAGTTCCTTGCCGCTGCCGGTCTCGCCGCGGATCAGCACATTGACCGGCAACGTCGCCAGGTCGAGCACCTGGCGCCGCAAAGTCTGCAAGCCCCGGGAGACGCCCAGCAGCGTGGCGTCGAGCTTGGCTCGGTTGTCGGCTTGTTCGTGCAGTGCGCGGTTTTCCAGAATCAGACGGCGCTTGTCGAGGGCGCGCCGCAGGCTGGCGAGCAGGGTCTCGGGGCTGAAGGGTTTTTCGAGAAAGTCGTAGGCGCCATCGCGCATGGCCTCGACGGCCATCGGCACATCGCCGTGGCCGGTCAGCAGGATCACCGGCAAGTCGGCGTCACGACGTTGCACTTCGGCCAGCAGTTCCAGGCCGGTCATGCCGGGCATGCGCACGTCGCTGAGAATCACCCCGGCAAAATGCTTCGGCAGCTGCGCCAGGCATTCATCGGCACGGCTGAACAGTTGCACCTCGAAACCCGACAGGCTCAACCACTGTTCGACGGCGCTGCGGATGCTGCTTTCGTCGTCGACGACCATCACTGAGTTCAGCATGGTTCTTGAACCTCCTGATCGATGGGCAGCGTCATGGTAAATACCGCGCCGTTATCGTGGTTGTCCGCGCTCAGGCGGCCGCCCGATTCGTGAACGATAGCGAAGGACACCGCCAGCCCGATACCCAGGCCATCGCCCACCGGTTTGGTGGTGAAGAACGGATCGAACACCTTTGGCAGGTTCTCTTCGGTAATGCCGCCGCCGTTGTCGATGACGCTCAGACGCCACAGTTGTTCGTCAGCTTCGAGGCGGATTTCCAGGCGTTTGCAGGGTTTGTCCTGCATCGCATCCAGCGCATTACGCAGCAGGTTGATCAGCACTTGTTCCAGACGAATCGCATCGCCGCGCACCCACGCCGGGCGGGTCAGGTGCAACACGGTACTGACCTGTTCGTCGCGCAACCGTGTATCGAGCAATTGCAGAGACTGATCCACCACGCTGGCCAGGTCCAGGCGTTCACGCAATCCGCTGGGGCTTTTGCGGGCGAAAGTTTTCAGGTGGCCGGTGAGGGCCGCCATGCGCGTGAGCATTTCATCCACAGGCTTGAGCGCCTTGTAGGCGTCATCAACCCGGCCATGGTCGAGCAGCAGGCGCAAGGTCGCCAGCTGCATGCGCTGGGCGGTCAGCGGTTGATTGATTTCGTGGGCCAGCGCCGCCGACATCTGCCCGAGGGCCGCGAGTTTGGCCGATTGCACCAGGCCTTCCTGAGCTGTGCGCAGGTCGCGGGTGCGTTCTTCCACCAGCTGTTCGAGTTCTTCGCGACTGCGCTGGCGCAGTTTGGCCAGGCGCCAGCGCTGGTTGAGAAACAGCAACAGGAACACCACCGTCAGCCACAGACCGGCGGCGGCGAGGGCGGCGTTGCGACGGTCTTCGAAGGCGACCTGCGGGCGACGCAGCAGGTGCAGCGTCCAGCCGTCGGTACTTAGCGGCAGGGATTCCCACAGGTAGTCCGCCTTGCCGTCGGGGCCATCGACCCGCGCCAGATCACTGTTGTCGTCGAAGCGTCGCAGCGACTCAAACGCCAACGGGGTCAGGGTTTGTTTGTCGTATTGGCGGGTGGTCTTGAGTTCGGCGTGATCGTTGTCGCTCAACGGTTTCAGGAAGCGATAGCGCCAGCCTGGCTGATTGGCGATGAAGATGATCCCGCGTGCGTCGCTGACCAACAGCGTGTCGTTGCCCTGGCTCCACTCCCGCTCCAGCTCCGGAAACTCGAGTTTCACCACCATGGCGCCGAGGAACCGCTCTTCGTCATCCGTGACGGCGCTGGACAGGAAATAGCCGGGAATCCCGCTGGTCACGCCCACGGCGTAAAAGCGCCCGGTGCCCTGGGTGCGGGTCTGATTGAAATAAGGACGGAAGCCGTAATTGTGGCCGACGTAACTGCTGGGCAGTCGCCAGTTGCTCGCCGCCACGGCCAGACCGGTGCGGTCGAGCAGCTCCAGGGTCGAGGACTCGGCGGCGCCGTTGATCTTCTCCAATTTGCGGTTCAGCGCATCTTGCTGCTCGGCACTCACCGCTCCCTTGAGGGCCGAACGCAGTTCCGGGTCCAGGGCCAACACGGCGGGCAGGGCGCGATAACGTTCGATCAGGGTGTGCAGGGAGTTGGCATACAGCGCCAATTGCTGATTGGCGCGGGATGCGTCTTCGACCATTGACTGGCGCACGGTCTGACGCATGGCCAGGGTCGCGGCAAGGGCAGCGCCGGCGATGATCAGCAGGGTGTAGAGCGCCAGGCGCAAGGGGCGGGAAGTCAGAAGCATGCGGTCGGCAACAGGCGAAAATAAGGGCGAGCACCATAGCATGCGAATCGCGTTCTTCTCTCCTGAGGGAGCCATTGTCGAGGCGAAAAAAAACCGGTCTGTCGTTGCCGACAAACCGGTTTTTTCAACGGACCTGAGTGCCGTTTACTGCACTTCTACCGCCAGGCTTTCACTGATCTTTTTCTGCCAGATGGCAGGACCGGTGATGTGGACCGACTCGCCATTGCTGTCGACCGCAACGGTCACAGGCATGTCCTTGACGTCGAACTCGTAGATCGCTTCCATGCCCAGTTCGGCGAAAGCGACAACGCGGGATTTCTTGATCGCTTGCGCCACCAGGTAAGCCGCACCGCCGACAGCCATCAGGTAGACGGCTTTGTGGTCCTTGATCGCTTCGATCGCGGTAGGGCCGCGCTCGGATTTGCCGATCATGCCCAGCAAGCCAGTCTGCTCGAGGATCTGACGGGTGAACTTGTCCATCCGCGTTGCGGTGGTCGGGCCAGCCGGGCCAACCACTTCTTCGCGCACCGGATCAACCGGGCCGACGTAGTAGATGAAGCGACCCTTGAGGTCGACCGGCAGGGTTTCGCCCTTGTTCAGCATCTCGACCATGCGCTTGTGCGCGGCGTCGCGACCGGTGAGCATCTTGCCGTTGAGCAGGACGGTTTCGCCCGGCTTCCAGCTCTGCACGTCTTCCGGGGTCAGGGTGTCGAGGTTGACACGGCGGGCCGACGGGCCTGCTTCCCAGACGATTTCCGGGTAGGCGTCCAACGGTGGCGCTTCCTGGGCAACCGGGCCGGAGCCGTCGAGCACGAAGTGCGTGTGACGGGTGGCGGCGCAGTTCGGGATCATGCACACCGGCAGCGAAGCCGCGTGAGTCGGGTAGTCCATGATCTTCACGTCGAGCACGGTGGTCAGGCCACCGAGGCCCTGGGCGCCGATGCCCAACTGGTTGACCTTCTCGAACAGCTCCAGACGCATTTCTTCAATGCGGTTCTGTGGGCCGCGGGCCTTCAGCTCGTGAATGTCGATGGATTCCATCAACACTTCTTTAGCCATGACAGCGGCTTTCTCGGCGGTGCCGCCGATGCCGATGCCGAGCATGCCCGGTGGGCACCAGCCGGCGCCCATTTCCGGAACGGTCTTCAGAACCCAGTCGACGATCGAGTCGGACGGGTTGAGCATGGCCATTTTCGACTTGTTCTCGGAACCGCCGCCCTTGGCTGCCACGTCCACTTCCACGGTGTTACCCGGAACGATGGAGTAGTGGATAACGGCCGGAGTGTTGTCCTTGGTGTTCTTGCGAGCGCCCGCCGGGTCGGCGAGGATCGAAGCGCGCAGGACGTTTTCCGGCAGGTTGTAGGCGCGACGTACGCCCTCGTTGATCATGTCGTCCAGGCTCATGGTGGCGCCATCCCAACGCACGTCCATGCCCACGCGGACAAACACGGTCACGATGCCGGTGTCCTGGCAGATAGGACGGTGGCCGGTGGCGCACATGCGCGAGTTGATCAGGATCTGTGCCATCGAGTCGCGGGCCGCTGGCGATTCTTCGCGCAGGTAGGCCTCGTGCATCGCCTGGATGAAATCCACGGGGTGGTAATAGGAAATGAACTGCAGGGCGTCGGCAACGCTCTGAATCAGGTCGTCTTGCTTGATCACGGTCATGAGTCGCGCTCCTCTAAAAGACGGGAACATTCAATAAGGTGCTTGCAGCTTGGGTGCATCGGTCGGTTGCAAGCACCTTTCAAGGCACGCCGGGGCTGCTGGCGCGACGCTAAAAAGGCGCGGCAGTATACCGCGCATCAAAGGCCGGCACACGCGCCGCCAGTCAATCGTTGGTCGCATATCGCACAGACTCGCAGGCGTTGGCGCAGGCTGCGATCTTGCGCGCCTAAGTAAAGTCAAAGGATCGCAGCCTTCGGCAGCTCCAACGGTGGGATGTCAGTCATGCTTTTGACGCCATTTTTTCGCCCCTGAAATGAATGGTCATTTAACGGCTACGACACTAAAGTGACACCTGGTCTGTAGAGTAGGACGCTCCGTCAGCCTCCATTTATTTGGTGAGTCAACGATTGACCCATAACGCCATCCAGCGACTGTTACTCAAACGTTTTGCCCTCGCGGCCGGCACTTATGCCTTGGCATTGCTGTTGCTGTGGCTGGCGTATTTCACCGGTCATTATGAGGAGTCACTGCTCGCTGTGGCCGTCGGCAGCTCGCTGGTGGTCATCAGCCAGGCCACGCTGTTCGCGATGTTTTATTGCGGATGGAACCAGCGTTTCAGCGATCCGAGCCTCACCGAAGCACAAGTGTTGCTGGGGCTGGGCTGGCAAACCTGGCTGATCGCCCATCTGGATGAAGCCCGGGGCGCGTTCCTGGTGTTTTATGTCCTGATCCTGCTCTTCGGTCTGTTCCATCTGTCGCGGCGCGCGTTTGTGCGTTGTGCGTTGCTGGTGTTCTTCAGCTTTTGCGCGATTACGCTCTGGGAGGGGTATCACTTCCAGTTGCAGGATCCGGCCATGGCGGTGTTGCAGGTGTGCGTGTTGTTGATCGTGCTGTTGTGGCTGGTGCTGTACGCCCGCTATGTTCAGGCCTCGCGACAACTGATGCGCCAACGGCGATTTGCCTTGCAGGCGCACCAGGACACCCTGCGCGGCATGATGCGTCAGCTCGAGGATCTGGTGGCCACCGACGAACTGACCGGTCTGTTCAATCGTCGACATTTCCTGCGCCTGGCGTCCCGCGAGTTGAACGCCATGGACGCCGGTGTCGTGCATGGCCTGGCGCTGATCGATCTCGATCACTTCAAACGCATCAATGATGTACACGGCCATGCGGCCGGCGATCAGGTGTTGCAGGCTTTTGCCAGCGTGGCCACGGCCTGCCTGCGCGACGGCGACGTGCTGGCCCGCTACGGCGGTGAAGAGTTCGTGGTGCTGCTGCCCGATTGTGATGCCGAGCGGTTGACGGCTTGTTGCGAACGGCTGCGTATCGCCTTCACCGATGTCGAGATGGTGGGCCTGAATGTGCGCAATCTCAGCCTGTCGGCCGGCATGACCCTGCTGGAACTCGGCGATGACCTCGACGATGCCTTGCAACGGGCCGATCAGGCGCTCTATCGCGCCAAGCGTGACGGTCGCAATCGTTGCGCGGCGGCGTGGGAGAATGCCGATGCCTGAGCTACGGGTCGGTGATCGCCAATGGTCGGTGGCGGCGGGCAGCAATCTGCTCGATGCGCTGAATCAGAACGGTGTGGCGGTACCTTATAGCTGTCGCGCCGGCAGTTGCCATGCGTGCCTGGTGCAGTGCGTGCAAGGGTTGCCGAGCGACAGTCGCCCTGATGCCTTGAGTGCGCAGCAGCGTGAGCAAGGCTGGCGCCTGGCGTGCCAGTGCCAGGTGAGCGAAGACTTGCAGGTGCATGCCTTTGATCCGGTGGTTGATGGTCGCCCGGCCGAGATTTCAGCCGTCGACTGGTTGAGCGCCACGGTGCTGCGCTTGCGTGTGATCCCGCAACGGCCGTTGCGCTACAGCGCTGGACAGCATCTGGTGTTGTGGGCCGGTCATGTTGCGCGCCCGTACTCGCTGGCGAGCTTGCCGCAAGACGAACGTTTTCTGGAGTTTCATCTCGATTGCCGTCTTCCGGGGCAATTCAGTGATGCGGCCCGCCAATTCAAAATCGGCGATCCGATCCGCCTCGGCGAGCTGCGCGGTGGCGCCTTGCATTATGACCCTGACTGGCACACTCGGCCGCTGTGGCTGATGGCGGCAGGCACGGGGTTGGGGCCGTTGTTCGGTGTTTTGCGCGAAGCCCTGCGCCACAATCACGAAGGGCCAATCCGCGTTATTCACCTGGCCCATGATGCTGCTGAGCATTACCTGGCCAAACCCCTGCAAGCCATGGCGGCCAGCCGCCCGAACCTGAGTGTCGAGCTGTGGACGCCGGCCGAGTTGCCAGCGGCTTTGGCGCAACTGCGGCTTGTTTCACGGCAAACCCTGGCCTTACTCTGCGGAGGCCCCGACAGCGTCGACGCCTTTGCCCGGCGCCTTTACCTGGCGGGATTGCCGCGCAATCAACTGCTGGCCGATGTCTTCCTGCCCCGTGGTTGAGCGCTGACTTCTCAGACGCGAGACCTGCCATGACCGATGCCATCCAAGTTGAACGCGAACGCGGCCTGCTGACCCTGCGCCTGAATCGCCCCGACAAGAAAAACGCCCTGACCCGCGCCATGTACAGCCAATTGGCCGAAGCGCTGAAACAGGCCGACAGCGATCCTGCCATCAACGCGGTGCTGATCACCGGTTCCGCCGAGTGCTTCACTGCCGGCAACGACATCGCTGACTTTATTCAGCAACCGCCGAGCAACCTCGACAGCCCGGTGTTCCACTTCATGCTCAACCTGCTCGAATGCCGCAAACCGGTGATCGCCGCCGTGGCCGGTGCGGCAGTGGGCATTGGTACGACGATGTTGCTGCACTGCGATCTGGTTTACGTCAGCCGCGATGCACGCTTGCGCATGCCGTTCGTCAATCTCGGTTTATGCCCGGAGTTCGGTTCCAGCCTGATCCTGCCGCGGCTGCTTGGGCAGGCCAAAGCGGCGGAACTGTTGTTGCTGGGAGAAGGCTTTAATGGTGAACAAGCTGCGGCGTGGGGCATTGCGTCCGAAGCGCTGGGCAGTGGCGAAGAAGCCTTGGCCAGGGCGCGGGAGATGGCCTTGCGATTCGAATCGCTGCCACCGGAAGCGGTACGCATCAGCAAGCAATTGATGAAAGCGCCGGATCGGGAACTGCTGCGCAGAGTGATCGAGGAGGAGGGCGCGTTGTTTACCCAGCGGCTGCGATCGCCGGAAGCATTGGCGGCGCTGACCGGGTTTATCAAGCGGCATTGAGTTGGTAGCCTTCATCGCTGGCAAGCCAGCTCCTACAGTTGATTTGCGGTGTTCATACGATCCCTGTAGGAGCTGGCTTGCCAGCGATGAGGCCAGATCAGAAGACTCACCTTCAGGATCAGAATGCAAAAAGCCCCGCCATTCACATGGCGGGGCTTTTGTTTTTCAGCGACCGGTCAATCAGACCATCGGGTCGCCAACGTGCAGGATCTTCATGCCGTTGGTGCCGCCGGTGGCGTGGTAGCTGTCGCCCTTGGTCAGGATGACCCAGTCGCCTTTCTCCACGACGCCGCGCTTGACCAGCTCGTCGATCGCCTTCTGGCTGACTTCGTTCGGTGCCAGCGAAGCCGGGTCGAACGGGATGGTGTACACGCCACGGAACATCGCCGCGCGGGCCTGGGCTTCGCGGTGCGGGGTGAACGCGTAGATCGGCACCGAGGAACGGATACGCGACATGATCAGCGGGGTGTAACCGCTTTCAGTCAGTGCGATGATCGCTTTCACGCCCGGGAAGTGGTTGGCGGTGTACATGGTCGCCAGCGCAATGCTTTCATCGCAACGCTCGAACTCTTTGCCGATGCGGTGGCTGGAGGTCTTGCTGGTCGGGTGCTTTTCGGCACCGACGCAGATACGCGCCATGGCCTGAACGGCTTCCAGCGGGTACAGACCGGCAGCACTTTCGGCCGAGAGCATCACGGCGTCGGTGTAGTCGAGCACGGCGTTGGCCACGTCGGACACTTCGGCGCGGGTCGGCATCGGGTTCTGGATCATCGACTCCATCATCTGGGTCGCAACGATCACAGCCTTGTTGTGGCGGCGTGCGTGCAGAATGATTTTCTTCTGAATGCCCACCAGCTCGGCGTCACCGATTTCCACGCCCAGGTCACCACGGGCAACCATCACCGCGTCGGACGCCTTGATCAGACCGTCGAGGGTTTCGTCATCGGCCACGGCTTCGGCACGTTCGATCTTCGCCACCAGCCAAGCGGTGCCGCCGGCCTCGTCGCGCAGTTGGCGGGCGTATTCCATGTCGGCAGCGTCACGCGGGAAAGAGACCGCGAGGTAGTCGACTTCCATTTCCGCCGCGAGCTTGATGTCGGCCTTGTCTTTTTCAGTCAGGGCTGGTGCGGTCAGGCCGCCACCGCGACGGTTGATGCCTTTATGGTCCGACAGCGGGCCGCCGATGGTCACGGTGCAATGCAGTTCGGTGGCGGTAGCGGTGTCGACGCGCATGACCACGCGACCGTCGTCGAGCAGCAGCTCGTCGCCGACGCCGCAGTCCTTTACCAGGTCCGGGTAGTCGATACCGACCACTTGCTGGTTGCCTTCGGTCAGAGGATGGCTGGTGGAGAAGGTGAATTGATCACCGATCTTCAGCTCGATCTTCTTGTTGGCAAATTTGGCGATACGGATTTTCGGGCCTTGCAGGTCACCCAGCAGGGCGACGAAGCGACCGTGCTTGGCCGCGAGGTCACGCACCAGCTTGGCGCGAGCCTTGTGCTCGTCCGGGGTGCCGTGGGAAAAGTTCAGGCGGGCGACGTCCAGGCCAGCCAGAATCAGCTGTTCGAGAACTTCCGGCGAGTTACTGGCCGGGCCAAGGGTAGCGACGATTTTGGTACGACGGACGGACATGCAAAGACTCCTGAGTTCAAGCGCTGAGTGAGGCTACTATGCTCCGAATGTGTAGTCATTGTTCGTGTGCACTACTTTTCAGGAAGAGTTTGGTTTTAATGAAAAACCAGATGTTGCCCCGATCTCTGTAGGCGCGAGCCTGCTCGCGATGAACTCAAGTGCGATGCGTTTCTTCAGTAAATACGCATTATCGTTAACCTCCATCGCGAGCAAGCTTGCTCCTACAGTGGTCTGTGGTGTCTGAGGGTTGAAGATTTTCGTCCGCGGGTCGATACAGCGTTCAAGACAGGAGATCCCCCATGCGATTCGTGCTCATTGCCGCCCTTGCCATCAGCGTCCTCAGCGTCACGGGCTGCACCCGTTGGTCGATGAACCATCACTTGAACAATGCCTACAAAGCCTATGACCGGGGCAATTGCGAGCAAGTCATGCTTGAACTGTCCAAGGTCGAGCGCGAAAGCCGGGCGCGACCTTATGTGTGGCCCGAAGCATCGATGATGCGCGGCCTGTGCCTGGAACGGCAGAAGATGTTCGTCGATGCGGCGCAGACGTATCAGTTCATCATCGCCTCGTATCCCCAGAGCGAATACGCCTACCGCGCCCGCGCCCGTCTGGAAACCCTGCAAAGCCTGGGGCACTACCCGTTGCGCAGTGCGGCAGCGGCGGTACGCCCGACGCAGTTCTGATGGCGGCTGTCATTCAATGACTGGCTCACCGGCGGTGGTGAGCTATAGTCGAATAAACCGGTTTGGAGCCTGGTCTCCAATCCGGGGCAACACCTGCAACCGGCATTGGCAAGACACAGCACTCCGAGAACTGGCGCACCGGGAGCGGGGAGAGCGGGCACTTATTTAAGGCAGTCCCGTTCCGAAGCAGTAGTGCGGCTCTGCTTAAGAGCCTGGCATAGTGAATGTCCACATGTTTACCGACCGCCGAATCGAGCGGCACCAACTGCCGTACTTTTTGAGAGTCTTCAACAGCCACACGGACAAGCCCATTGGCTATCTGGGCAATGTGTCCGAAGACGGGTTGATGTTGATCAGTCAGCTGCCGATGATGATCGGCGCCGAATTCATTTTGCGCCTCAAGATCCCCGTCAGTGAGGGCAGCCCGCAAGTTATCGACCTGCGGGCGTGTTGCCTGTGGTGCCATGAAGACGCAACACCTCACCACTATGACGCCGGATTTTGCCTGCAACGGGCGCCGCCGGAATATGGGCAACTGGTCGAGGCGTTGAAGCAGTATTTCAGTTTTCAGTCGTTGCCAGCTTCGGCCTGATATCAACCGAGCCTGCGCCGGGGGCATCGTCAGCTTCCGGCCTTCTTCCAGGCCAGGTACTGAGTCACCAAATCCGCACCCAGCTCAGCAGGTCGCGCTTCCAGTACCCATACGCCATGGGCACGCAACCGCTCATGGAGTTCTGCACGCGCATTCAGGTAATCCACCGTGCCGCAGTAATCCAGTGCCTCGGACAAGGTCTGCACCGGCCGATGTCTCAGACTGTCGAGCAAATCTTCCCGCAGGCTGGCCACCACTACCTGATGCTGTTGGCTCAGGCGTTTGACGGCGACCAGCAGTTGCTCGTCGTCTTCGTCTCGCAGATTGGTGACCAGCATCACCAGTGCCCGGCGTTTTTGTCGGGTCAGCAATTGATTGGCGGCAGCCTGGTAATCCGCGGGGCGCTGGGTGCTGTCGAGGTCGTAGACGCTGTTGAGCAGGACGTTGAGCTGCGCAACGCCTTTGACCGGTGCGAGGTAATGCGGTCGCTCGCTGGCAAAGGTGCTCAAGCCCACCGCATCGCCTTGGCGCAGCGCCACGTAACTCAGTAGTAAACAGGCATTGAGTGCATGGTCAAAATGCGCCAGTTCTCCGTCCTGACTGCGCATGTGCCGGCCGCAGTCGAGCATGAAGACAATCTGCTGATCACGCTCGTCCTGATACTCCCGGGCAATCGGCGTGCGTTGGCGGGCGGTGGCTTTCCAGTCGATCTGGCGCAGGCTGTCGCCTTCACGGAATTCCCTGAGTTGATGGAACTCCAGGCCCAGGCCGCGACGTTGTTTTTGGCGCACGCCGAGCTGGCTGAGCCAGTTATCCACAGCCAGCAGTTGACCGCCATAAAGGCGGGCAAAGTCGGGGTAGACGCGGGTGTGGTCCGGCGCGTCGAGCAAGCGTTTGTCGGTCCACAACCCCAAGGGGCTTGGCAGGTTGATTTCGCACCGCTCAAAACCAAAGTGACCGCGCTTGAGCGGTCGTAGCCGATAAGCCATGTTGCTGTGCTGGCCGGGTTGCAGTTCGACTTTCAAGGGCAGGTTTTCGAAGTTCAGGCCCTGGGGCACATGATCAAAAATCTGTACGTTCAGTGGTCGTGAATAATCATGCTCGAGCGTCAGGTGGACATCGCTCCAGCGACCCAGCGCGAGGCTGCCGGGCAGTTGGCGTTTCAGTCGGGGTGAGGGCAGGCGCTTCAAACGCACCGCGTCGAGAATGGCCAGGGCCAGCAACGCCAGCAACAACCCCCAGTTGATCGCACTGAGGTTCGGCGACACCGCGAATTCCAGTGCCCGCAAGGTGCCCAGCACAATGCCACAGGCGAGCAGGATCACCAGCCAGCTCAGCATCAGCCGTGAGGGTTTCACTGGCGCGGCGCCGGCACTTGATCAAGCAATTGCTGGAGCACCTGGTCGACGTCCAGCCCTTCGATATCCAGCTCCGGTGCAACGCGAACGCGATGGCGTAACACGGCGAGGGCGCAGCCCTTGATGTCATCCGGAATCACGAAATCGCCACCGCGCAGCAACGCCCGCGCCCGGGCGCAACGCACCAAAGCGATGGAGGCGCGCGGTCCGGCGCCGAGGATCAAGCCTGGCCAACTGCGGGTGGAACGGGCCAGGCGCACGGCGTAATCCAATACCTGATCGTCCAGCGGCAAATCGCTGGCGATGCGTTGCAGGGCCAGCACATCCTTGGCTTGCAGCAGCGTGCGCAACGGTTGCACATCGAGCATGTCGGCCCGGGTCGAACGGCTGACCTGCCGCACCATGTTCAGCTCTTGTTCGGCGTCGGGGTAGTCCATGCGCACCTTGAGCATGAAGCGGTCCAGTTCGGCTTCCGGGAGTGGATAAGTGCCTTCCTGTTCGATCGGGTTTTGCGTGGCGAGCACCATGAACGGTTGCGCGATGGGCAGGGCGCGACCTTCGAGGGTGACCTGGCGTTCCTGCATGGCTTCGAGCAGCGCGGCCTGGGTTTTCGCCGGGGCGCGGTTGATTTCGTCGGCCAGCAGCAGGTTGGTGAAAATCGGGCCTTTGCGCAGCTTGAACTGCTCGGTCTGCAAGTCGTACACCGCATGACCGGTGACGTCGCTGGGCATCAGGTCCGGGGTGAACTGGATGCGCGCGAATTCACCGCCGAAGCAGCGGGCGAGGGCGCGTACCAACAAGGTCTTGCCCAGCCCGGGCACACCTTCAAGCAACACGTGGCCGCCAGCAATCAGCGCGGTGAGGACGTCGTCGATCACCGTGTCCTGACCGATCAGGGCTTTTTGCAATTCCTGGCGCAACGCCTGGGCCAACTGGCTGGCGCGCTGGCGTTGTTGAGCGGCATGGCTCGGTAGATTGGGCTCGATCGCTTCACTCATAAGGCGTTCCTCAAGGTTTGCAGGTGGGCGACCTGGCGGCTGAATTCAACGCTGGAAAGTCGTTGTTTCGGGCTCGGGGTCATGGCCTGGCTGATAGCGTGTGTGGGTTGGCCGGTCAGGCGTGCAAGCACCCGCCATTGCTCGGCAACGCCGAGTTGTTCAAAACCTGGGTGGCGACGGCGCACGCGGCGCAGGATGTCTTTTTGCAAAGCCTGCATCAGGCTGGCCTGTCCGTTGCGGCGCAGGATGAAATCGGCACTGGCGCGCAGGTGTTCCTGAAGTTGCCGACGTGCCTTCGGTGCCGGTTCCAGCAGTGGCCCCTGACGCACACCGAAGTGCCAGAAACCCAGACCGACCAGCGCGAGCAATGCCACCAGCGCCTGCGGGAAGTAGCGCATCAGCAAGAGGGGCAGGCTGTCGTGATCGGTGTTGAACACCAGCGTCACGTGTGTGTCTGCGGTCAGGTACCAAAGCAGCCAGGCGTTGTCGTATCGGTCGATGGCCGGAGTTTTCCACAGGTCGGCGTCGGTGACCACGATGACTGAACCGAGCCCGTGATCGAGCTGCATCATGTGCGTGGCTTTGCCACTGTTGGCCCAGGACTGGGCGAGGTTGTTCGGGTCTTCAAGATGGAACGCGGTGTCGAAACCGGCGTAGGCCGGTGCGTCTTCGTCTTCCAGGTAAAGTTTGGTCAGAAAGGGGTAAGGCTCTTTGTCGAGATCGGGCGGCGGGTCTTTGAGGTCTTTGCTCAGCGACTGGTGCACTTGAACCCGGTCGAGCAGCAGGTCATCGCTCTGTTGCAGCTTCTCATCCCATAGCGATTGGGCGACGAACAACAGTCGGCCACCGGCCTGGGCCCAGTTCATCAGTTGATCAATCTGACGTGGTGTCATGTTGTCGCGCTCCCCGAGCACCAGCAGGCTGTGCTGATGCGGCTCCAGGGTCGGCAGGAAGTCGAGGCCATTGGCGTGATTGACGGTCAGGCCCTGCTTGCGCAGGAAGTGTTCTGCTGCCAGGTAAGGATTGGCTTGAGCTTCGGGGGACGGGCCGTGATCGATTTCTATCTGATAGGGCATGGCCTTGAAGTACAGATAAGCAGCCAACGCTCCGACCAGAGCGAGGCTGATCGCACCGATCGCCAGCCACCCGCGCCGGTTCAATGGGCGGCTCTCGGTCCGAACAAGCCGCGCCAGGCTTCACACAGTTCCTGTTGCGCTTGGGCCGGTGGCAGGCGATGACCGTAGGCCATGTTTTGCCAGTGCCCGGTCAGGGTTTGGCTGAAGGTCAGCAGGGCCGGTTGTTGCAGCTGTTCAACGCGTTTGAGCACCTGACCTTCGGTGTCGGCGGCTTTCAGCGTCATGTTGAAATCATGCAGCAAGCGACTGAGCAAGGCGCGGTAAAGCAACCCGAGGGCCTCGCGTGGATTGGATTGCCAGAGGTGTTCGGCACTGGCGGCAACATCGTCGGGCAAGGATTCGGGTTTGAGGTCCAGACCGAACGCCTGCTGCGGCAAAGGTCGGGGGAGCTTTTGTTTCCGCGTCGGACGGCGGCTGACGAACGCTTGCAGCCAGTCGCGATAGTGCCAGATCAACACAACGAGGCCGCTGATGACCACTCCCCACAGGACGACTTCAATGACCGCCGCCACCGAACCGAAACGCTGGCCGTCAAACAGTCTGAACAGGGCCTTCAGCCATGCCGGTGTTTTGTCGTCGTCCGGGGTTTTGACGTCCGGTTTGCCCTCGCCAAATCGGTAGCGTGTCACCGCTTCCTTGTTCTTGAAGGGCGGTTGATCGAGCAGGGCCTTGATACTGTCCCTGGACGCCTGGCTGGTGAGGGGCTGATCCAGCAAGCGCGGGCTGTTGGGGGAAGCGTCCGGTTCGGCGGCCCACACCGTCTGCGCTGTCGGCAGCAGCAGGAACACCGCCAGTAACAACACGCCACTTGCACTGACGACACGTTGGCGCAGGCGACGGAACACCAGTTCGATATCCCAGGCTTCGAGCACGGTGCGTCGGTTCAGGTACAGGCTGAAGCCGCAGGCGACATAAACCGGTTCCCAGACGATCAGCACCCCCACGTAGAAAACGTTGGTCAGGTGTTCCAGCCAACGCCAGTCCCGGGTCATCGCGCCGATCAGCGACTGCCAGCTCCAGTCAATCGCGACCTGTTGTGGCAGGAGCAGATAAAACAGCACCATCAAGCCGATCCATAAGGCGCCTTCCAGATGGGCACCGATGATCGTCAGCCATCGCGCGGCACCGGCGTCGCTCTGCAACAGCACTTGTAATCGTTGTTGGCGCAGCTTCCCGTCCAGACCTTCAAGTTGCAACACCGGCATCACAAAGCTGCGGGTCAGGCTCAAACGGCGCCAGGTCAAACTGGCGATCAATTGTGGCCTGAGCAACCGCGGCCATTGGAGCAACGCTTGTTTCAGCGTGGGTGTTTCGCCGAACATGGCGCTGGACAGGATGTACAGCGGCAGGCGTTCGAATGCCGGTTTCAGCCACCAGAACATGAAGACGGCAAGGGTCGGGGAATCCCACAGCCCCCAGCTCAGCAGCGCGAAAACCGGCAAGGTCACGATTGCCCAACTGGTCATCAACAAGCGCCGGTGACGCTGGCTCAGGAGGACGCCGAGGTCCATGGCTTCCCAGGTGGTTCGGGGGCGGATGACCACGGTGGCGTCACTCAGGCGCATGACGTTGGCGTCCGGCAAACAGCAGGTAGGTCAGCACCAGCAACCACAGCGCGGCACCGACCAGATACTTGGTCATGGCCGTAGGGCTGGTCATTGATGACCAATAGGCCTCGATGAATGCGGCAATCAGCAAAAACAGCATGACCCCGCAAATCAGCAGGACGCTTTTGCGCGCCGCCAGCTGCAAGGCCTGCGCACGAGGAAGGCGCCCCGGTGCGATCAGTGCCCAACCCAGTTGCAGGCCTGCGGCACCGGCCAGGGCGATGGCGGTGAGTTCAAAAGCGCCGTGACCGATCACGAATGGCCAAAAGGTTTGCCCGTAACCAATATAAGTCAGGTGTCCGGCGACTGCGCCGATCATCAAGCCGTTGAAGATCAGGTAAAACACACTGCCCAGCCCCAGCAGCAGTCCGCTGGCGAAGGTCTGAAAAGCGATGCCGATGTTGTGCATGATGTAGTAGCCGAACATCATCCAGTTTTCACTGGAGGCACGGTCCGCCGTGCGCCCGAGGTGACCAGCGCCGGGGTCGTACATGCTTTGCATTTCGCTGACTTGCGGGGCGGGGATCAGGTTATAGATCAGCTCTGGAAACCCGTATACCAGCAGCGCGAACCCGAACAGGCTGCCGAAAAACATCAGGCTGGCAGCCAGTACGAAGCGCCACTGTTCACGCACCAGTCGCGGGAAGTCTGCGAGGATGAATGCCACAACATTGGCGCCCAACTGGCTGCGATGGCGATACAGTTGTTGATGGCCGCGCAGCACCTGTTGCTGTAACGAATCCACCAGAAAACTGCTATAGCCACGTTCCCTGGCGATCGCCAAGTGATTGCAAAGGCGTCGGTAGTCACTCGGGAAACTGTCGAGGTCCTGGGTTTTGCGGTCCTGTTCCAGGCGTTCCAGATGAAGGGAAAACTGCGCCCATTCGGCTTTGTGCCGGTTCTCGAATAGACGTTGCTTCATGCTGGCCCCAACAAGCCGCGGGCGATGCCGTTGAGCGCTTCCACCGCTCGTGGGGCGGGAATCTGCAAAGGTTGGGCGAGGATGGATGCCAGTTCATGGGCTCGCGCTCGAGAGAGTTCCCCCTGGCGTTCGGCAAACCCGAGAATGGCGCGCTGTTCGGCGAGTGTCAGGGCGAATGGCGGTCGACTGGGCAGGGCCTCGGGCAGCTCGGGGCGGGTGAGTGGCCGGTCGCGGTAAATCACCAGTGTGCCGGCGGCAATGTCGCCGAGGCGCTTGAAGTTGGGGTGTTGCAGGCAACTGATGGCGCCGAGGAAGTAACCGAATGGCAGCAGGTCGATAAACCGCAACAGGTTGCGCAGCAGCGAAGCGGACCAGCCTATGGGCGTGCCATCGTCCTGTACAACGCGCAATCCCATCCATTGCTTGCCTGGCGAGCGGCCCTGATTGAGCACTTCGAACAGCACCATGTACCACCAGCTGACGACGAACAGCAGGATCGAACTCAGGCCTGCCCCCAGTTTGCCGAGCATCGCCAGGACGATGAACAGCAGGCCCATAATCAAACCGCGCAAGCCAAGATCGATGGCGAATGCGAGGGCACGCACCATCAGCCCGGCCGGGCGCAGTGGCAAGTCGATGCCCTCGGGCGTTTCGACCTGGTGCCGCGTATCCAGTGGCGGTGACAGCGTCGCATTCCTTGGCAGTGCTGTGGTCTCGAGCATGGGCATCCTGATGATGTGGCCTGGATCGGGATTCGATGTCTATCCGATGCTAGCAGTCTCGCCGGGAAAAAAGACATAACTATGTATTGCACATCAAGCGGCCCCCTCTGCTTGAATGACAAGACTACTGGCCGGGGCGGGACATGAACGCCTAGACTTCGCCGATCTTCAGTTCAGGAATCGCCTGTGACCTCCATCTTCTGGTACGACTACGAAACCACTGGCATCAATCCCCGCTGCGACCGCCCGTTGCAGATGGCCGGGCTGCGTACCGATTTCGATCTCAATGAAATAGACGAACCGGTCAACCTCTATTGCCAACCCAGTGAAGACATCCTGCCGCACCCGGCCGCTTGTGCAATCACCGGAATTACTCCGACACAACTGGCCGAGCACGGTTTGAGCGAAGCCGATTTCATGACGCGTGTTCATGCCCAGCTCGCGGCGCCGGGCACCTGCGGGGCGGGTTACAACACCTTGCGTTTCGACGACGAGATGACCCGCTACAGCCTGTACCGAAACTTCTTCGACCCCTACGCCCGTGAGTGGCAGGGCGGCAACAGCCGCTGGGACCTGATCGACGTCGTTCGTGCCGCTTACGCCCTGCGTCCGGATGGCATCGTCTGGCCGACGGATGACGAGGGGCGGATAACGCTCAAGCTTGAACGCCTGACCGCTGCCAACGGCATTGATCATGGCCATGCCCACGAAGCGCTGTCGGACGTTCGCGCGACGATTGCCCTGGCGCGCCTGATCCGGGAAAAACAGCCCAAGTTGTATGACTGGTTGTTTCAGTTGCGCAGCAAACAGAAAGTCATGGACCAGATTCGCCTGCTGCAACCGATGGTGCATGTCTCCGGGCGATTTTCGGCGGCGCGCAATTACGTGGGCGTCGTATTGCCTTTGGCCTGGCATCCTCGTAACAAGAACGCCCTGATCGTCTGCGACCTGCACCTTGATCCTCAAGGCTTGCTCGATCTGGATGCCGAGGCCTTGCGTCAACGTTTGTATACACGGCGTGATGACCTGGCCGAGGGTGAATTGCCGGTACCGCTCAAACTTATCCACATCAACAAATGCCCGGTGGTTGCACCGTTGGCGGTACTTCGTCCTGAAGATCAGCAACGTCTGGGGCTGGACATGCCGCTTTATCAGCAGCGCGCACTGCGGCTAAGTGACGCGCAGGAAGTTTGGCGGGATAAAGTGCTGGCGACTTATGCCAAGGAAGATTTCGCCCAGAGTCAGGATCCGGAGCAACAGTTATACGATGGCTTTATTGGTGATCGGGATCGGCGTCTGTGCGAGCAAGTCAGAAGCGTCGACCCAGCACAATTAGCGCAAGAACCGTGGCCTTTCGATGATGAACGTTTGCCGGAATTATTGTTTCGATATCGCGCCCGTAACTTTCCCGACACGCTGAGTATCGAAGAGCAAGAGCGTTGGCGAATGTTCTGTCAGAAACGTTTGTCAGACCCGGAGTGGGGGGCGCCAAATACCCTGGAAAGTTTTGTAGAGGCAGCGGCCCAGTTGAGTGTTACTGCTCTGCCGCTTCAGCAGAAGGTATTGAATGAGTGGCAGGATTATGTTCAGGCATTACGCAAACGTTTGAATCTTTGAAATCGAACATGTCAGGTGTTGAGTTTTGCCCATAAAAAAACGCCAGCATTAGCTGGCGTTCTTTTTTGTCACGGATCCATCTGCGACAAGCTCTGTGGCTTAGCCCAGCAGGGTAGCCCAGCCTTCAACCACGTCACCGCCCCACTTGGCTTTCCACTCTTTCAGAGTTTTGTGGTTGCCACCTTTGGTTTCGATGACTTCGCCGTTGTGCGGGTTTTTGTATTGTTTAACTTTGCGAGCACGCTTGGTGCCAGTCGTTTTGACGGCAGCGCCACGTGGTGCTTTGGTTTTGGACTCTGGATCCAACAGCGCGATGATGTCACGCAGGGACTTGGAGTATTCGCCCATCAGGGTGCGCAGTTTGCCTTCGAATTCCAGCTCGGTTTGCAGTTTGTCGTCTTGGGACAGATTCTTCAAACGGGCTTGCAGCTCTTTGATAGCTTCTTCGGTGGCGCGATATTCGTTGATCAAGGACATGGTGACTACCTTATGTGTACGCTGGATGGCAGGGTGACAGTGCGGCAATAATAGTCAGGGTGTTTCATCAAGTAAACATTTAAACCAAGTTTATTTACTTTAGTTGTAGGGATTTTTTGCACACGGCTAATGCAATTAATAGTGTCATCCAGCCCTCACACAAAAATACAAAAAATAACAATTGAGA
Organism: Pseudomonas sp. Irchel s3b5; assembly: GCF_900187435.1. Taxonomy (NCBI): domain Bacteria; kingdom Pseudomonadati; phylum Pseudomonadota; class Gammaproteobacteria; order Pseudomonadales; family Pseudomonadaceae; genus Pseudomonas; species Pseudomonas sp. Irchel s3b5. The sequence continues at coordinate 174,431 of NZ_FYDY01000009.1, forward strand.
GATGTCACAAGAGCGCCTGCGTGTTTGAGCCAGGGTGATGCTCACCCCATTGCACCTGCCTTCTGGCAGGGCAGGCGTCATCGATACTGCAGTTTTGCTGCGCAATCGTTAGAATGGCGGCCTTTGCGAAGTTCTGGAGTTTCCCCCTCATGCGCACTTTTCGCCTGGTGATTTCTTGCCCGGACCGTGTCGGCATCGTTGCCAAAGTCAGTAACTTTCTGGCATCACACAACGGCTGGATCACTGAAGCGAGCCATCACTCGGACAATCTCAGTGGCTGGTTCTTCATGCGTCACGAAATTCGTGCCGACTCGCTGCCCTTTGGTATCGACGCGTTGCGCGAAGCCTTTGCCCCGATCGCCGAAGAGTTCTCGATGGACTGGCGCATCACGGATACCGAGCAGAAAAAGCGCGTAGTCCTGATGGCCAGCCGCGAGTCGCACTGCCTGGCGGACTTGCTGCACCGCTGGCACAGCGATGAACTGGACTGCGAAATTTCCTGTGTGATTTCCAACCATGATGACTTGCGCAGCATGGTGGAGTGGCACGGTATTCCGTACTACCACGTCCCGGTCAATCCGCAGGACAAACAACCGGCATTCGCCGAAGTATCGCGCCTGGTCAAACAGCACGATGCCGAAGTCGTGGTACTTGCCCGTTACATGCAGATTCTGCCGCCGGAGTTGTGCCGCGAGTACGCACACAAAGTCATCAACATTCACCACAGCTTCCTGCCGTCGTTCGTTGGCGCCAAGCCGTACCACCAGGCATCGATGCGTGGTGTGAAGCTGATCGGCGCGACCTGCCATTATGTGACCGAAGAGCTGGATGCCGGCCCGATCATTGAGCAGGACGTGGTACGCGTCAGCCACAGCGACAGCATTGAAGACATGGTGCGTTTCGGTCGTGACGTCGAGAAGATGGTGCTGGCCCGCGGCCTGCGTTATCACCTGGAAGACCGGGTGCTGGTGCATGGCAATAAAACCGTGGTGTTCTGATAGCCGCACGACACGGTTGATATTCGAAGGGCCTGGGCGTTCAATCGCTTCAGGCCCTTCGCCGTTTCTGCACTGAGGACTTGACCATGGCCGATCCACTGGATAAAGCCACTTCACAGGCACCTGCCACCTTGGGTGAGGGCTGTTTGAGTCGCTATGACCCGGATGACATGGGCCCTGAAACCGGAACGGACTTTCCTGACGCCGCGCAGTTGTGGGAAGAGCTGTACAAGCCTAACGCCGATAAATCCAAGCCTGCCTGAGACTCATCAACGTTTTCAACCGATGCGGTCGAGTTGCAGCGTCAACCAATGGCTCTTGGTCATCGGCAAGCGCCCCTGCCCAAGCAGGCGTTCAAGGGTGTTCAGCCAGTAACGCCGCGAGAAGTCATGGCGCATGTCCACCGGGTGCACGCCAAGGCGAATCACCGGGGCCTGTCGCCAGCGTTGTTCGCACAGGTCGCTGACGAGTTTGGAAACGCCGCGCCGCCAGGCACTTCGGGCGCTCCAGACCAGTCCTGGGGCATCGATGGCGGTGAAGTCCGGCAGGCGGTAAAGATGCTGCGGACCACTGGTGTAGCTCAAGGGCAATTGGCGCAAGGCCTGCCGGGTGCCATCGCTCATCAGCCAGGCCGGGGCGACGAAACCCTGCAACGGCCAGTCATTGCGGCGGAACAAGTCGATGCCCGAGTGCAGGCGGGCGAGGGCGGCTTCGCGGGACAGCTGATAAAACTCGCCTTCGTGGGTATAGATCCGGCGCATGAACCAGTCCCGGGGAGTGCTTGCCCTCGGCCCGTCATCGCAATGGAAGTAACCGTGCAGTACCAATTCATCCCCGCAGGCGACCCTGGCACTGAGAAAACGGCGAAAGTCCGGGTGGGCGTCGAGATCGTTGTGCTTGTGAAAGTTCGGCACCACCAGCCAGGTCATTGGCACACCACCCAACGCATCGACGGCTTCGACGAAGGGTTGATAGTCCGCCCAGGTTGGCGGGGCGACGTCATGCACCACCAATAGCAAACCTGAGCCGCTCATGGACTCAACCATTGGCCGTCTGCGGCCATTGAGCACCGAGCACGGCGTGGTAGTGCCCCAACAGGCTGTTGACCACCGAATCCCAGGCGTAAAACCGTTCGACGTGTTTTCGCGCCAGTCTGCCCAGCGCGACGCTGTCCGAATTGAACAGCTCCCGAACGGCGTTGGCCATCGCCAGGGGATTGTTCGGCGCGCACAGCAAGCCACCTTCCTCGGTAACAAGCTCCTCAAAGGCACCGGCCGCTACCGCCACTACCGGAATACCGCACGCCATCGCTTCGAGGATCACCAGACCGAAGGTTTCCTGGTCACCGGCGTGCAGCAACGCATCGGCACTGGCCATCAGGCGGGCGACTTGCGCGGCGCAGCAGAACTGATCGATCACGGTGACGTTGGGCGGCACTGCGCCGGGCATCGACGAGCCGACCAACAGCAGGTGAAAGCGCCGGCCCAGGCGTTTCATGCAGTCGAGCAGCACCGGCAGATTCTTTTCCTTGGAGCCACGACCGGCAAAAATCAGCAGATGGGTGTTTTCATCGATCCCCAATGCAGCCCGCAACCCAGGATCTCTGGCACCCGGATTGAACGTCTGCAGATCGACGCCCAGAGGCTGTACAAAAACATTCCTGACCCCCAGACCGGTCAGTTTGTTGGCCATGACCCGGCTCGGCGCCAGGACCCGGTCGAAGTTGCCGTAGAGTTTGCTGACATAAGCCTCGACATTGTTGGTCACCCAGTTGCCCATGCGGTTGCTGACCAGCAGCGGCAGGTCGGAATGATAGAAACCGATGACAGGTACATCGAGTTGACGCCGGGCATCCAGCGCCGCCCAGGCCGTGAGGTAGGGGTCGCCGACTTCGATCAGATCGGGCTGTAAATCCTGTAGGACATTGCGCCAAGGTGCGAGACGAAGAGGGAATCGATAACCCTTGCCGAAGGGCAGGGCGGGAGCAGGAACCTTGAAGATGCCGTCGTGTTCGCTGAAGGAGGATCCGGGGATCAGCAAACTGTGGCGAATGCCCGGCTTGATGCCCAGGCGACGATGCTTGGCATCCAGATAAGTGCGAACGCCACCGCTGGCAGGGGCGTAGAACATGGTTATGTCAGCGATATGCACGATGAACATCCCTCCGGTCCTGTACTCCCTTGGTTGACCTTTATGAAGGATAGTTGTTCGGTTGGGAGTTGGCGGGAGGGGGGCGCTCCTACAGTAGATCTCCTGTGCGATGGAGATCCCTGTAGGAGCGAGCTTGCTCGCGATGGGGCCAGATCAGACGCTAGATACGGAAACTACCTACCAATTGCTTCAGGCGCGCTGCCTGCTGTTCAAGATCCGAACACGCACGCAACGTCGATTGCAGGTTTTCCACGCCTTCCTGGTTCAGGGTATTGATCTCGGTGATGTCGACGTTGATCGACTCCACCACGGCGGTCTGTTCCTCGGTCGCGGTGGCCACCGACTGGTTCATGCCGTCGATTTCACCGATACGCAGTGTCACGCTGTTGAGGCGCTCACCCGCCAGATTGGCGATTTCCACACTGTCCTGGCTGTGGCGCTGACTGTCGCTCATGGTGCTGACCGATTCCCGGGCCCCGACTTGCAGCTCCTCGATCATGGCTTGCACCTGTTGCGCCGATTCCTGGGTGCGGTGCGCCAGATTGCGAACTTCGTCAGCCACGACGGCAAAACCACGCCCGGCTTCACCGGCGCGCGCGGCTTCAATCGCGGCGTTGAGCGCCAACAGGTTGGTTTGCTGGGAAATGCTGGTGATGACCTCGAGAATCTGCCCGATATTCACGGTTTTGCTGTTCAGCGATTCGATGTTGCTGCTCGACGCGCTGAGCATGCTCGACAGTTGATTCATCGCGGCAATGCTGCGATCGACCACTTGCTGGCCGTCTTCGGCGAGGCTGCGGGCGTCGCTGGCCTGGGTCGAGGCCTGCGCGGCGTTGCGGGCGATTTCCTGGGCGGCGGCGCCGAGCTGGTTGATGGCGGCGGCCACGCTGCTGGTGCGCGAAGCTTGCTGGTCAGAATTGAACATCGAGGAATTGGAAGCGGCGACCACACGCAACGCCACTTCGTTGACCTGGCCGGTAGCGGAAGACACTTCGCGGATCGAGCCGTGAATACGTTCCACGAAACGGTTGAACGCAGTGCCGAGGGTGCCGAATTCGTCGTTGTTCTGAATGGTCAGGCGCTTGGTCAGGTCGCCTTCGCCGTCGGCGATGTCGGCCATGGCGCGGGTCATGACGTGCAGCGGCTGGATCAGGATGCGGATCAACATGCTCAGCAGAGCGATGATGATCGCCACGGCAATCACCGTCGCAACCACCGCTGAGGTGCGGAATTCGCTGAGCATCGAGAAGGCTTTTTCCTTGTCGACCGACAGACCGATGTACCAGTTGACCGAAGGCAGGCCCTTGATCGGGGTGAAGGAGACGATGCGGGTCTTGCCGTCGACATCGACTTCACTGAAGCCGCTGCCGATACGCGGAGTGTCTTTTGGAAACGCCTCGCTCAGGGACTTCATCACCAGGGTTTTGTCCGGGTGAACCAGGATCTTGCCATCGGCGCTGATCAGAAATGCGTAACCCATGCCATCGAAGTCGCGGGCGCTGAGGGTGTCGATCAGCGTTTGCAGGCTCAGGTCGCCACCCACCACACCAACGCTTTGTCCGGACTTCTTCGAGGCAGCGGCCATGGAGATGATCAACTGGCCGGTCGCTGCATCGATGTACGGTTCGGTCAGGGTTGGCGTGCTGCTGTTTTCGGCACCTTTGTACCAGGGACGAACGCGCGGGTCGAAACCGTCAGGCATCTTTGCATCAGGACGAATAGTGAAGTGCCCGGTGGCGTCGCCCAGGTAGGACGCCATGAAAGTCGACGTCAGGGCTTTCTGCTCAAGCAGGTTGGCGACGTTGGATTGTTCCGGATTGATGGCAATATTTTGCGAAAGGTTTTCGATCAGCAAAATACGACCGGCCAGCCAGGTCTGAATATTGTTGGCGGTGACGTCGCCCATTTCGTTGAGGTAGTTGTCCAGGTCTTCGCGAATCGCGTTGCGCTGCAAATAGTCGTTGTACAGCGTGAACGAGGCGAAAGCGGCAATAACAACGAGCGCGGCGGCAAGCAGGATTTTATGGCTGAAACGCAGATTTTTATTCATGGCTTGGGTTTCCGCTAAGGTCTTAATGTCCAACGCGTGCTTTTATAAAGGGACGCACTGTGGGCAAAGTTGAAAGCAACTGATATTTCCGCCTCTCCTTTGGGAAATTTCCGATCAGATCGTGTCTGATTGCTTTGTCGTAATCTCTATCGGCCGTGTAGGACTAAAGATTAACCATGGGTGACCAAATGCCTGACTCATTGCAACTCGTAATCGGCGCCGATCTCACGGGGCAACCGATCGCCCAGGCCTTTCGACTGGCAAACCGCCACGGATTGATCGCGGGCGCAACCGGTACCGGTAAAACCGTGACCTTGCAGCGCATGGCCGAAGCCTTCAGCGATGCCGGTGTGGCCGTGTTCGCCGCCGACATCAAGGGTGACCTGTGCGGTTTGGGCGCCGCCGGCAACCCCCAGGGCAAGATCGCCGAGCGGATTGCCGGGATGCCCTGGCTGAACCACAAGCCTCAGGCGTATCCGGTGACCTTGTGGGACATTCATGGTCAGTCCGGTCATCCATTGCGCACTACCTTGAGTGAAATGGGGCCGTTGCTCTTGGGAAGTCTGCTGGAGCTGACCGACAGTCAGCAGTCTGCGCTGTATGCCGCGTTCAAGGTGGCGGACCGCGAAGGCCTGTTGCTGCTGGATCTGAAAGATCTGAAGGCGTTGCTTAACCACCTCAAGGACAACCCGGCACTGCTGGGGGATGACGCGGCACTGATGACCACGGGCTCCAGTCAGGCGCTGTTACGCCGGCTGGCCACCCTTGAGCAACAGGGCGCCGAAGCGTTGTTCGGTGAACCGGCGCTGCAACTGGAGGACATTCTGCAACCGGGCGCTGATGGGCGCGGGCGCATTCACTTGCTCGATGCCAGCCGCCTGGTGCATGAAGCGCCGAAGGTCTACGCGACATTCCTGTTGTGGCTGTTGGCCGAACTGTTCGAACAACTGCCCGAGCGCGGCGATGCCGACAAACCGCTGCTGGCGCTGTTTTTCGACGAAGCGCACTTGTTGTTCAACGGCACTCCGCAGGCATTGCGCGATCGCCTGGAGCAGGTTGTACGACTGATTCGTTCGAAAGGCGTGGGCGTGTACTTCGTCACTCAGTCTCCGGGGGATTTGCCGGACGACGTGCTGGCGCAGCTGGGCTTGCGTGTGCAACACGGTTTGCGCGCCTTCACCGCCAAGGAGCAGAAATCCCTGCGGGCGGTCGCCGAGGGTTTCCGGCCGAACCCGGCGTTCGATACCTTGTCGGTGCTGACCGAGCTGGGCATCGGCGAGGCGCTGGTCGGCACGCTTCAAGAGAAAGGTACGCCGGAAATGGTCCAGCGGGTGCTGGTGGCGCCACCGCAATCGCGGATCGGGCCATTGACCGAAACCGAGCGCACGATGTTGATCGCCGGCTCACCGTTCAAAGGGCGTTATGACAAACCGATCGATCGCGAATCAGCCTACGAAGTGCTGGTGGGACGCAAGGGACTGGCACCTGAGCCCGAAGCGGAGCAGGGCAAGCAGGAACCGAGTTTCACCGAACAGGCCGGAGAGTTTCTCGGCACGGCGGCAGGGAAGGCGTTGAAATCGGCGATGCAACAGGCCGCGAACCAGATTGGCCGACAGTTGGTGCGGGGTTTGATGGGCTCGTTGCTGGGCAGCAAAAAACGCCGCTGAACGCAAAAGATCGCAGCCTTCGGGGTACTCGCAATCCCAATGCAGGAGCTGCCGAAGGCTGCGATTTTTTGATCTTGTCTTTAATCTTTGGATTTGGCGTGCGCCGCCAATCGCTCCAGCGCCGCCCGCAAATTCGGATCGCTGATGCCATCGGCCGTGGCCTGAATGGTCGCTGCCGCGTCGTTGGACAAATCCATGGTATGCCCGGTCGCACCTTGTTGAACGGTCGGCGGCTGAACTTTGAACAGAATCCGGGTCAGATTGGCGAACTCATCGAACATCTGCAATTGCCGTTGCAGGCGTTTTTGCTGGTAGCGCAAGCGAGTCGCCCAATGCCCATCGGTGACAATCAGCAACAAACTGCCTTCGCGCCACGAAGCCACATGGCAATGCTCGCGAGCGGCGGGTTGCAATTGGCTTTCGAGCAGACGCTGGAGATGGCCCAGGCGCTGAGCGTGGCCAAGAATGGCTTTCAGCGGTTTGGCTTCGCGTAGTAGAACGGCAGGTACTTTGGCCGTAAGTGGGCGAAATGCCATGATCAGACACCTGAGGTAACAGAGACGTCATGGTAGCAGAAAGCGCCGGATGAACTCGCCCATTGCTTTTGTGTACGCTTTACCCATTAAATCAACGACTAACTTGTTCCTTGAACGGGTTGAAATTAAGCAAAACGCCCTTATTTTAAGTGAGCCCCGTCAAAGCGCAGTGCCAGCATCGTGGAATAACGCCACTTTCCTCACCACCGTTTCCGGGTAGAATGCTCGTTCGCATGCGGCCATGAGGGCTGCACGGGCGACTCACGGGGCCGCCCTCCATCCCTTTAGTGTGGAAGATCCTGCCGATATGTTTGCGCCTTTGTTAAAGAAACTTTTTGGAAGCAAGAACGAGCGTGAAGTCAAACGCATGCTCAAGACGGTGCAACTCGTCAATGCCTTCGAAGAGCAAATGGTGGCCCTTTCGGACGATCAATTGCGTGCCAAGACAGACGAGTTCAAGGCCCGCATCGCCAAAGGGGAAACCCTCGACAAACTGCTGCCAGAAGCCTTTGCGGTTGCCCGTGAAGCCGGTAAGCGTGTCATGGGCATGCGTCACTTCGACGTCCAGCTGATCGGCGGCATGACCTTGCATGAAGGCATGATCGCGGAAATGCGTACCGGTGAAGGCAAGACCCTGGTGGCAACACTGGGCGTTTACCTCAACGCGCTGTCCGGCAAGGGCGTGCACGTAGTGACGGTGAACGACTACCTGGCCCGTCGTGACGCCAACTGGATGCGTCCGTTGTACGAATTCCTCGGCCTGACGGTCGGCGTGGTCACGCCGTTCCAGCCGCCGGAAGAGAAACGCGCCGCCTACGCCTCCGACATCACCTACGGCACCAACAACGAATTCGGTTTCGATTACCTGCGCGACAACATGGCGTTCAGCATGGAAGAAAAATTCCAGCGCGAACTCAATTTTGCCGTGATCGACGAAGTCGACTCCATCCTCATCGACGAAGCCCGTACTCCGCTGATCATCTCCGGTCAGGCCGAGGACAGCTCCAAGCTGTACATCGAGATCAACAAACTGATCCCGCAGCTGGAACTGCACGTCGAGGAAGTCGAAGGCGAAGTCACCAAAGCCGGCCACTACACCGTTGACGAGAAGACCCGTCAGGTCGAGCTCAACGAAGCCGGTCACCAGTTCGTCGAAGAAACATTGACCCGCATCGGCCTGCTGGCTGAAGGCGAGAGCCTGTACTCGGCGCACAACCTGAGCCTGCTGACTCACGTCTACGCCGGTCTGCGTGCGCACAAGCTGTTCCATCGCAACGTCGAATACATCGTGCAGGACGGTCAGGTTGTCCTGGTCGACGAACACACCGGTCGTACCATGCCGGGCCGTCGTTTGTCCGAGGGCCTGCACCAGGCCATCGAAGCCAAGGAAAACCTGAACATCCAGGCCGAGAGCCAGACCCTGGCTTCAACCACGTTCCAGAACTACTTCCGTCTGTACAACAAACTGTCCGGCATGACCGGTACGGCCGACACCGAAGCGTTCGAGTTCCACCAGATCTATGGCCTGCAGGTCATGGTCATCCCGCCGAACAAGCCGTTGGCCCGTAAGGACTACAACGACCTGGTATTCCTGACCGCCGACGAGAAATACGCGGCAATCGTGGCGGACATCAAGGAAAGCATGGCCGCTGGCCGTCCGGTGCTGGTGGGTACTGCGACCATCGAAACCTCCGAGCACATGTCCAGCCTGCTCGTGAAGGAAGGCATCGAACACAAGGTTCTGAACGCCAAGTTCCACGAAAAAGAAGCCGAAATCATCGCCCAGGCCGGTCGCCCAGGCGCACTGACCATCGCCACCAACATGGCCGGTCGTGGTACCGACATCCTGTTGGGCGGTAACTGGGAAGTGGAAGTCGCTTCGCTGGAAGATCCGACCCCTGAGCAGATTGCCCAGATCAAGGCCGACTGGCAGAAGCGTCACCAGCAAGTGCTCGAATCGGGTGGTTTGCAGGTGATTGCCTCCGAGCGTCACGAATCACGCCGTATCGACAACCAGCTGCGTGGTCGTGCCGGTCGTCAGGGCGACGCCGGTTCCAGCCGCTTCTACCTGTCCCTGGAAGACAGCCTGATGCGCATCTTTGCCTCTGACCGGGTGAAGAACTTCATGAAAGCCCTGGGCATGCAGCCTGGCGAAGCGATCGAGCACCGCATGGTGACCAACGCCATCGAAAAGGCTCAGCGCAAGGTTGAAGGTCGCAACTTCGACATTCGTAAGCAACTGCTCGAGTTTGACGACGTCAACAACGAACAGCGTAAAGTGATCTATCACATGCGTAACACGTTGCTGGCCGCCGACAACATCGGTGAAACCATCGCCGACTTCCGTCAGGACGTGCTCAACGCCACCGTCAGCGCGCACATTCCTCCGCAATCGCTGCCTGAGCAGTGGGATGTGGTCGGTCTGGAAGCCGCGTTGCAGAGCGACTTCGGCGTTTCGCTGCCGATCCAGCAATGGCTCGACGAAGACGATCACCTGTACGAAGAAACCCTGCGCGAAAAACTGATGCAGGAACTGATTGCAGCGTACAACGAGAAAGAAGACCAGGCGGGTGCCGAAGCGCTGCGCTCCTTCGAGAAGCAAATCGTTCTGCGTGTGCTGGACGACCTGTGGAAAGACCACCTGTCGACCATGGATCACCTGCGCCACGGTATCCACTTGCGTGGCTACGCCCAGAAGAACCCGAAGCAGGAATACAAGCGCGAGTCGTTCACGCTGTTCTCCGAGCTGCTGGATTCGATCAAGCGCGACTCGATCCGTGTGCTGTCCCACGTTCAGGTTCGCCGCGAAGATCCGATCGAAGAAGAACAGCGCCTGCGCGAGGAAGCCGAAGCTTTGGCGGCCCGCATGCAGTTCCTGCATGAAGAAGCCCCAGGTCTGGAGCAACCGGAAGTGTTGGGCGAAGAGATCGATGTGGCCCTGGCCGCCGCTCCGGTTCGCGCTGAACACAAGCTGGGTCGCAACGAGCTGTGCTACTGCGGTTCGGGCAAGAAGTTCAAGCATTGCCACGGGCAGATCCAGTAAAACCCGTTTCAACCGCTGAAATACCCGCGCCGCGACCGGCTTCTGCCGTCGCGGCGTTTTGCCATTCAAATCACCGTTCATCCTGAAACGGTGCTGACATCATTTAGTTAGGAGCGCATTCATGGCTGTTGGTCTTGGTCCTTTGCCAACGTTGCACCCGGTTGCCGGATTTGAACTCGGTATCGCTTCGGCCGGCATCAAGCGCCCGGGGCGCAAGGATGTCGTGGTCATGCGCTGCGCCGAAGGCTCCACGGTGGCTGGCGTCTTCACCCTGAACGCCTTTTGCGCCGCGCCGGTGATCCTGGCCAAGCAGCGTGTGCAAGGCCCGGTGCGCTACCTGCTGACCAACACCGGCAATGCCAACGCCGGCACCGGCGAGCCAGGCCTGGCCGCGGCCGAGCGCACTTGCGCGAAACTGGCCGAGTTGACCGGCGTCGATGCCAGCCTGGTGCTGCCGTACTCCACCGGTGTGATCGGCGAGCCACTGCCGGTCGAAAAAATCGAAGGCGCACTGCAAGCGGCCCTCGATGACCTGTCGGTCAATAACTGGGAAGCGGCGGCCACCGGCATCATGACCACCGACACTTTGCCGAAGGGCGCCAGCCGCCAGTTCCAGCATGACGGCGTGACCATCACCGTCACCGGCATCAGCAAAGGCGCGGGCATGATCCGTCCGAACATGGCGACCATGCTCGGCTACATCGCCACCGACGCCAAAGTCGCTCGCGACGTGCTGCAAAACCTGATGCTGGACGGCGCCAACAAGTCGTTCAACCGCATCACCATCGATGGCGACACCTCGACCAACGACTGCTGCATGCTGATCGCCACCGGTCAGGCTGCACTGCCGGAAATCACCCGTGCCGAAGGCGAGCTGTTCGCCAAACTCAAGCAAGCAGTGTTTGAAGTGTGCATGGACGTGGCTCAGGCCATCGTGCGTGACGGCGAAGGCGCGACCAAGTTCGTGACTGTCGAAGTCAACGGCGGCGGCAATCACCAGGAATGCCTGGACGTCGGTTACACCGTGGCCCACTCGCCGCTGATCAAGACTGCGTTGTTCGCGTCCGACCCAAACTGGGGCCGTATCCTGGCGGCTGTCGGCCGTGCCGGTGTACCGAACCTGGACGTGAGCAAGATCGACGTATTCCTCGGTGAAGTGTGCATCGCCAGCCGTGGTGCGCGTGCTGCGACCTATACCGAAGCCCAGGGCTCGGCGGTCATGCAGCGGGAAGAGATCACCATCCGTATCGAGCTGGGCCGCGGCGATTGCAGCGAAACCATCTGGACTACGGACCTGTCCCACGAATACGTGAAGATCAACGCCGAGTACCGTACTTAAGATCGCGTCGATCCCATCGCTAGCAGGCTAGCTCCCACATTGGATTTGTGTACACCCGAACCACTGTAGGAGCGAGCCTGCTCGCGATGACGGTTTACCGGTCAGCCACTAAACTGGCTTGTCCCTAAATCTAAAGGTCCCGAACATGAGCCTGCACCTGATCATCGGCGACAAACTGCTTTCTTCCTGGTCCCTGCGCGGCGCCCTGGCTCTGGATTTGACCGGTGCTGCCTACACCGAAGAACTGATCAAGCTGAACCAGCCGGACACCCGCGAGCGTCTGCTCAAGCATTCGCCGACCGGTAAAGTCCCGCTGCTGAAAACCGAACACGGCACCGTCGCCGATTCCCTGGCCATTGCTGAGTACCTGGCAGAACAATTTCCGGATTCCGGCCTGTGGCCAAAAGACACCGGCGCCCGTGCCCAGGCGCGTTCGGCGTGCGCGCAAATGCATGCCGGTTTCTTTGCCATGCGCGGCAACATGCCGTTCAACCTGAGCCACGATGCGCCGCTCTCGCCGCTTCCGGCTGATGTGCAGGCGGACATCGAGCGCATCTCTGCGTTGTGGGCTGAATGCCGTGCCGCCTCAACCGAGACCGGGCCCTACCTGTTTGGCCGTATCAGTCTGGCTGACGCGTTTTTCGCCCCGATTGCCGTGCGCCTGCGCACCTACCAGGTGAAACTGTCCCCGATTGACGAAGCCTACGTCGAAACCCTCTACCAATGGCCCGCCTTCAAGGCCTGGCAGAAGGCTGGACTGGAGGAGTTGCAAAGGTGAAACGAGTCCATGTCGCCGCCGCCGTCATCCGTGATGGCAGCGGCAATATCCTGATTGCCCGACGTGCCGATTCCCAGCACCAGGGCGGCCTGTGGGAGTTTCCCGGTGGCAAGGTCGAGGCCGACGAGTCGGTTGAAGCCGCGCTCTCCCGTGAGCTCCATGAAGAGTTGGGGATTGTGGTCGGCGCGGCTCGCCCGTTGATCAAGGTCCGTCATGACTATCCGGACAAACAGGTGTTGCTGGATGTCTGGGAAGTGTCGACGTTCACCGGTGAGCCCCACGGCGCCGAAGGTCAACCGCTGGCCTGGGTGTCTGCGCGTGATCTGTCGAGTTATGAGTTCCCGGCGGCCAATCAGCCGATTGTGGCGGCTGCCCGGTTGTCTTCGCAGTACCTGATTACCCCGGAAGACCTGGAAACCCCGGCCCTGCTGCGCGGTATTCAGAAAGCCGTTGCCGGCGGCATCAAGCTGATCCAGTTGCGGGCGCCGAACGGTTACGATCCGCAGTATCGCGATCTGGCGGTGGATGCCGTGGGCCTGTGCGCCGGCAAGGCACAGTTGATGATCAAGGGACCGTTCGAGTGGCTGGGCGATTTCCCGTCAGCTGGCTGGCACATTACCTCGGCTCAATTGCGCAAATACGCAGCGGCCGGTCGACCCTTGCCAGCTTCGCGCTGGTTGGCGGCATCCTGCCATAACGCTGAAGAGCTGGCGCTGGCTGAACAGATGGGCGTGGATTTCGTCACCTTGTCGCCCGTGCAGCCAACCCTGACTCACCCTGATGCGCAGCCGTTGGGCTGGGAGCAGGCGTCGAGCCTGATCGATGGATTCAGCAAACCGGTGTTCCTGCTCGGTGGCGTGGGTCCGGCAGAGTTGCAAAAAGCCTGGGCGGCGGGAGCCCAAGGTGTGGCGGGGATTCGGGCGTTTTGGCCTGATTCTTGATTTTCCAGTGATGCAGATGGCCTCATCGCTAGCAGGCTAGCTCCCACAGGTTTTGTTTGCACCAACAAATCCACGGTGGGAGCTAGCCTGCTAGCGATGAGGGCCTTACAAACGCCGACTAGACCCCAGGCTTCTGCGCAGGCTGCCAAAGAATCTCGGCAATCCCTTGGCGCTTGGCAATCAGCCGCGCCACGACAAACAACAAATCCGACAGCCGATTGATGTACGCCAGGCCAACCCCGGCCAACGGCTCGATCGCATTCAATTGCTGGCATCTTCGCTCGGCACTGCGGGCAAGGCTGCGGCAGACATGGGCTTGGGCAATCAGCGCCGAGCCTCCCGGCAAGATGAAATTCTCAAGCGGCCCCAGCTCTTCGTTCCATACATCGATCGCCGCTTCCAGACGCTCGATTTCCGCTGCGTTCAGCGCTTGATAAACCGGCATCGCCAGCTCGCCACCCAGATCGAACAATCGGTGCTGACAAGGTGCCAACACCTCTATCACTTCGTGCAAACCTGGACATGTGCCTGTTTCTGCCGCCAATCCGGCCAGCAGCACGCCGACCTGACTGTTGAGTGTGTCGACCTCGCCAATCGCCTCGATCCGTGGGTGATCCTTGGGCACACGGCGGCCGTCGCCCAAACCGGTTTCACCTTTGTCGCCGGTGCGGGTGTAAATCTTCGACAGGCGAAAGCCCATGGTTACCTCGATAGCTGATTGAGTTCTTGAGAAACAAGCGGGGTGCTTGCCAGCGGCAGGCGCAAGGTGAAACAAGTGCCTTGGCCAGGGGTCGATTGCACTTCCATCTGACCCTTGTGGTTGTTGGTGATGATGAAATACGACACCGACAGGCCAAGGCCGGTGCCCTGACCGATTTCCTTGGTGGTGAAGAATGGCTCGAAAGTGCGTTTGCGCACGCTTTCGCTCATGCCGATGCCGTTGTCCTCGACCTGGATTTCCGCCCACGGCGGATTGAGCTTGGTGCGCAGAATAATGCGCCCCGGCTCGTGGTCGTCTTCGCGCTGGTGAATGGCTTGCGCGGCGTTTTTCAGCAGGTTGAGCAGAACTTGCTCGAGTTCGTTGGCCGTGCCGGGAACCGGACCCAGCGCCGGGTCGAACTGACGGATGATCGCCTGACCCTTGAAGTCGAAGCCGATGGCCAGGTCAAAATCGTTGCCGGCAATTTCCACCGCCTGATCAATCAGCGCCGGCAAATCGCACGGGGCCATTTGCCGGGTGCTGCGCCGGCTGAAACTGAGCATGTGGGTAACGATTTTCGCCGCCCTGGCACCGGCCTGCTGAATACCGTCGAGCAACTGCGGCACTTCGCGGATTTGCAGGTACTGGTTGACCGTCGACAGTTCGATGCCGGCTTGCTCGGCCACTTCGATGTTCTTCGGCAGTTCGGCTGACAGGCGTCGACGAATGTTTTGCACGTTGTGCAGGATCGCGCCCAGCGGGTTGTTGATCTCATGGGCCATGCCCGCGGCGAGGCCACCGACCGAGAGCATTTTCTCCGACTGCACCATCATTTCTTCCAGGGACAGGCGCTGGGTGATGTCATCGATCCGGATCACCACGCCACGCCCCGCGCCGCCCATGAGCGGATAGAACGTCAAGGCATAGTGCCGGGGCTCCTCGTCTTTGAGCCAGGTGACCCGTTCGATCTTGGCCACGGTGTGTTGCTCAACGGTTTGCTTGAGCTGCGGCAAAAACGGCTTGAGCGGTTCGAAGGCCAGGAAGATCGGCTGGTTCAAGGCTTCGTCCAGCCGCGTGCCGGACAGGGCGCTGGCTTCCTGATTCCACTGCGTCACATAAAGCTGTTCGTCGAGTGCAATCAATGCCGACGGCATGGAGTCGATGATGCTGTTGAGGTAATTCTGGAAACCGGTGAGCTTCTTTTCGATCTTGCTGCGCACCTGGACTTCGAGTTCCAGCTTGCGGTTGGTATGCCGGGTTTCTTCGGCCAAGCCCTGGGCCTGGTCGTAGGCCGCCTGTGAGTCGTCCCGCGCCCGTTTAAGTTGCTGCTCCCGGGCTTCGATACGCGAAAGCATGGTGTTGAAAGCTTCGGCGAGGCTGCCGATTTCGTCGTGGTTACCGCGGGAGGCGCGCAGGGCGTAGTTCTCTTCACGGGTCACTTGCCGGGACAGTTCTTCGAGCTGATGGATCGGCCGGGTGATCAGGCGCTTGATCTGGCGGGCGATCACCAGCCACAGCAGCACGCTGAAGATCAGGATGCCGAGGCTGGCGGTCAGGGTCCCGGTGTAGAAGGCGACGGGCAGTTCGCTGCTGGCGACCAGCAACAAATGCCCGGGCGCGGTGCCGGGGCGGGACAGGGTGATGATTTGATTGCTGCGAAATTCGGTGGCCTGCCAGGCTTCGATGTGCCGGTAGCGTTTCGGCAGCTCCAGTACTTCGCCATGCTGCAATTGCGCGAGCTGTTCGCCCTTGCCGTCATAGAGGGCGGCCGCGCGCAGCGGGGCATAGGCATTGAGTTCATTGAGCAGGCGCTCGGCACTCTGCTTCGACTCCAGCGCCTCGGACACCAGGCTCGGGTTGGAAATCAGGCGGCCGATCGTCTGCAAGGCCTGAGGCGCCATGCTTTCCTGAGAGATGTAATACGCGGCGCTGATAAAAGTCAGGTTGGCCACCAGCAGGACGGTGGTCAACAGCACCAGCAGAGCGGCCAGGAGTTTCTGGCCGACAGGCAGGTTTTCAAGACGCTGGCGCAATGGCATCAGGTTCATCGCTGAAAAGGAACAAGTGGCCAGCGTAGCCGCTGCTCAGTCGCTGGGCAATCCAAGGCTGTGCAGATGGGTGATCAGCCGTTGTTGCAGCTGAGTCAAGTGAGGCAGATTCAGCTGATGACGCTCCGCGACTTTGCAGGCGTAACCCAACAGGTAACTGATTTCAGTGCGTCGCAGGCTCGCAACGTCCTGGTGCATCGAGGAGAAATTGGCAGCGGTTGCGTGAATCACTCGTTCGACTTCCTGCTGCAGGTTCTCGGCGGCTGCCGGCTGGCCGCAACGCTCAAGCAGCTCCGTCAGTTCGCCGCACAGTGTGGCGACTTCGCAGTGATGGTTCTGCAAGCCGCCATTGCGGCAATCGTGCAGCACCGTCAGCGGATTGATCGCGCAGTTGAGCGCGAGTTTTCTCCACAGCCTCGTCAGAATCTCCGTGCTCCACTCATGGGGGATGCCGGCGGCGTCCAGGTCTTCCAGCCAGATGGGCGCGACCGGGTGGCTGGCATCCCCGAGCCAGGTGAAGCCATGGCCCGCAAACACCACCCGCCAGTCGCCGTCGCGAAAGGCACCCTCGGTACTGGATGCATAAATGCAGCGCGCCTGTGGAACCTGCGTGGCGACGGCGTCCTGGCTGCCCAAACCGTTTTGCAGCAGGATCAACTCGGCTCCGGGCGCCAGGCGCGGCGCCAGGCGCGCTACCGCCGCTTGGGCGTCGTAAGCTTTGCAGGCCACCAACAGACGGTGGATCGGCTCGCTGCTGTCGGGTGTTTCGGCGGCGACTGCATAGCATTGTGCAACGCCATGCTCCACCAGCGTCAGTCCGCCAGCGGCCTCGTAGGCCTGCAATCGCGCAGCGTCACGCAGAATCAGCCTGACCGGCGCACCGGCCCGTGCCAGACGTGTCGCCCATAAGGTGCCGAGGCTGCCGGCGCCCAGAACATGCCAAGTGGTGGACATCAACTTTTTGCTCTGTTTGAAGCGCGCATCGGAGGCTCGCAGTGAATGATGGGAAAGACCCGTTATAATCAGCGCGGATTTTAACCGCAAGCCACGCGTGCTTCCTCGGCGCGCCTTTTATTTTGGAGAGATTACATGCCGTCGTTCGACGTGGTATCCGAACTGGACAAACACGAACTCACCAACGCGGTCGAGAACGCCGTCAAGGAACTCGATCGTCGCTATGACCTGAAAGGCAAAGGCAGCTTCGAGTTCAAGGAAAAGGACCTGACCGTCAACCTGACCGCTGAAGCGGATTTCCAGCTTGAAGCGATGATCGAGATCCTCAAGCTGGCGCTGGTCAAGCGCAAGATCGATGTGCAGTGCCTTGAGGTCAAGGATGCGTATGCGTCGGGTAAATTGATGAAGCAGGACGCCGTGCTCAAGGAAGGTATCGACAAAGAGCTGGCGAAGAAGATTGTTGCTCACGTCAAGGACGCCAAGCTCAAGGTCCAGGCCGCCATTCAGGGCGAGCAGGTGCGCATTACCGGCAAGAAGCGTGACGACTTGCAGGACGCTATTGCAGCGCTGCGGGCCAAGGAATTCGGCATGCCGCTGCAGTTCAACAACTTCCGCGACTGATCTTTAAAACGGGAACCTCTTGACGTTTTCGGCGTCCGAGGCCCAGCAGCGGCAGAAATGATCGAGCCCGTGGCGGCTCGGTCTTTCTGCCGCAATTTTTCGCGTGCCGGATAGCCGCAAAACAGGAGAAAGCAGATGGACTTAAATGCTGAGGTAGACAATCTGGTCAAGGCTTCCCAAGCCTGGATCCCGATGATCATGGAGTACGGCAGTCGCGTACTGTTGGCGGTGCTTACCCTGGCCGTCGGCTGGTGGTTGATCAACAAGGTCACGCAAAAACTCGGCGGCCTGTTGGCGCTGCGTAATGCCGATCTGGCGCTGCAAGGGTTCATCAGCAGCCTGGCGAACATCATTCTCAAGGTTTTGCTGATTGTCAGCGTGGCCTCGATGATCGGTGTGGAAACCACCTCGTTCGTTGCGGCGATCGGTGCAGCGGGTCTGGCCATTGGTCTGGCTTTGCAGGGCAGCCTGGCGAACTTCGCCGGTGGCGTGCTGATTCTGTTGTTCCGTCCGTTCCGTATCGGTGACTGGATCGAAGCCCAGGGTGTTGCCGGCACCGTCGACAGCATTCAGATTTTCCACACCGTGCTGCGCACTGGTGACAACAAAACCATCATTGTGCCTAACGGCAACTTGTCGAACGGCATCATCACCAACACCAACCGTCAGCCAACCCGCAAGGTTGTCTTCGATGTGGGCGTTGATTACGAAGCGGATCTGCAAAAGGCCCGTCAAGTATTGCTCGAACTGGCCAAGGATCCACGCGTACTGGCCGATCCGGAGCCTCAGGCAGTCATTTCTACCCTGGGCGACAGTTCGATCACTGTTTCCCTGCGTGTTTGGGTCAAGACGGCTGATTACTGGGATGTACTGTTCATGTTCAATGAATTGTCCCGTGACCGTCTCAGAGAGGCGGGCATTGATATTCCATTTCCACAGCGGGTAATTCGTGTGGTTCAGGAATCTGCGGTGCAGTGAGTAGCCGTTTAATGCAGGTCTGACTCTTTGGTCACGTCTGTATTGGTCAACCAGCTTCTAGCACAACAAAAAAGGCCCATCCGAAGATGGGCCTTTTTATTTGTTACCGCAAACTAACTGGATGCGATTACAAAACCGACAGCGGGTAGTCAACGATCAGGCGGAACTCTTTGATGTCGCCTTCACCTTGGTCGGAGTTAGCGAAGTGCCATGCCTGACGAATACGGAAGGACAGGTCTTTAGCCGGGCCGTTCTGTACAACGTACTTGGCTTCAAAGTTGGTTTCGTTGTGCTTGCCGTCTTCACCGTACATACCAGCGTAGGCGCTGCCTGCTGGAGTGTTGGTGCCGTCGATGTCCCAACCTTTTACGTAACGGGTCATGAAGCTCAGACCAGGAACGCCGTATTCAGCCATTTTCAGGTCATAACGAACTTGAGCCGATTTTTCGTTAGGAGCGTTGAAGTCGGAGTACTGAATGGAGTTAGCGAGGAAAATCGAGTCGCCACCACGGTTGTTCTTGCCGACGCCGATGTAGTCGAACGGCGTATCACCGTTGACCTTCTGGAAGGCCAGGGTAACGGTGTGAGCTTTCAGGAACGAGTAAGCTGCGGCCAGCGAGAAGGTGGTGTTGCTGATTTCGCCGACTTTAGCGTCGCCGGTATCCTGAGTGTTGTAGATGTTACCGTCGAAGTTGATCGACTGACTGTCAGTCAGTGGAAGGGTGTAGTTCAGGTTGGCGTAGTACTGGTTCCAGATGTCTTCCAGCTTGGCACCGTAAAGCGAGGCGCTCAGGTTGTCAGTGAAACCGTATTTGCCACCGAAGTAGTCGATCTTGTTGGCTTCTTCACCATCGCTAAAGTTCGCGTAGGTTGCATACAGGCCGCCGTCTTGGGCGTTTTTGTCCTGGCTGGAACCCGAGTAGAAGTGGCCGGCTTCGAGGTCAAGATCTTTGATCTCGCTGCTCTGCAATTGGATACCAGTGGCAGTTTGCGGCAGGATACGGGAACCGCCAACAGCGAACACTGGCGAAGTGCTTGGCTGCATGTCGCCGACTTTCAGCTCGGTTTTGGAAACGCGGAATTTAACGGCGCCGCCGGCTTTACCCTGGCTGTCGTTAACTTCGCGATGGCCGCTGGCATTAGGGGTATCGCTACGGCTCATGTTGCCGGTGCCGCCGGTGCCGTCGCCACCGTCCAGCTTGATTGCCAGGTAACCGTATGCATCAACGCCGACGCCGATCAGACCCTGGGTGTAGCCAGAGCTGAAGTTGCCCCAAATACCTTGAGTCCAGTCTTTCTGGTCGTTGCCGCCATCTTTGTTGTCACGGTTGAAGTAGTAGTTGCGAACCAGCAAGTTCAGCGTGCTGTCTTCAACAATACCTTTGGCTTCAGCCTGGTCACTAACGAAAGGTGCGGCCGTAGCCAACTGGGTACTGGCGGCTGCTGCAACGGCCAGTGCGATCATGCTCCACTTCATCACGCGCATCGTGATTTGCTCCTTTGGTTTTTAGAAGAGTACTGCCGTCCCACCTGATTTATTATCTGGGCGGCTCTTTCTTTTTGTGTCGGCGCAAACTTATATCACGCCGACAATGTTGGCGATACTTGCGTATCTAACCTTTCGTGTTCTTTACGACCCTGTCGCAAACAGCTTGGTAGATGTCGCAAATTTACAACTCCAACGCAACAGGATTGACCACGTCTGTGCGGTTTCTTTATGCCTGAGCGTCGGTAAAAAGAGTCCCTGGTGAAACGTTTGAATCTCCTTTGGGCTACCTTGCCACTATTTTTTTCTGCCTTCGGGCCTCTACTTCCAGCGGAGGCCTATCAGGCAATGTGGGTGTGAATGCAACAAGCGTGCACAAACTGCTCATGTGCTGCGTTTTTTTTCTGAAACGCTGTCCGAACGTGTGAAAACCTCATAAAACAGGAGGGTTCAAGCACGTTTTGTTTGGGCTTGACTGCGTGGCTCACATCATGTTTCTCAGTTGCAACCGCCGACGTGGCCACCAAAAATGTTACCGGTTCACCCCGCCTGTGAGTAAAAGGCGGATGTCGAAGCGTTCAGCGTAGACTCAGTGTGCGTTTTTGGTGCAAAAAATTTTACTGGGCGTATTCAACACTGGCAGGGGAATCATGGACTGACGCGAATATCTCTTTGCTAATCAGTCATTTCGGTATTTTTGCTCCCGATGGCGGTGCTGCGATGGTGCGCTCAGCCGAAAAACGATTCATGGCGGGGCGTGACAGGTCCTTTTGCTCATCACCGGACCGGTTCGTCGTGAAGCGCACGACATTCACAGGTATGCTGCCTTCCGGTCGTTTGGTGCACGATCCTTCGGGATGGGCGCTAAGCTGAAAATGATGCCCCGGCGAGAGTGCTCACAGTGTTCGTATTAGATCCACGCCTTCAACAAGACACGTTGCCGATCGGGGATTTCCCGCTCTGCCGGTTACTGTTGTCCAACGATTCGAATTATCCCTGGTTTATCCTGGTACCTCGTCGTGAGGCTATCAGTGAGATATTTCAGTTGGATGTCGCCGATCAACTGCAGTTGTTTCAGGAAACCACTGCGCTGGCGGAAACCCTCAAGGATTCCTTTGATGCAGACAAGTTGAATGTCGCGGCATTGGGGAATGTTGTCAGTCAGTTGCATATGCACGTGATCGTGCGTAAGCGGGACGACGCCGCATGGCCGGCCCCCGTCTGGGGCAAGCACCCGGCCAAGCCTTACAGCCCGGAACAAATCGCTGCCGTTCGCGAACGTCTGCGTCTGGTACTGACCGATGGTTTTACGTTTTTGGAGGACTGAGCCATGAGCCTTGAAGATCGCGTGACTGATCTGGAAAGTCGTTTGGCGTTTCAGGATGACACCATTCAGGCACTGAATGATGTGCTGGTGGTGCAGCAACGGGTGGTTGAACGCCTGCAACTGCAAATGGCTGCGCTGCTCAAGCGGCAGGAGGAAATGGTCGGTCAGTTCGAATCTTTCGAAGAAGAAGCCCCGCCGCCGCATTACTGATCAGTCAATCGTACGGAGCAGGCAAAAAAAACCGCGAACAGCCAGGCTGCTCGCGGTTTTTTTACGGCCTTGAATCAGCGTCGCGGCAATGCGGCGATCACGTCTTCGGCTTGCAGGCCTTTGTCACGGTTCATGACGGAGAACTCTACGCGCTGGCCTTCGACCAGGACGCGGTGTCCTTCGCCACGAATGGCCCGGAAGTGCACGAAGATATCGTCACCGGAATCTCGGGAGATAAAGCCGAAACCTTTGGACGTATTGAACCACTTGACGGTGCCGGTATCGCGGTTGGTCATGTCGTAGCTTGGCGAAGCCGTGGCGGGTGACGATTTGTAAAAGCTGATGGCCAGGTGCAGCGCTACGGCAACCAGCGCCGCTACCAGGCTGAACAGGACGGCAGGTTGACCGGCGATGACAGGCATCGGTGCGATCAGCGTCAGTATCTGCAGGACTACGGCAAGAACCAGCAGGGCGCTGACCAGGTTTTGCAGTTGATGACGCGGGCCTTTGTTCCAGTAAGGAATGACAGGAGCAAGTGTGAGGTTGAGCAGGCCGAAAAAGGCCAGATAAAGCGCGTCAGGTTGTTGCAGGTAAGGTAAGGCTTCGGATTGCAGGCTAGGGATGAAGGACAGCAGCAACGCCGCTGCACCTATCAACAGGTGGACGATTTTCAACATTTTGATTAACTCACGTTAAGACAGCACACAAGGAAGAGCTGATGGCGCACGGTTCGCTTCGGGACAAATAAGAGGCGTTGGACACGTACTCGGTATCAGCCTATGCGCCGTACCCGGAAAAATAGGCACTGACGACACGCTGCCTATTTAACAGTAAAGCCGCAGGCTACTCAAATCAGGGCGTCCGGCGGTTCGTCGGGGGTATCAACATCCCGGCTCCCGATGCTTGTTCTGCACATGCGTGCCTCTTTACTGGAGTGCTAGCCGTTATGTGCGCGAATAGCGCCGTCGCGGGTTTTTCGTGCCGAGAGTTCCTACACCTTCAGGCGCTTTTCATGAGGGAATCGGTATCAAGTTATGTGGGACAACTGCTGTCGTAGGACGCTGTCCATGATCTGCCCGCAGTTGTTGGCTTATCCTACGATCAGGGTCATAAAGTCATCTGGATATACCTTTGTACCTGCGTTTTTATAAGCCGACAGAACAGTGGTTCTGGTAGACGCCAGGGATGACAAAGGAGTGTCAGCGATATGGTTTATGACAGGCTGGAACAGGGAAGGGACGGTGCGCGCAGGGAAATAATGATTGATCCGTTCGTCCGTGAGTTCGATATGGGGCTGGCCCGGCCCTTGTCCCGTTCCGTGCGCTTGAATGGTTTCGCGACCTGTTTGCGGCTGGAGCAGGTCTATTGGGATATTTTGGCGGAAATGGCCAGGATCAATTGCTGCACGGTCAGCACCTTGTTGTCCCACGTGGATCGCGAAGTTCATTTGCGTCATGGCGGGGTGAAGAATTTCAGTGGATTGGTCCGGGTCGTCTGTGTTGTGCACAGCCTCAAGGAAGTGGTGATGTCCTAGCTATCGCCGTTAAACAGGCAGAGTGTCGGTCTGTGCAGTCTTACGGCTGCACAGGCCGCATTTAATGGATATAATCCCGCTCTTTGCCGCAAAACCCAGCGTGTGCGGTAGCAATCTGATCGCCGAGACAACCCCCATGCCGATGTACGATTATCAATGTGCTTCCTGTGGTCATCAGTTGGAAGCCATTCAAAAGATCAGCGATGCACCGCTGGTCGACTGCCCTGCCTGCCAGGCGCCAGAGCTTAAAAAGATGCTGTCCATGCCGGGCTTCCGCCTCAGCGGCAGCGGTTGGTACGAAACCGATTTCAAGACCGGTTCCAAGAAGAACCTGGCCGGCGGCGACAAAGCTGACTAAGGTCTGGAACCCG
Organism: Pseudomonas sp. Irchel s3b5; assembly: GCF_900187435.1. Lineage (NCBI taxonomy): Bacteria > Pseudomonadati > Pseudomonadota > Gammaproteobacteria > Pseudomonadales > Pseudomonadaceae > Pseudomonas > Pseudomonas sp. Irchel s3b5. The sequence continues at coordinate 198,163 of NZ_FYDY01000009.1, forward strand.
AGTTGAACGACACGCGCGAGCCCTTGCAACATTCCGCAGTGGATGTGCCCAAGGTCTCCAACCGAATTTCGAATTACGAGAAGTGAAACCACGACCATGATGCGCAGCCATTATTGCGGCCAACTGAACGAAAGCCTGGAAGGCCAGGAAATTACCCTTTGCGGATGGGTCCATCGTCGCCGAGACCACGGTGGGGTGATTTTCCTCGATATCCGTGATCGTGACGGTCTGGCCCAGGTCGTGTTCGATCCGGACCGCGCCGAATCCTTCGCTGCCGCCGACCGCGTGCGCAGCGAGTTCGTCGTGAAGATCACCGGCAAGGTTCGCCTGCGTCCGGCGGGTGCCACCAACGCCAACATGGCGTCGGGCATGATCGAAGTCCTGGGCTATGAACTGGAAGTGCTGAACGAGTCGGAAACTCCGCCGTTCCCGCTGAACGAGTTCTCCGACGTCGGCGAAGAAACCCGCCTGCGCTATCGCTTCCTCGACCTGCGTCGCCCGGAAATGGCCGAGAAGCTGCGTCTGCGTTCGCGCATGACCACCAGCATCCGTCGCTTCCTGGACGAGAACGGCTTCCTCGACGTCGAGACGCCGATCCTGACCCGTGCCACGCCAGAAGGTGCGCGTGACTACCTGGTGCCTAGCCGCACCCACGCCGGCAGCTTCTTCGCCTTGCCGCAATCGCCGCAGCTGTTCAAGCAACTGCTGATGGTGGCCGGCTTCGACCGTTACTACCAGATCGCCAAGTGCTTCCGTGACGAAGACCTGCGTGCCGACCGTCAGCCGGAATTCACCCAGATCGACATCGAGACCAGCTTCCTTGATGAAAAAGAGATCATGGGCCTGACCGAGCAAATGATCCGCAACCTGTTCAAGGAAGTGCTGGGTCTGGAATTCGGTGAGTTCCCGCACATGACCTTCGAAGAAGCCATGCGCCGTTACGGTTCGGACAAGCCTGACCTGCGTAACCCGATGGAACTGGTTGACGTTGCCGACCAGCTCAAGGAAGTCGATTTCAAGGTGTTCAGCGGCCCGGCCAACGACCCGAAATGCCGTATCGCCGCCTTGCGCGTTCCGGGCGGGGCAAGCATGCCGCGCAAGCAGATCGACGATTACACCAAGTTCGTCGGCATCTACGGTGCCAAGGGCCTGGCGTACATCAAGGTCAACGAGCGCGCTGCCGGTGTTGACGGCCTGCAGTCGCCGATCGTGAAAAACATCCCTGAGGCCAACCTGAACGTGATCCTCGATCGCGTTGGCGCGGTCGATGGCGACATCGTGTTCTTCGGCGCCGACAAGGCCAAGATCGTCAGCGAAGCCCTGGGCGCCCTGCGCATCAAGCTCGGTCACGACCTGAAACTGCTGACCTGCGAGTGGGCACCGATGTGGGTCGTCGACTTCCCGATGTTCGAAGAAAACGACGACGGCAGCTTCTCTGCGCTGCACCACCCGTTCACCGCGCCGAAGTGCACGCCGCAAGAGCTTGAGGCCAACCCGGCCGGCGCTCTGTCCCGTGCCTACGACATGGTTCTGAACGGTACCGAGCTGGGTGGCGGTTCGATCCGTATCCACCGCAAAGAGATGCAACAGTCGGTGTTCCGTCTGTTGGGCATCAACGAAGCGGAACAGGAAGAGAAATTCGGCTTCCTGCTCGACGCCCTGAAGTACGGCGCACCTCCGCACGGTGGCCTGGCCTTCGGTCTGGACCGTCTGGTGATGCTGATGACCGGCGCCCAGTCGATCCGTGAAGTGATCGCCTTCCCGAAAACCCAGAGCGCGGCAGATGTCATGACTCAGGCGCCGGGTCAGGTGGATGCCAAGGCATTGCGCGAATTGCACATTCGTCTGCGCGAAACGCCTAAAGCCGAGTAAGGCTGGCTTGAAGGGCGCATCTCTGGATGCGCCCTTTCTTTATCGATTGAGCGCTACAAGATTTTTGTTTGCCGGCCGACGCAATGCAGCGTGGCGGGCAATGTTTCAAAGAGAATTCGGAGCGAGATATGGCAGGTCATTCCAAGTGGGCGAACATCAAGCACCGCAAAGAACGTCAGGATGCCAAAAAAGGCAAGATTTTCACCAAGTGGATTCGTGAACTGACCGTCGCGGCCCGTCAGGGCGGCGGTGATCCAGGTTCCAACCCGCGTCTGCGCCTGGCGTTGGACAAGGCCCTCGGCGCGAACATGAGTCGCGACATCATCGATCGGGCAGTCGCTCGTGGTGCCGGCGCCGCCGATACCGACGACATGGTCGAACTGACCTACGAAGGCTACGGCCCTGGTGGCGTCGCGGTGATGGTCGAGTGCATGACCGATAACCGCAACCGCACTGCTGCCGCTGTTCGACATGCGTTCAGCAAATGCGGCGGCAACCTCGGCACTGACGGCTCGGTGGCCTACCTGTTCGAACGCAAGGGGCAGATTTCCTTCGCCGCCGGCGTGGACGAAGACGCGTTGATGGAAGCGGCCATGGAAGCCGACGCTGACGATGTGGTGACCAACGAAGACGGTTCCATCGACGTGTTCACGTCGTTTGCCGGGTTCTACGCTGTGCGCAACGCGCTGGAAGCGGCCGGCTTCAAAGGTGACGACGCAGAAATCGTCATGCTGCCGACCACCAGTGCCGAGCTCGATCTGGAAGGCGCCGAGAAAGTCCTCAAGCTGATCGACATGCTCGAAGACCTGGACGACGTGCAAAACGTCTACTCCAACGCGGAAATTCCGGAGTCTGTGGCCGCACAGCTCGGTTGAGGGCGACTAGTCTCCAATGTGGGAGCTGGCTTGCCAGCGATGGCGTCGGCACATCGAATAATGATGGCGCCTGACACTCCGTCATCGCTGGCAAGCCAGCTCCCACATTTTTTATTCACTGTGTTGAATATCGTGCTTTTACTTAACCCGCAGGCGTTATGACTTTAATTCTTGGTATCGACCCCGGTTCACGCATCACCGGTTATGGCGTGGTTCGCGATACCGGCCGTGGCTGCGAGTATGTGGCTTCCGGCTGCATTCGTACCGGTGCCGGCGAGCTGCATGAGCGTCTGCAGATTGTCTTTCGCGGGGTGCGCGAGATTATTCAGACGTACCATCCGGTAACCATGGGCATCGAAAAGGTCTTTATGGCGCGTAACGCCGACTCCGCCCTGAAACTGGGCCAGGCCCGCGGTGCCGCCATCGTAGCGGGCGCGGAAGAAAACCTGGAAATTGCCGAGTATTCCGCAACCCAGGTCAAGCAAGCGGTGGTTGGCACCGGTGCGGCTAATAAAGAGCAAGTGCAGATGATGGTCATGCACATGCTGAAATTGACCAGCAAACCCCAGATCGATGCGTCGGACGCCCTGGCGATTGCGATCTGCCACGCGCATACCCGTTCCAGCCTGCTGCCCCACGGTCTGGGTGCAGCACGCAGTCGTGGCGGGCGCCTGCGTCTCTGATAGCATCAGCAGTCATTTTTATGGAATGAGGGATTCTCGCCTGGGTTGTCGGCGATATTCCTCACTCTGTCAGTCGCTGGCCCAGAGCTGGCCAACGCTCAAGGATTTGTAACGTGATTGGACGTTTGCGCGGCACCCTGGCTGAGAAGCAACCCCCGCATCTGATTCTGGATGTAAACGGTCTGGGTTATGAACTCGAAGTACCCATGACAACGCTTTATCGCTTGCCGTCGGTCGGTGAGCCGCTGACCTTGCACACCCATCTGGTCGTGCGCGAAGACGCGCAGTTACTCTATGGCTTTGTCGGCAAGCGTGAGCGAGACTTTTTTCGCGAGCTGATCCGCCTTAATGGTGTCGGGCCAAAACTGGCCTTGGCCTTGATGTCGAGCCTGGAAGTCGACGAGCTGGTCCGTTGCGTGCAATCTCAGGACACCTCGGCACTGACCAAGGTGCCGGGCGTGGGCAAGAAGACCGCCGAGCGTTTGCTGGTGGAACTCAAGGATCGCTTCAAGGCCTGGGAAACCGTGCCTGCCATGTTTGCTCTGGTACCGAATCAGCCGGACGGACCGGCCCCGGTGAACACCGCCGAAAACGACGCGGTCAGCGCCTTGATCTCCCTGGGTTACAAACCACAGGAAGCGAGCAAGGCGGTGTCTGCGATCAAGGAGAAAGGTTTGAGCAGCGAAGACATGATCCGCCGCGCCTTGAAGGGGATGATCTAAGTGATTGAAGCTGATCGTCTGATTGCCGCCACGACGGCCCCTCGAGATCGCGAGGAAGTCCAGGATCGCGCCATTCGCCCGGTCAGCCTGGCCGAATACATTGGCCAGCCGACCGTTCGCGAGCAAATGGAGTTGTTCATCCAGGCGGCCCGTGGGCGCAATGAGTCGCTGGATCACACGTTGATCTTCGGCCCGCCGGGCCTGGGTAAAACCACCCTGGCGAACATCATCGCCCAGGAAATGGGCGTGTCGATCAAGAGCACGTCCGGCCCGGTGCTGGAGCGTCCCGGTGATCTGGCGGCGCTGCTGACCAACCTTGAACCGCATGATGTGTTGTTCATCGACGAAATCCATCGGCTTTCACCGATTGTCGAAGAAGTGCTGTACCCGGCCATGGAAGATTTCCAGCTCGACATCATGATCGGCGAAGGCCCGGCTGCGCGTTCGATCAAACTCGATCTGCCACCGTTCACCCTGGTCGGCGCAACGACCCGGGCAGGCATGCTGACCAACCCGTTGCGCGACCGTTTCGGCATCGTTCAACGCCTCGAGTTCTACAACAACGCCGACCTGTCGACGATTGTCAGCCGTTCGGCGAGCATCCTCGGTTTGCCGCTGGACCCGGAAGGCGCCTTCGAAATCGCCCGTCGTGCCCGCGGCACGCCGCGGATCGCCAATCGTTTGTTGCGTCGGGTGCGCGACTTCGCCGAAGTTCGTGCCAAAGGCCACATCACCAAACCGATTGCCGACCTGGCGCTGAACCTGCTGGACGTCGACGAGCGCGGTTTCGATCATCAGGACCGGCGTCTGTTACTGACCATGATCGAGAAGTTCGATGGCGGGCCGGTCGGGGTAGACAGCCTGGCGGCCGCGATCAGCGAAGAGCGCCACACCATTGAAGACGTGCTGGAGCCTTATCTGATCCAGCAGGGTTACATCATGCGCACACCGCGGGGGCGAGTGGTGACGCGGCATGCTTATCTGCATTTCGGTTTGAATATTCCGTCACGATTGGGCGAAATGCCTGTGGTAGACGAGTTCCTTGGTGCCGTGGACGATTAATAACCTTTGCGTGCTGATTTTTTCGGGCAATGTGTGGTCCCAGGACCGTACTTTTGCGCGAAAGCCGCAGAACAACGAAAAACAGTTGCCTGGCCGGATTGGCAACCTGAGGAGTAAGCACTAGAGTATGCGCGCGCAAAACGGGCTGGAGCCTTTCGCACATCGTTGTCGCGTTTATTACGAGGACACCGATGCGGGCGGCATCGTGTATTACGTTAATTACCTCAAGTTTATGGAACGGGCTCGAACCGAGCGGCTACGAAATCTGGGCTTTGCCCAATCGCAGCTGGCAGGTGAGGACCTGTTGTTTGTCGTGCATTCCAGCGAAGCGCGTTACCACGCGCCGGCGCGACTGGACGACGAGCTGCTGGTAAGCGCTGAAGTAATCGAATTGAACCGTGTCAGCCTGCGCTTCAAGCAGCAGGTCAGGCGGGCTACGGATGATGTGCTGCTCTGTGAAGGGCAGTTTCTGGTGGCCTGTGTGCGCACTGAAAGTTTAAAACCCCGGGCCATTCCCGAAGCTCTACGAGCGGCCTTTGCCGACGTGAGCGGCGCGGGTACACACTCAAAGCAGGAGATAAAGCGTGGAAGCTAACGTCGTCGACCATTCCTCCATGTGGAGCCTGGTCAGCAATGCCAGTATCGTGGTGCAACTGGTAATGCTGATCCTGGTAGCCGCATCGGTGACCTCATGGATCATGATCTTTCAGCGCAGCAACCTGCTGCGCGCCGGTCGACGTGCCCTGGAGAGCTTTGAAGAGCGCTTCTGGTCGGGTATCGACCTGTCCAAACTCTACCGTCAGGCCGGCAGCAACCCGGACCCTGATTCGGGTGTCGAGCAAATCTTCCGCGCCGGCTTCAAGGAATTCTCCCGTCTGCGCCAGCAGCCAGGTGTAGACCCGGAAGCGGTCATGGAAGGCGTGGCACGTGCCATGCGCGTTGCCATTTCCCGCGAAGAAGAAAAGCTTGAGCAAAGCCTGCCGTTCCTGGCCACCGTCGGTTCCGTAAGCCCGTATATCGGTCTGTTCGGTACCGTGTGGGGCATCATGAACTCCTTCCGTGGTCTGGCTACTGCGCAGCAAGCGACCCTGGCCACTGTGGCCCCTGGTATCGCCGAGGCACTGATTGCGACCGCGATCGGTCTGTTCGCCGCCATCCCTGCCGTTATCGCCTACAACCGTTTTGCCGCGCGCAGCGAAACGCTGATCGGCCGTTACTACACCTTCGCCGATGAATTCCAGGCGATCCTGCACCGCAAAGTGCACACCAGCGAAGAATAAGCAGGTAATTTCCAATGGCTTTAATCGCTCGAGCTCGCAAAAAGCGCAAGCCGGTCGCCGAGATGAACGTGGTGCCTTACATCGACGTGATGCTGGTACTGCTGGTCATTTTCATGGTGACCGCGCCGATGCTCAATCAGGGCGTGAAAGTTGATCTGCCCAAGGTTTCCAGCGAAGCCTTGCCGCAGGATAACAACACGCAGGTCCTGACCATTTCGATCAAGGCTGACAAGACCTATTACTGGAACCTTGGCAGCGAAGTCGACACAGAAAAGCAGCAGGACAGGGCGATGACCCTGCCGCAGATGACCGACGCCGTGACCAAGATCATTCGCGCCGGTACTGAAGGTGGCAAGCGTACCCAGGTGTTCATTCGTGGCGACAAGACTGTCGACTACGGCTCCGTCATGGGCGCGATGGGCGGGTTGCAGAAAGCCGGGGTCGGTAATGTTGGCTTGATTACCGAGGCACCCTGATGCAGCAAATGCGAGAGCCGTCCGCCTCGGAAAGCTACTTCTGGCCTAGTGTCTGGGCGATTGGCTTGCACGTGCTGGTGTTCGGCATGCTGTTTGTCAGTTTCGCCTTCACACCGGAATTGCCGCCGGCCAAGCCGATTGTCCAGGCGACCCTGTACCAGCTGAAATCGAAAAGTCGGGCAACCACCCAGACCAATCAGAAGATTGCGGGTGAGGCGCAGAAATCCGCTGCGCGCCAGACCGAAGTCGAACAGATGGAGCAGAAAAAGATCGAGCAGGAAGCGATCAAGGCCGCGGAACAAAAGAAGGAAGATGCGGCTCAAAAAGCCGAAGAATCCAAGAAGGCCGACGAGACGAAGAAAGCGGAAGAGGCAAAAAAGGCTGATGAAGCCAAGAAAGCCGATGAAGCGAAGAAGACCGCCGAAGCCAAAAAGGTCGAAGAGAAACAATTGGCTGATATAGCCAAGAAGAAGGCCGAAGAAGAAGCCAAGAAAGCGGCTGAAGAAGAGGCCAAGAAAGCGGCCGCTGAAGAAGCGAAGAAAAAGATCGTCGAAGACGCGAAGAAGAAAGCCGCGGAAGACGCCAAGAAGAAATCTGAAGCTGAAGAGGCGAAGAAGAAAGTCGCCGAAGACGCGAAGAAGAAAGCGGCTGCCGACGCTGCGAAGAAAAAATCGCAGGAAGCGGCACGTAAATCCGCCGAAGACAAAAAGGCCCAGGCCTTGGCAGATTTGCTTTCCGACACGCCACAGCGTCAGCAGGCCTTGGCCGATGAGCAAGGTGACGAAGTCGCCGGCAGCTTCGATGACCTGATTCGTGCGCGTGCTGCGGAAGGTTGGGCTCGTCCGCCTTCGGCTCGCAAAGGCATGACAGTCGTGTTGCAAATCGGCATGTTGCCGGACGGTACGGTGACTTCGGTCAACGTGTCCAAATCCAGCGGCGATGGTCCGTTTGACGCTTCGGCAGTGGCAGCGGTGAAGAATATTGGACGTTTGACAGAAATGCAGGGAATGAAGCCGAGTGATTTCGCTCCGTATCGTTCATTCAAGATGACATTCACACCTGAGGATTTAGCCTTGTGAGAAACCTTCTTCGAGGAATGCTCGTCGTTATCTGCTGCATGGCAGGGATAGCGATGGCTGATGAGAAAAACATTCTGGTTACCAGCGGCAGTGATCGGGCGACCCCGATTGCCGTCGTGCCGTTCGGTTTCCAGGGCGGTAGCGTGCTGCCGGACGACATGGCGGAAATTATCGGTAACGACCTGCGCAACTCGGGTTACTACTCGCCGATTCCAAAGCAGAACATGATCAGCCAGCCAAGCCAGGCCAGCGAAATCATCTACCGTGACTTCAAGGCGCTGGGCGCCCAGTACGTCATGGTCGGCAGCATTGTTCCGGCGGGCGGTCGCCTGCAGGTGCAATACGCACTGTTCAACGTCGCCACCGAACAGCAAGTGCTGACCGGCAGCGTGTCGGGCGGCGTTGATCAACTGCGCGACATGGCGCACTACATCTCCGACCAGTCGTTCGAAAAACTCACCGGTATCAAAGGTGCGTTCTCGACGCGTCTGTTGTACGTGACGGCCGAGCGTTTTTCCGAGAAGAACACTCGCTACACCCTGCAACGCTCGGACTATGACGGTGCTCGCGCCGTGACCCTGCTGCAATCGCGCGAGCCGATCCTGTCGCCGCGTTTCGCACCGGACGGCAAGCGTATCGCCTACGTCTCGTTCGAGCAGAAGCGTCCGCGCATTTTCATGCAGAACATCGACACCGGTCGCCGTGACCAGATCACCAACTTCGAAGGCCTTAACGGTGCGCCAGCCTGGTCTCCGGATGGCAGTCGCCTGGCGTTCGTGCTGTCGAAAGACGGCAACCCGGACATCTACGTGATGAACCTCGGTTCGCGTCAGATCACCCGCGTTACCAACGGTCCTGGCATCAACACCGAACCGTTCTGGGGCAAGGATGGTTCGACCATCTACTTCACGTCTGACCGTGGCGGCAAGCCACAGATCTACAAAACCAGCGTGGGTGGTGGCGGTGCCGAGCGTGTGACGTTCGTCGGTAACTACAACGCCAACCCGAAACTGTCGGCTGATGAAAAGACGCTTGTCATGATTCACCGTCAGGATGGCTTCACCAATTTCAAGGTCGCGGCCCAGGATTTGCAGCGCGGTAGTGTAAAAATCCTCACTGATAGCACTCTGGACGAGTCGCCTACTGTTGCGCCCAACGGCACCATGGTAATCTACGCCACCCGCCAGCAGGGCCGGGGAGTCTTGATGCTCGTGTCCATTAATGGACGCGTAAGGCTCCCGCTTCCTACCGCTCAAGGCGAAGTCAGAGAACCTTCCTGGTCCCCTTACCTGAACTGACGCGGCGCTACATGTTGTACTTAACACACTGGGGTTCATTAGGAGTTTCACGATGGAAATGCTGAAGTTTGGTAAATTTGCTGCGCTGGCTCTCGCCATGGCTGTAGCTGTAGGTTGCTCGTCCAAAGGCGGCGACAATGCCGGTGAAGGCGCGGTAGATCCAAACGCTGGTTACGGCGCAAACACTGGTGCAGTTGACGGCTCCCTGAGCGAAGAAGCTGCACTGCGCGCTATCACCACTTTCTACTTCGAATACGACAGTTCTGACCTGAAGCCAGAAGCCATGCGCGCTCTGGACGTTCACGCCAAGGACCTGAAAGCAAACGGCGCTCGCGTTGTTCTGGAAGGCAACACCGACGAACGTGGTACTCGTGAGTACAACATGGCACTGGGCGAGCGTCGTGCGAAAGCCGTTCAGCGTTACCTGGTACTGCAAGGTGTTTCCCCAGCTCAGCTGGAACTGGTTTCCTACGGCGAAGAGCGTCCAGTTGCTACCGGCAACGACGAGCAGTCCTGGGCTCAAAACCGTCGCGTCGAACTGCGTAAGTAATTCGTCATGCGAACGTGCCGTCGTGCTGTAACTGTTTTGGCTCTCAGCCTCGCCCCGCTTGCGGTGTGGGCTGCGGTTCCTGTGGTCGAGGACAACTCCGGCTATAACAATAGCGGGAGCAGTTATCCGCCTGCGGGTTACGGTACGAACGGCGCCTATGCCGGGGGAGGGGTTTCGGCCCCTGTCTCGGCACAGGGTCAGTTGTTCAACCAACTGCAACAAATGCAGGATCAGATCTCGCGCCAGCAGGGTGTGATCGAAGAACTGCAAAATGATGTATCGCGCATGAAGCAAGAAAGCCTGGAGCGATATCAGGATCTTGATCGGCGCATAGGAACCGGCGTTGCACCAGCCGCGACTCCTGATAATTCTTCTACCGGTGGCAGTTTGAACGCCCCCGGCGCAGCCGCAGGTGCAGGAGCTGGCGCAGCCGCCGCTCAAGCGCCCGCTGCGGGTAGCGAACCGGCGGATCCGGCGAAGGAAAAGCTCTATTACGATGCTGCTTTTGACCTGATCAAAGCCAAGGATTTCGACAAGGCCAGCCAGGCTTTTGCCGCTTTCCTGCGCAAGTACCCGAACAGCCAGTATGCGGGTAATGCCCAGTACTGGTTGGGCGAAGTGAATCTGGCCAAAGGCGATCTGCAAGGTGCAGGTCAGGCTTTTGCCAAGGTCTCACAGCTGTATCCCAAGCACGCCAAAGTGCCTGACTCGCTGTACAAGCTCGCTGATGTAGAGCGCCGCCTTGGTCATACCGACAAGGTCAAAGGCATTCTGCAGCAGGTCGTGTCCCAATATCCGGGTACTTCCGCCGCTCAGTTGGCTCAACGCGATCTGCAAAAAATGTAAGGCTGCTTGACCTGTTTCGAAGAAACCCGCGCTTGTCGCGGGTTTTTTCGTTAGAATTCACGCCCTTTTTATGAAACACGCTTTTTGGGGCCTGCGCATTGCCGGGGTTCCTTGAAGTGCCTGACGGAGGCGGACAGCCTGTTTAGCTGTTACGCCCGTGGCGACTATGCAAGACACATTGAGAATTACCGAAGTTTTCTACTCGTTGCAGGGTGAAACGCGGACTGCCGGGCTGCCCACTGTTTTTGTGCGCCTGACCGGTTGCCCTCTGCGTTGCCAATACTGCGACAGCGCCTACGCCTTCACGGGCGGGACCCTCCGCACCCTCGATGACATCCTCGAGCAGGTGGCAGGTTTCCGCCCGCGTTATGTCTGTGTCACGGGCGGCGAGCCCCTGGCGCAACCCAACGCCATTCCATTGCTCAAGCGCCTGTGCGACGCCGGTTACGAAGTGTCACTGGAAACCAGTGGCTCTATCGATATCTCGGCGGTAGATTCCCGAGTCAGTCGCGTCATCGACCTGAAGACACCGGGTTCGAAGGAAGCGCATCGCAACCGCTACGAAAACATTGAACTGCTCACGCCCAACGATCAGGTGAAGTTTGTCATCTGCTCGCGGGAAGACTACGACTGGTCCGTGTCCAAGCTGATCCAGTACGGTCTGGACCAGCGTGCCGGTGAAGTGCTGTTTTCGCCAAGTCACCATGATCTCAATGCTCGGGATCTGGCGGACTGGGTGGTGGCGGACAATCTGCCAGTGCGTTTGCAATTGCAGCTGCATAAATATCTTTGGAATGACGAGCCGGGGCGCTGAGATGACTGATCAATTGAACACCACCGAAAAACGCGCGGTCATCTTGCTGTCTGGCGGTCTGGATTCCGCCACCGTGGTAGCCATGGCTCGCGCCGAAGGCTACAGCTGCTACACCATGAGCTTCGACTATGGTCAGCGCTCCCATGCCGAACTGCACGCCGCGGCGCGTGTTGCTCGCGATCTGGGTGTAGTCGAGCACAAAGTGATCGGCCTTAACCTGAACGGCATGGGCGGTTCGGCACTGACGGACAGCAGCATCGATATTCCAGAAGAGTTGGGTGAGGGCATTCCGGTGACTTACGTGCCAGCGCGTAACACGGTGTTCCTGTCTCTGGCGTTGGGCTGGGCTGAAGTGCTTGGCGCACGTGACATCTTCATCGGTGTGAATGCGGTGGACTACTCCGGTTACCCGGATTGCCGTCCTGAGTTCATCGAGTCTTTCGAGCGCATGGCCAATCTGGCCACCAAGGCCGGTGTCGAGGGCAATGGTTTCCGCATCCAGGCACCGCTGCAAAACCTCAGCAAGGCGCAGATCGTCCAGGCGGGTGTGAAACTGGGCGTGGATTACGGTCTGACCGTTTCCTGCTATCAGGCCGATGATAACGGCCGCGCATGCGGCAAGTGCGACAGCTGCCGACTGCGTGCAGAAGGCTTCGCGGCAGCCGGAATCAGCGATCCAACCCCTTATTTTTGATTTATTTCAAAATAGGTGTTGAATAGTCCTTAAAAATCAGTATTATACGCGCCACCACACAGCGGGTCGTTAGCTCAGTTGGTAGAGCAGTTGGCTTTTAACCAATTGGTCGTAGGTTCGAATCCCACACGACCCACCATATTTGGCGGTTTAGAAAATCCGGAAGGCCCACGAAAGTGAGGATTTCCGGGTTTTTTTTTGCCTGATGAAGAGCCAGGCCTGAACCGCTCGACGACTCGAGCGATTCTTGGCTGATTAAAGCAGGCCGTCCTCGGCACATACCTTGATGATCTGTGCGCGAAACCAGCTGTTGGCACTGTCCTGGCTCGGCTTTTCGCTCCACATCATGTCCAGCGTGAAGTTCGGTAGACCTGCCGGTGGTCGACGATGGCTGAACGTGTTCTCGTCGCAGGTCAGCGCCTGAATGCGTCGAGGCAAAGAACGACGAGGCGATCAGCATCGCCCAAATGAGCATGCCCCAGTGAGCGGCTGCAAAACCGACGTTTTTCATCAAGGTCTTATTCCTGTGTTGCGGGTCGGAACGTCATGATGGACAAAACGGTCTGCCGTCATCGGTGGACTGTCAAAACCGGGGCTGCGTCGAATGCAGCCCCGGGCGCCAGTGGCCTGTCTTCGTCGACTAGCTGATATGCCGCGCGTATTGCTTGGGATTGAAGCGCAGGACCATCAGGAGCATCAACGCCATGACGGCGGCGAGCGACCACCAGGCCCATTCGAAGCTGCCCAGCTGATCGCGGATCATCCCGGCAATCAATGGCGAAAGCCCGGCGATCAGGTAGCCGATGCCTTGCACGAACGCGGCCAGGCCACCGGCCCGTCGCGGGTTGTCCAAGTGGTCGAGGGATACGATCAAGCTCATCGGGAACAGGCCGCCGATACCCAGGCCCAACAGGCAAGGCCACAACAGGCTGAAGCGTTCCGGGCTGAGGATCAGGCCGCAGAAGCCGGCCATGATCAGGACCAGTAACACGGCGAGGACCACGCGTTTATCCTGGCTGCGGTTGGCAATTGCCGGGGTGACGAGGCCGGAGAGCACTTCCATGGCCGTAAGGAACCCCAGCAGCAGGCCCGCGTGTTGTTCACTCCAACCTTTTTCCACGTAGTACGGGGCCAGCCAGGCCAGTACACAGGTGTAGGAGGCGGTGCCCAGGCCGAAGAAAATCGCCAGCAGCCAAGCCCGAGAATTGCTGAAGAATGACGCTTGCTGCCGAACAGGGGCTTCGGGCAATGGTGTCACGGCTGCGCGCTGGGCGTACCAGCAACCCAAGGCGACCAACGCCAACAGTGCCCAGATCGCCAGGCCGATGCGCCAGCTGCCGGTCTGGGTCAGGACAAGCGGCGAAAACGACGCGGCAAGCGCCGCCCCGCCCATGATCGACGTGACATACAGGCCCATGAACAGCGAGACGTTGTCGGCGTAGCGCGACTTGATCAGCGCCGGCATCACCGCCTGGATCAGCGCGATGCCGAGCCCGGCCAACACCGCGCTGATAATCAGTTCGGCGGCGCTGTCCAGGTACAAGCGCGAGGCGGTGGCGATACCGATGATCAACAGCGACAACACAATGGTGCGGTGCTCACCGATGCGCAGGGCGATGCGCATGCCCAGGAACATGGCCAAGCCCATGGCCATGACCGGCAACATGGTCAGCAGCGAGGCGGTGCTGAAGCTCAGGGGGACCTCGCTGCGAATGGCTGACAGCAACGGCCCGACGGCAGCCATCGAGGGCCGCAGGTTTAGCGCCACCAACACGATGCTGACCATCAGCCAGACGGCGTGGGTGCTTGAGGTTCGAACGTTTTCCATAACAGAGCCTTGGCTAAAACAAAGCATCATTTATGCGGCGGTACGCTGCTTTGGACAAACTGAAAACTGGCGGGGCTTATTGAAAAATCAAATGCGGTGTCAAATCGTTGAAGGCTCGCCGCTCTGTCGGGCTTTCTCCAGGAGCCTGCTTTGTTTGCCAATAGAGTATTGGCAGCCCATGCATCCGCGGGGCGTGGCCACGGTTTTTTGTGTTCGGTCTGTATGTCGTGGTACGCCTGCAGGGGCACAGGTCAGAATCATCTTTTGCATCCGTCGGATATTCTGTAGCCTTGCGCAGCTTCAACGCTGTCCGTGCCTGATGAATACTCACTTTCCCGGCGGTACCCTGAAGGGTCCGGAGCCGGGTGTATACTCGACTTTCGCGCGAATGCGCCTGCAGGTCTTGCGAACATGACGCAGATTTCCGAACGCCTTCTGGTTCAAGCCCACCTCGATGCCAAGCAGCCCAAGCCGCTGACCGCTGACGAAGAGGCTTACTATCGCGCTGCCATCGCTGCCGAGCTCAAGGCTCAGGATGCGGTGCTGGTCGCACACTTCTATTGCGATCCGGTGATTCAGGCTCTGGCCGAAGAAACCGGTGGTTGCGTTTCCGACTCGCTGGAAATGGCTCGCTTCGGTAATGCTCACCCGGCCAAGACCGTGGTCGTCGCCGGCGTGAAATTCATGGGCGAGACGGCCAAGATCCTCAATCCTGAAAAACGCATCCTGATGCCAACCCTGGAGGCGACCTGCTCGCTGGACCTGGGTTGCCCGGTCGATGAGTTTTCGGCGTTCTGCGATCAGCATCCAGAGCGCACGGTGGTGGTGTATGCCAACACCTCCGCGGCGGTCAAAGCCCGGGCGGACTGGGTCGTGACTTCAAGCTGCGCGCTGGAGATCGTCGAAAGCCTGATGGACAACGGCGAAACCATTATCTGGGGCCCGGACAAACACCTGGGCACCTACATTCAGCGCCAGACCGGTGCCGACATGCTGCTGTGGGACGGTGCCTGCATCGTTCACGAAGAGTTCAAGTCCAAGCAGCTCGAAGACATGAAGGCGCTGTATCCCGATGCAGCGATCCTGGTGCACCCGGAGTCGCCGACCTCGGTCATCGAACTGGCGGACGCCGTGGGTTCGACCAGTCAGTTGATCGCGGCGGCACAGCGCCTGCCGAACAAGACGCTGATTGTTGCGACCGACCGCGGCATCTTCTACAAGATGCAGCAGCTGTGCCCGGACAAGGTCTTTATCGAAGCGCCTACGGCTGGTAACGGCGCCGCGTGCCGCAGTTGCGCGCATTGCCCATGGATGGCGATGAATACCCTTGAGCGCACGCTGAAGAGCTTGAAGGAAGGGACGAACGAGATCTTTGTGGATCCGGCCCTGATTCCGCAGGCGATCCGACCGTTGAAGCGGATGCTGGATTTCACTCAGGCTGCACGGATGAAGCTGGCCGGTAACGCTTAAAAGCAAAAGATCGCAGCCTTCGGCAGCTCCTACAGGTGCAAACGAGACCCTGTAGGAGCTGCCGAAGGCTGCGATCTTTTTTTGTGGGCGTTACTTGGTCTTCTTCGGAATCCGCACCAGCTGGGTATTGGAGTACATGTCATGCCAGCTGCGCTTCTGCTTGTCGAACAGCGACCAGAAGAATCCAAGGCCCACGCACAGCAGCGAGGCGATCGACACCACAAAGCGCAGTAACGCCTGCCACAGGCTGATGGAGGAGCCGTCGGCATTCTGAACACGGATGCACCAGACCTGCATGCCCAGCGTCTGTCCGGTGTACGTCCAGAATTTGGCGAAGAACCCAAACAACACAAACAGCAGGACCGTCGAGAGCAAAGGATCACCGTCCAGCGCCCCGGCTTCGGTCAGGGTGCGCATTTTTTCTTCGCCGAGGATCGCCATCTGAATCATCTTGTAGATGCCGCTGGTGACGATCAGCAGGGCAGTGCACAGCAGGAAGTCGTAGAACATCGCTGCCAGGCGACGACCCAGGCCCGCAGCGGGAAAATCGCCCTGGGGGGTAAGCAGGTGTTTCGACATGGCAGGCTCTCGGCGGAAAAAGAAAGCCATTTTACGGATTTACACGCACAAAAAAGCCCCTGATGTCAGCATCAGGGGCTTTTTCGTTACAGAAGATTAGGCTTCTGCTTGTACTTCGTCAGCCTGCATGCCTTTCTGGCCCTGCACGGCGATGAAAGTCACTTTCTGGCCTTCTTTCAGGCTCTTGAAACCGTTGCCCTGGATGGCACGGAAATGTACGAACAGATCCGGACCGCTTTCAGGAGTGATAAAACCAAAACCTTTCTCGTCGTTAAACCACTTGACGGTACCGCTCTGACGTTGGGACATTTCTTATTTCCTTTGACGCAAGAATTAGTGACAGTCTCCTTCACATGAAAGAGTACTGGGGCTGGTTGCAGGAGAGTAAGAAGACGTCGAACGGGATGTAGCTAACTTGTAGGCTACTGCCCAGGTCACGATTCCAAGCGACCCATGCAAACACAGTGAACAAACTCTACGCCAACTACGGGAGAAAAAACAAGCCCCCGCAGAAGGCCCGTATTTGCTCAGCTTGATGGCATTTAGTCAGTCCGCCGGGTGCCTTATACACTTGTGTTGTTCAAATGTGTTCGATCGTTATAAGCAAAGTTCATAATCGAAGCTTAGAGCTAATACAGTGCACTGTTTTATGGCGGCTGCGTTACACATTAGTGCACTGTTAACGCAACCGCGTTACTTATAGGAACAGTTAATCAGCCACGATAGTAGCGTTGCGGAACAAATGGCATTTTGCTTACAAGCAAAGGCACCTTTTTCCCACGAACAATCGCCCAAACAGGCGTGTCCAGCGCGACATAGGCGCTGTCGACGTAACCCATCGCAAGTGGACCACCCAGCGTCGGCCCGAAACCGCCGCTGCAGACGCTGCCAATGATCTCGCCGGCTTCGTTGACGATTTCGGCGCCTTCGCGCACAGGGGTGCGTTCCTGTGGTAGCAGGCCAACACGCTTGCGGCTGACACCGCCTTGTTGCTGGGCGAATACGCTTTCAGCGCCAGGGAAGCCGCCGGCACGCGCGCCATCGGCACGACGTGGCTTGGAGATCGCCCACAGCAGGCTCGCTTCGATGGGGGTGGTGTCGGTGTTCATGTCGTGGCCGTACAGGCACAAACCCGCCTCAAGGCGCAGGGAGTCGCGGGCACCCAGGCCGATGGCCTCGACTTCCGGTTCGGCCAGCAGCGCACGGGCCAGGGCTTCGGCGCTGTCGGCCGGTACGGAGATTTCAAAACCGTCTTCACCGGTGTAACCGGAGCGGCTGACAAAGCACTCCACGCCCAGCAGGTTGACGCGGGCGAACTGCATGAAGGTCATCTTCGCAACGTCAGGCGCCAGACGTGCCAGCACGGTGACGGCGGCCGGGCCTTGCAGGGCCAGCAGGGCACGTTCTTCGAACAGCGGTTCAATGGTGCACTGTTCGCCAATGTGCTTGCGCAGGTGCGCCAGGTCTTGATCCTTGCAGGCGGCGTTGACCACCAGGAACAGTTCGTCGTTACCCAGGTTGGCAACCATCAGGTCGTCGAGGATGCCGCCCGTCTCGTTGGTAAACATGGCGTAGCGCTGCATACCCACCGGCAGGTCGATGATGTCCACCGGCACCAGGGTTTCCAGGGCCTTGGCGGCGTCGGCGCCGGTCAGGCGGATCTGGCCCATGTGCGAGACGTCGAACAGGCCGGCCTGATC
The DNA here is from genome assembly GCF_900187435.1 of Pseudomonas sp. Irchel s3b5. Lineage (NCBI taxonomy): Bacteria > Pseudomonadati > Pseudomonadota > Gammaproteobacteria > Pseudomonadales > Pseudomonadaceae > Pseudomonas > Pseudomonas sp. Irchel s3b5. Next base: position 215,991 of record NZ_FYDY01000009.1, read on the forward strand.
GCGGGTGTGCTGGTGTTCTTTCATCACGCCCAACGGGTACTGCACAGGCATGTCGTAGCCGGCGAACGGCACCATGCGTGCGCCGAGTTCGATATGCAGGGCGTGCAACGGGGTTTTCAACAGTTGTTCGGTGGACATATTCAGCTCCTGAAGAGTTGTGCAGATGAGCGCACATCAGCACTCGATAATGTTGACCGCCAAACCGCCACGGGCGGTTTCCTTGTATTTGCTTTTCATGTCGGCGCCGGTCTGGCGCATGGTGCGGATGACCTTGTCGAGGGAGACGAAGTGTTGCCCGTCACCGCGCAGGGCCATGCGCACGGCATTGATGGCCTTGACCGAGCCCATGGCGTTGCGCTCGATACACGGCACTTGCACCAGCCCGCCAATCGGGTCACAGGTCAGGCCGAGGTTGTGTTCCATGCCGATTTCCGCGGCGTTTTCCACTTGCTGTACGGTGCCGCCGAGGACTTCGCACAAAGCGCCCGCAGCCATCGAACACGCCACGCCAACTTCGCCCTGACAGCCGACTTCGGCGCCAGAGATCGAGGCGTTTTCCTTGTACAGAATGCCGATGGCCGCAGCCGTCAGCAGAAAGCGCACGACGCCGTCGTCGTTCGAGCCGGGGATAAATCGCATGTAGTAATGCAGCACGGCGGGAATGATCCCGGCGGCGCCATTGGTCGGCGCGGTCACGACGCGCCCGCCATTGGCGTTTTCTTCGTTGACCGCCAGCGCGTAGAGGTTGACCCAGTCGAGTACTGACAGTGGGTCGCGCAATGCTGATTCGGGGTTCTTGCACAGTTGCCGGTGCAGCGCGGCGGCCCGTCGTTTGACCTTCAGGCCGCCGGGCAGGATGCCTTCGTTGCGGCAACCGGCAGCGACGCAGTCCTGCATTACTTGCCAGATTTTCAACAGGCCGGCGCGGGTTTCCGCTTCCGGCCGCCAGGCGCTTTCATTGGTCAGCATCACCTGGCTGATCGACAGCCCGTACTTGGTGCAATGACCGAGCAAATCCTTGGCGCTTTTGAACGGGAAGGTCAGGGGTGTGGCGTCTTCGACGATACGGTCGGCGCCGGCAGCGTCTTCATCGACGACAAAACCGCCGCCAACCGAATAGTACTCGCGGCTGCGGATTTGCAGGCCAGCGGCGTCGAAGGCACGAAAGATCATGCCGTTGGGGTGATAGGCCAACGGTTTGCGAATCATCGCCAGGTGTTCTTTCTCGTTGAACGCAATGCTGTGTTCGCCGAGCAGGTTCAAGCGCCCGTTGGCGCGAATTTCGTGCAGGCGCGCAGCGACGGTTTCGGTGTCGACGGTGTCCGGGTGTTCGCCTTCAAGGCCCAGCAGCACGGCCTTGTCGCTGCCGTGGCCTTTGCCGGTAGCGCCGAGCGAGCCGTACAGCTCGACTTTGACGCAGGCGGTGGCTTCAAGCAGCTTTTCGCGACGCAAGCCTTCGACGAAGCGCACAGCGGCGCGCATCGGGCCGACGGTGTGGGAGCTGGAGGGGCCGATGCCAATCTTGAACAGGTCGAACACGCTTAACGACATGAGTTGTTCTCCGGTTTCTTGTTATAGGAATTCGCGGAATGTCAGGCTTGATGCAATCCTTGGGGAGCTGGCTTGCCAGCGATGACGGTGTGTCAGGCAACAAAAATGTAGGCTGATCCATCCTCATCGCTGGCAAGCCAGCTCCTACAGGGGAATGCGGTGTTGTTGAAAGTGGGGGGCGAGCGTACCCGCCCCTCATTCGTTTAAGCGTAGCTTTCGATCGACGGGCAGGCGCAGACCAGGTTGCGATCGCCGAAGACGTTGTCGACACGACCGACCGGCGGCCAGTACTTGCCTTCGATCAGCGAGGCAACCGGGTAAACGGCCTGCTCGCGGCTGTACGGGTGGGACCACTCACCGACCAGCTCTGCCGCTGTGTGCGGAGCGTTTTTCAGTGGGTTGTCTTCTTTGTCCAGGGTACCGTTTTCCACGGCGCGGATTTCTTCGCGGATGCGGATCATGGCGTCGCAGAAGCGGTCCAGTTCTTCCTTGGATTCGCTTTCGGTCGGCTCGATCATCAGCGTGCCGGCCACCGGGAACGACATGGTCGGGGCGTGGAAACCGAAATCGATCAGACGCTTGGCGACGTCATCGACGCTGATGCCGCTGCTGTCTTTCAGTGGGCGCAGATCCAGAATGCACTCGTGCGCCACCAGGCCATTGCTGCCGGTGTACAGCACTGGATAGTGCTCTTCGAGGCGACGGGAAATGTAGTTGGCATTGAGGATCGCCAGCTGCGAAGCACGCTTGAGACCCGCGCCGCCCATCATACGAATGTACATCCAGGTGATCGGCAGAATGCTCGCGCTGCCGAACGGTGCTGCGCAGACCGCGCCTTCCTTGCGCTCCATCTGGGCGTGGCCCGGCAGGAACGGAGTCAGGTGCGATTTCACGCCGATCGGGCCGACGCCCGGGCCGCCACCGCCGTGTGGGATGCAGAAGGTCTTGTGCAGGTTCAGGTGCGAGACGTCGCCGCCGAACTTGCCCGGTGCGCAGAGGCCGACCATCGCGTTCATGTTGGCGCCGTCGATGTACACCTGGCCGCCGTTGTCATGAATGATGCCGCAGATTTCGCGGATGCCTTCTTCGAACACGCCGTGGGTCGACGGGTAAGTGATCATCAAAGCAGCGAGGTGTTCGCGGTGCTCGATGGCCTTGGCGCGCAGGTCTTCGATATCAACGTTGCCACGGGCATCGCACGCGGTAACGACGACGCGCATGCCAGCCATTTGTGCGGTGGCCGGGTTGGTGCCGTGGGCCGACGACGGGATCAGGCAGATGTCGCGACGGTCTTCGCCACGGCTCTGGTGGTAAGCACGAATAGCCAGCAGACCGGCGTACTCACCCTGGGAACCGGCGTTCGGTTGCAGCGAGATCGAGTCGTAACCGGTGGCGGCGCAGAGCATCGCTTCCAGTTCATCGGTCAGTTGCTGGTAGCCGGCGCTTTGCTCGGCCGGGGCGAACGGGTGCAGGGCGCCGAATTCGGCCCAGGTCACCGGGATCATTTCGCTGGCGGCGTTGAGTTTCATGGTGCACGAACCCAGCGGGATCATGGTGCGGTCCAGGGCCAGGTCTTTGTCGGCGAGCTTGCGCAGGTAGCGCATCAGCTCGGTTTCCGAGTGGTAACGGTTGAACACCGGGTGGCTGAGGATCGGCGATTGACGCACCAGCGCGGCCGGGATCGTGCTGACCACCGAAGCGGCAAGGGCGGCGAAATCTGGCAGTGCTTTACCGTCGGCGAAGATGCCCCACAGGGTTTCAACGTCGGCCTGGGTGGTGGTTTCGTCGAGGGACAGACCCAGGCGTTCGGCGTCGACCACGCGCAGGTTGATCTGCTGGGTGCGGGCCTTTTCGTGCAGCTTGGCGGTGTTGGCGCCAGTGGCCAGGGTCAGGGTGTCGAAGAAGTTTTCTTGTTCAACGTTCAAGCCCAGCGCGTTCAAACCCTTGGCCAGGATCGCGGTCAGGTGATGCACGCGGTTGGCGATCTGAGTCAGGCCTTTCGGGCCGTGGTACACGGCGTACATGCTGGCGATGTTGGCCAGCAGCACTTGCGCGGTGCAGATGTTGGACGTGGCTTTCTCGCGGCGGATGTGTTGTTCACGAGTCTGCATGGCCAGGCGCAGGGCCGGCTTGCCGAAACGGTCCACGGACACGCCGACCAGACGGCCCGGCATGTCGCGCTTGAACGCATCTTTGGTGGAGAAGTAAGCAGCGTGCGGGCCACCAAAGCCCAGCGGCACGCCGAAGCGTTGCGCGCTGCCGATGGCCACGTCGGCGCCGAATTCACCTGGCGGGGTCAGCACGGTCAGGGCCAGCAGATCAGCGGCTACGGCGACCAGAGCGTTGGCAGCGTGGAAGCGTTCGGTCAGTTCGCGGTAGTCGAACACGTCACCGTTGCTCGCCGGGTATTGCAGCAGGGCGCCGAAGAACGCGCTGACGTCGGTCAGCTCACGCTCGTCGCCAACCACCACGTCGATGCCCAGTGGCTCGGCACGGGTGCGCAGTACGTCGAGGGTTTGCGGGTGGCAATGCGCGGAAGCGAAGAATTGGTGGCTGCCCTTGTTCTTGCTCAGGCGTTTGCAGAAGGTCATGGCTTCGGCAGCAGCGGTGGCTTCGTCGAGCAAGGAAGCGTTGGCGATCGGCAGGCCGGTGAGGTCGCTGATCAGGGTCTGGAAGTTCAGCAGCGCTTCGAGACGGCCCTGGGAAATTTCTGGCTGGTACGGGGTGTAAGCGGTGTACCAGGCCGGGTTTTCCAGCAGGTTGCGCAGGATCGGCGAAGGCGTGTGGGTGCCGTAGTAACCCTGGCCGATGTGGGTCTTGAACAGCTGGTTCTTGCTGGCGATGGACTTGATCAGAGCCAGGGCATCGGCTTCGCTCAGGCCGTCTTCCAGGCCGAGGACGCTGGTGCCTTTGATGCTGTCGGGAATGACGCTGGCGCTCAGGGCTTCCAGGGAGTCGAAGCCGAGGCTGTTGAGCATGGCTTGCTCGTCGCCGGCACGCGGGCCGATGTGACGGGCGATGAATTCGTTGGCGGTACTTACATTTACAACAGCAGGATTCACTTCAGTCATGTCTGTGCTCCTCAGGCTTCGGCTTGGGCTTTGATCAGGCGGTCGTAGGCGTCCTGATCCAGCAGTTGGGCGACTGCCGAGGCGTCGCTTGGCTGGAAGCGGAAGAACCAGCCTTCGCCCAGCGGATCTTCGTTGACCAGTTCAGGGCTGCTGTCCAGCGCCGGGTTCACTTCCAGCACTTCGCCGTCGAGCGGCATGTACACGCCGCTGGCAGCCTTTACGGATTCCACGGTGGCGGCTTCGGCGCCTTTGTCGTAGGACTGCAGCTCAGGCAGTTGTACGAAAACCACGTCGCCTAAGGCGTTTTGTGCGAAAGCGGTGATGCCGACTGTGACGCTGCCGTCAGCTTCGGTGCGCAGCCATTCGTGATCTTCAGTAAAACGCAACTCGCTCATGGAAACTCCTAAGGGGCCAGACTCGTCTGGTGGACGCGATTGAATGCTGGGGCAATGCCCTGGTTATGAGGGACTACATAGCAAGATCGCGGCCAATGTTTGTTTTTCTATTTAAATCAATGATTTATATGAATTTAGCGGTCGCGGGATTTCGATGGTTGTAGCGAAATCGATACGCCACATGTCACGGATAAAAGGCGAGGTGGATCAAAGCCTTGCAGGGCCGTGATCGGGGAGTGGTGTAGCGATATCGTTCCGCTGTAGCGCTTTCAGTACAGGTGGGGGTCGTTTTTAGACGTGATTTTCCGATGCATGGACATTCACGACCTGTAGGAGCCGGCTTGCTGGCGATCGCGATTTTGCAGACGCCATCGCCAGCAAGCCGGCTCCTACAGGTCGGTGTTCATCAGACTTTTCAGGCCTTGCCGGGAATTCCGTACTTGCGCAACCGATGGGCAATCGCGGTGTGGGAAGTTTGTAGTCGGGTCGCGAGTTGTCGGGTCGAGGGGTAGCTGGTGTACAGTTTTTCCAGCAGGGTTTTCTCAAACTCGTCCATGGCCTGTTCTAGGCTGTCGACTTCGTGGTCGCCCTGGCGAGCGACCGAGGTGCCGGCGATGTCGAGATCGCCAATGTCCACCAGGCTGCTTTCGCAAATCGCGGCGGCGCGAAAAATCACGTTCTGCAGTTGTCGCACGTTGCCTGGCCAGCGGTTGCCCAGCAGTGCCGGATACGTGCCCGGTGCCAGGCGACAGATCGGTCGCTGGATCTGCGCGCAGGCCTGCTGCATGAAGTAACGGGCCAGCAGCAAAATGTCCTGGCCGCGCTCGCGCAGGGGAGGGACTTCGACATTGAGCACGTTGAGGCGATAAAACAGGTCTTCGCGGAACAGGCCTTCACTGACCATTTTTTCCAGGTCGCGATGGGTCGCGCTGAGGATTCGCACGTTGACCTTCACCTCACGATCACCGCCCACCCGGCGAAAACTGCCGTCGTTGAGAAACCGCAGCAACTTGGCCTGCAAGTACGGCGACATTTCGCCGATCTCGTCGAGAAACACCGTGCCCTGGTTGGCCAGTTCCATCAGCCCCGGCTTGCCGCCCCGTTGCGCACCGGTGAAAGCACCGGGCGCATAGCCGAACAGTTCGCTTTCGGCGAGGTTCTCCGGCAATGCCGCACAGTTCAATGCCAGAAACGGTGAGCTGTGCCGGGCGCTGATGGCATGGCAGGCGCGGGCGACCAGTTCTTTACCGGTGCCGGTTTCACCCTGAATCAGCAGCGGCGCATCCAGTGCCGCCACCCGCTGGGCGCGCGCCTTGAGGGTGCGGATGACCGGGGATTCGCCAAGCAACGCGTCAAACCCTTCAGCATGATCGTGGTGCAACGCGGACAGGCGTTCGCCGATGCGGTTGGGTTGATACAGGGTCAGCAGGGCGCCGGCGTCGGTGATCGGCGTGGCGTCCAGCAGCAAGGTCTGGCCGTTGACGGTGATTTCCCGCAGCGGCAGGCGAAAGCCCTGTTCGAGCAGGGCGTCGAGCAAGGCCGGGTCGGCAAACAGTTCGGCGATGCTTTCACCGGCCGGTTCGCGGCCGTACAGGGCGATCAACGCGGGGTTGGCCAGCAGCACGTTGCCGTCGCTGTCCAGCGCTAGCACCGGGTCGGTCATGGCGGCGAGCAGTGCATCGAGCTGCAAGTGCCGACGCTGACCGGGCAGGATGTCGACGACCGTCACAGCTTGTACGCCACGCACGCTGAACAGCGCATCGCGCAGTTCTTCGAGGACTTGCGGGCTCAGGGTCGGGGCGTCGATGTAGACGTTGGGCGGAACCATTTCCACCGCATCCAGGTTGAGATTGCGCCCGCCGAGCAGGGCCAGGACTTCCTGGGTAATGCCGACGCGGTCGATGAAGCTGACGTGGATACGCATGGACGGTTTCGGGTTCTGCTGTGCGGAGGGTGGCAAGTATGCCTTGGTGAAGGGGTAGAGGTGAAATCCGCAGTCAGGTACAGCACCTGTAGGAGCCGGCTTGCTGGCGATTCGGACGGTGCGGTATGTCAGTAATACCGCGTTATCGTTCATCGCTGGCAAGCCAGCTCCTACAAGGGATAGGGCTTACTCGAATTTCTCGAGGTCTATCGGGTCACCGGATTTCATATTCAGTTGCTTGCGGATGTCTTCGAACATCAGGTCGTAATGTTCGTGTGTCGAACCAATAGCGATTTTTTCCTTGGGAATGCCATGTTTCTCGGCAATTTTCGTCACATTGCTGGCGAAGTTGTAGGCTTCTTCCTTGGGCAGAAAGAAGGGCTCCTTCAATTCCTTGCCCAGAATGCTGCCATGCATCGTGAACTGAATGCCTTTTTCCCCTTTGGGGTTCTTGCTGACTTCATAGTCGAGGTGGATGTTGTAGCTCACATCATCCTTGTTCAGCGCATGGCGCTCGATGTGCAAGTGACCTGGATCAAACGTTGCCATAAACACCTCTCCCTACAAGTAAGTAATGCCCCGTGTCGCGGTGCTGATGCGTGTACCCGCGACGCCCAGAATGATCGATTCGATGTCCGACAGCGAGCCGATCACTGCGATTTTTCCAGTATGGCGTGCAAATTCGCAAGCTGCCTGCACCTTCGGTCCCATGGAGCCGGCAGCGAAGCCGAGCTTTTCCAGTTCATCGGGGTGCGCCTGGGCGATGGCTTTCTGGGTGGGTTTGCCGAAGTCGATGAACGCCGCGTTGACGTCGGTGGCGATCACCAGCAGATCGGCTTCCAGCTGTTCGGCCAGCAGCGCAGAGCACAAGTCCTTGTCGATGACAGCCTCGACGCCTTCCAGTTTGCCGGGGGACGTGTACATGGTGGGAATGCCGCCGCCACCGGCGCAGATCACGATGCTGTTTTTTTCCAGCAGCCACTTGATCGGACGTATTTCGAAGATGCGTTTTGGTCTCGGGCTGGCAACCACGCGGCGATATTTGTCGCCGTCCGGGGCGATGGCCCAGCCTTTTTCAGCGGCGAGCGCTTCGGCCTCGGCTTTGGTGTAGACCGGGCCGATGGGTTTGGTGGGGTTCTTGAAGGCCGGGTCGTTGGCGTCGACTTCGACCTGGGTCAACAAGGTGGCGAACGGCACTTCGAAGTCCAGCAGGTTGCCCAGTTCCTGTTCGATGATGTAGCCGATCATGCCTTCGGTCTCGGCACCGAGCACGTCCAGCGGATAGGGCGAAACCGAGGTGTAGGCCGCCGCCTGCAATGACAGCAGACCAACCTGCGGGCCATTGCCGTGGGCGATGACCAGTTGGTTGCCGGGGTGGATCTTGGCGATCTGTTCGGTGGCGATCCGGATGTTGGCGCGCTGGTTGTCAGCGGTCATGGGTTCACCACGGCGGAGCAGGGCGTTGCCGCCCAGGGCTACGACGATACGCATGGTGCAGTCCTTCTAAACAGAGGAAAGGCAAACAACTCGATCCCCTGTAGGAGCAAGCTTGCTCGCGATAGGATCGCTGCGGTCGGTCAGAGACACCTAGGCGTAGCTATCGCAGGCAAGCCAGCTCCCACAGTGACCATGTCGTGTCAGTGGGAGCTGTATGGCTTACAGATCAGCCAGGGTCGACACCAGAATCGCCTTGATCGTGTGCATGCGGTTTTCCGCTTGCTCGAAGGCGATGCAGGCTGGCGACTCGAACACGTCATCGGTCACTTCGATGCCGTTGTTCAGGAACGGGTACTGCTCGGCAATCTGTTTGCCGATCTTGGTGTCGCAGTTGTGGAAGGCCGGCAGGCAGTGCATGAACTTGGTGCGCGGGTTGCCGGTGGCTTTCATCAGGTCGGCGTTGACCTGGTACGGCAGCAATTGCTGGATGCGCTCGGCCCAGGCTTCGACCGGTTCGCCCATCGACACCCAGACGTCGGTGTGGATGAAGTCCACGCCCTTGACCGCTTCTTTCGGGTCTTCGGTGAGGGTGATGCGAGCGCCGCTTTCTTCGCCGTACTGTTTGCAGCGGGCCACCAGATCGTCCGCCGGCCACAGGGCTTTCGGCGCGCAGATGCGCACGTCCATGCCGAGTTTGGCGCCGATCAGCAGCAGCGAGTTGCCCATGTTGTTGCGCGCATCGCCCAGGTACGCGTAGCTGATCTCGTGGATCGGCTTGTCGGCGTGTTCGCGCATGGTCAGCACGTCGGCGATCATTTGGGTCGGGTGGTATTCATCGGTCAGGCCGTTGAACACCGGGACGCCGGCGAACTTGGCCAGCTCTTCGACGATTTCCTGCTTGAAGCCACGGTACTCGATGGCGTCATACATGCGCCCGAGCACGCGGGCGGTGTCCTTCATGCTTTCCTTGTGACCGATCTGCGAAGAGTTCGGGTCGATGTAGGTGACGTTCGCGCCTTGGTCATAGGCCGCGACTTCGAAGGCGCAACGGGTGCGGGTCGAGGTCTTTTCGAAGATCAGGGCGATGTTGTTGCCCTTCAGGTGTTGCTGTTCGGTACCGGTGTACTTGGCGCGCTTGAGGTCGCGGGACAGGTCGAGCAGGTAGCGCAATTCGCGAGGGGTGTGGTGTTCCAGGCTCAGCAGATTGCGGTTGTGAATATTGAACGCCATTTTGGATCTCCTTGGGTTTGGGTAATCCCCTTGGCCGCGCGGGATACACGTCGGCCAAGGTCAACAGGTTAGTAGTCGATCGGGTCGCGGATGATCGGGCAGGTCATGCAGTGGCCACCGCCCCGTCCGCGGCCGAGTTCGCCGGCGCTGATGGTGATGACTTCCACACCGGCCTTGCGCAGCAGGGTGTTGGTGTAGGTGTTGCGGTCGTAACCGATAACCACGCCCGGCTCCAGAGCCACCACGTTGTTGCCGTCGTCCCATTGCTCGCGTTCGGCGGCGTAGCTGTTGCCACCGGTTTCCACCACGCGCAGCGCCTTGAGGTTAAGGGCCTGGGCGACGGTATCGAGGAAGCTGGTTTCTTCGCGGCGAATATCGATGCCATCCGCTTTGCTTTCATCGGGACGCAGGGTGAAGGCGACAATCTGGTTCACCACTTCCGGGAAGATCGTGACCAGGTCGCGATCGCAGAAGCTGAATACGGTGTCCAGGTGCATCGCTGCGCGGGACTTCGGCAGGCCGGCGACGATGACTTTTTCCACGGCCTTGTTTTTGAACAGGTTCACCGCCAGTTGGGCAATGGCCTGGCGCGACGAGCGCTCGCCCATGCCGATCAACACCACGCCGTTGCCGATCGGCATCACATCACCGCCTTCGAGCGTGGAGTGGCCGTGCTCCAGGTCTGGATCGCCGTACCAGATCTGGAAGTCGGCGTTGGTGAACTCGGGGTGGAACTTGTAGATGGCGGTGGCCAGCAGGGTTTCCTGACGGCGCGCCGGCCAGTACATCGGGTTGAGCGTGACACCGCCGTAGATCCAGGAGGTGGTGTCGCGGGTGAACTGGGTGTTGGGCAGCGGCGGCAGAATGAAGCTGGAGTGGCCAACAAAGTCGCGGTACATCTCGATGGCCTTGCCACCGAAACTGCTCGGCAAATCGTCGCCCGAAACGCCACCGATCAGGTAGTCGGCGACCTTGCGCGGCTCCAGGCTGCGCAGCCACGAAGCGGTTTCATTGATCAGACCCAGGCCCACCGAATTGGCGGTGATCTTGCGCTCCAGGATCCAGTCCAAAGCTTCGGGAATGGCGACGATGTCGGTCAACAGGTTGTGCATTTCCAGCACATCGATGTTGCGTTCACGCATCTTGGTGACGAAGTCGAAATGGTCACGCTTGGCCTGGGCCACCCACAGCACGTCATCGAACAGCAGTTCGTCGCAGTTGTTCGGGGTCAGCCGCTGATGGGCTAGCCCTGGCGAGCAAACCATGACTTTGCGCAGTTTGCCTGCCTCGGAATGTACGCCGTACTTTTCCATGGTCATTGCAGTGTTCCTCCAGATGACAAAGACGTGTGTTACAGGGTCAGGAAGCCGTCGTAGAGTCCGTAGGCCGCCACCAGGGCGCCCGCGACCACTGCGGCGAAAATCAGCTTCTCGATGTTGGTGAAAACCGGTTTGTTCATTTCAAACTTGGCCTTGGCGAACAGGATCACGCCGGGGGCATAGAGCAGGGCCGAGAGCAGCAGGTACTTGATGCCGCCGGCGTAGATCAGCCAGACCGCGTAGATCAGGGCCGCGGCGCCGATGAACAGGTCTTTCTTGCGTGCGGCCAGCGCGCCTTCGTAGGTTTCACCGCGCACCGCCAACAGCAGGGCGTAGGCCGCCGACCACAGGTAAGGCACCAGAATCATCGACGTGGCGAGGTAGATCAGCGACAGGTAGGTGCTGGCCGAAAACAGCGTGATCACCAGGAAGATCTGCACCATGGCGTTGGTCAGCCACAAGGCATTGACCGGTACGTGGTTGGCGTTTTCCTTGCGCAGGAAGGCCGGCATGGTGTGGTCCTTGGCGGCGGCGAACATGATCTCCGCACACAGCAGCACCCACGACAGCAACGCCCCGAGCAGCGAGATGATCAAGCCGACGCTGATCAGCACCGCGCCCCAGTGACCGACCACATGTTCCAGCACCGCAGCCATCGACGGGTTCTGCAACTTGGCCAGTTCCGGCTGAGTCATGATCCCCAGCGACAGCACGTTCACCAGCACCAGGAACAGCAGCACGGTGACGAAGCCGATGACCGTGGCTTTACCCACGTCGCTGCGTTTCTCCGCCCGGGCCGAGAAGATGCTCGCACCTTCGATGCCGATGAACACCCACACGGTGACCAGCATCATTTTGCGCACCTGGTCCATCACGCTGCCCAGGTCCGGGTTCTTGAAGCCCCAGATGTCGGCGGTGAAGATGTCCAGTTTGAAGGCGAACACCGCGATCAGCACGAACAGCACCAGCGGCACGATCTTGGCGACCGTGGTCACCAGGTTGATGAACGCCGCTTCCTTGATGCCGCGCAGCACCAGGAAGTGCACCGCCCAGAGCAGCACCGACGCACCGATCACCGCCGCTGGCGTATTACCCTCCCCGAAAATCGGGAAGAAGTAGCCCAGGGTGCTGAACAACAGGACGAAATAGCCGACGTTGCCCAGCCAGGCACTGATCCAGTAGCCCCACGCCGACGAGAAACCCATGTAGTCGCCAAACCCGGCCTTGGCGTAGGCGTAGACCCCGCCGTCGAGATTGGGTTTGCGATTGGCCAGTGTCTGGAACACAAAGGCGAGGGTGAGCATACCGACGGCCGTAATGGCCCAACCGATCAGAATGGCGCCGACATCGGCACTGGCGGCCATGTTTTGCGGCAGGGAAAAGATCCCGCCACCAATCATTGAACCAACAACCAGCGCAACCAATGCGCCGAGTTTCAGTTTTCCGGGGGATGCAGACATTGCATGGCACCAATGCAGGGGAAGAGTGGAAAGGCTAAGTCTGATGGTTATTAAATTAACTGACGTGGATCAGTGCATTGGTGTATTCAGTAATTATCGGCAGAGTGCCATTACGATTTGTCTGTAATCCGCATTCCAGAGCCTTTTTCGCATTTATCGGATAGTGTTTTTATTGGGTTTGAGTTATCGCGATAGTTCTGTTGCGCAATTTTTTGTAAATGTCTTTTGTGAAATATTCTTTTAATAAGAAAGTTGTAAGTAAAACGATTGTCGTCGATGGTTATATAGCCGTTTTGTGCGTGTAAATAGGCGGCTGGTTGGCGTTATTCAATAATCGTTATTACGCTTCACTCATTTGGATACGCACCCTGTTGCCTCCCGGAGACGCAGCCATGTCGCAAGCGCCGCAAAAACTTCGCCTGAACGCACTGATCGCGCTGGTGGTGGGATCGATGATCGGCGGCGGGATCTTTTCCCTGCCGCAGAACATGGCGGTTCAGGCCGATGCCGGTGCCATCATGATCGGTTGGGCGATCACGGCCGTGGGCATGCTGACGCTGGCGTTCGTGTTCCAGACCCTGGCCAATCGCAAGCCCGAACTGGATTCCGGTGTGTACGCCTACGCCAAGGCCGGGTTCGGCGACTACATGGGGTTTTCGTCGGCGTGGGGTTACTGGATCAGCGCCTGGCTGGGTAACGTTGGCTACTTTGTCCTGCTGTTCAGCACCCTCGGCTACTTCGTTCCGGTGTTTGGGCAGGGTAACACCCCCATCGCCATCGGCTGCGCTTCGGTGTTGTTGTGGACCGTGCATTTTGTGGTGCTGCGCGGGATCAAGGAGGCGGCGCTCATCAACCTGGTGACCACGGTGGCCAAGATCGTGCCGCTGATCATGTTCATCGTGATCGCCGCCGTGGCGTTCAAGGCTGACATCTTTACCCGGGACATCTGGGGGCATGGCAATCCGCAGTTCGGCAGCGTAATGGACCAGGTGCGGCACATGATGCTGGTCACCGTGTTCGTGTTTATCGGCATCGAAGGCGCCAGTGTGTATTCGGCGCGCGCGGAGAAACGCTCGGACGTAGGCCGGGCAACGGTCATCGGGTTTCTCGGGGTGCTGGCGCTGTTGGTGCTGGTGAACGTGTTGTCGCTGGGGATCATGACTCAGCCGGAACTGGCCAAGTTGCAGAACCCGTCACTGGCCTCGGTGCTGGAACATATCGTCGGTCGATGGGGGGCGTTGCTGATCAGCGTCGGCCTCGCGATCTCGTTGCTCGGCGCCTTGTTGTCCTGGGCGCTGCTGTGCGCCGAGATCCTCTTTGTCACGGCCAAAGACAAGACCATGCCGGCGTTTCTGACCAAGGAAAACGCCAACCATGTGCCGGTCAATGCGCTGTGGATGACCAACCTGATGATCCAGCTGTTTTTGCTGATCACGCTGTTTTCCGCCGGCACCTACACCAGCCTGATCTACCTCGCCTCGTCGATGATCCTGGTGCCGTATCTGTGGTCGGCGGCGTATGCGGTGTTGTTGAGCGGGCGCGGCGAAACCTACGAAAACTCACCGGCTGAGCGATCCAAGGATCTGTTGATCGCCGGTATCGCCCTGGGTTACGCGGTGTGGTTGTTGTACGCCGGTGGCTTGAAATATCTGCTGCTCTCGGCATTGCTGTATGCGCCCGGCGTGATCCTGTTTGCCAAAGCCCGGCATGAGCAAGGCAAGCCACTGTTCACGCTCGCAGAGAAGGGCATTTTTGCCTGCGTCATCAGCGGGGCCGGGTTGGCAGCGTATGGGTTGTACAGCGGGTTACTGAGTCTATGAAATTGTGCGGCGCTGGAAGGTGGGTCGGTGACGGCTCGACAGCTGTTGTCGCGTGCCGAGGCGTGGCGGCCTTATCGGGGTATGCGACGCAGTTGTTGTGGACCGCGTTGAGTCGGGAGGATTGAGCTGATTCCGGATCTGTGGTGAACGGTCAGGCGCTTTCGCTGGCAAGCCAGCTCCTACAATTAAACGCGGGACGTGTGCGGACAACTGTGGGAGCCGGCTTGCCGGCGAAGACTATTCGGGCATCACCACTGAGCGCGATGAGAACCCAATTGCGTCGCCGGCAATGACCACTGCAACGGCGTCCCATTGATCTTCAGCGGAACCCGCAAGCGATGCGCCGGCCCCCACGGCGTCTGCTCGATCTCCATTGCCTGATCCTTTTGATCCTCATTCCGCAACGGCTCATCGGACCCGGCCCCGGCCTCGATCAACAACTTCGCCGTTCGCGCCAAAGACAATCGCGCCGCCCCGCCAACGCCGCCGCTCAAACATTCGGCCAGCAAGCGGATCGCACTGGCCGCCATCAGATACCCGGTGGCGTGATCGAGGGCCTGCACCGGTAATGGCGTCGGCTTGTCCGCCTGCTTCCAGGTCATGCCCGCCTGCGCAATGCCTGTGCTCATCTGCACCAGGCTGTCGAAACCGCGCCGGTGCAGCCACGGACCGCTCCAGCCGTAGGCATTGAGGCAGACGTCGATCAGACTTGGGCTTAACTGCTGCCGGTAAACCGCGCCATACCCAAGGCGCTCCAGCGCATCGGCGCGGTAGCCGTGGAGCACAATGTCGGCGTCTTTGAGCAAGGCTTCGAACACGGCGCGATCCGCCTTGTCGTGAAGGTCGAGACGCGCACAGCGCTTGCCCAGGGTGACTTCGGGCACGACGCCTGGCTCATCCCATGTCGGCGGGTCGATGCGCAACACGTCGGCGCCGAGACCGGCCAGAAACCGACTGGCAATGGGCCCCGCCAACACTCGGGTCAAATCCAGCACCTTGATGCCGGCCAACGGTCGGGCAACCGAGCCTTGCCATGGCTTGACGCATTGGCTGTGGTTGCGTGTGAACTGAATCAACGGTTCAGCGTTGACTGCCATGCCTTGTGGGTGTGCGTGCCATTGATCTCGGTTGTACATTTCTGCGGCACAGCCACCGGCCTCGACGACAGCCTGCTCCAGATCGTTTTTGGTCCATTGCGCGACTTTGCCTGCCATCGCTGCTCGGTCGGCGCAGACGCCGAGCACGCGTTCCGCCGCCGCACGGTGATGGGGGGCGTTGGTGTGCAGGCGAATCCAGCCATCGCGCGCGGCGTAGTCACCGGCGACCGGGTCCCACATCGGTGGGAGGCTCCAACCTGTCGGGCGGATCGATGTCGAGAACCAGAACGACGCCAGGCGTCGGTCGACTTCAAGGTTGGGCAGGCGTCCGGTTTGCTGGTGCAGCAGTTCGCTGACAGCCTGGCCGGCAACGGCGATGCTGGCACAGGCCAGGTCGGTGACGGCGAACGCCGAGGGCAAGGCGCCGCGGGAGGTGAATGGGATCGGGGTGTGGGGCAAGCCGAGTGCGACTTGAATGGGCGTGAGCAGATCAGTCATCGAAGGCCCTCCGGGAGAGAGCCAGATATTAAATCAAAAACTTTAAAGGCCAGATGAAATCCCCCTGTAGGAGCGAGCTTGCTCGCGATAGCGGTGGATCAGGTGACATCTGCATTGCAGGTCAGTCAGCTATCGCGAGCAGGCTCGCTCCTATGTATGGACTCGCCCCCACTGTCTACCTGCTTTTTAAACACTGCTACCCGGTTGCATCTATGTATAAGGCCTATTCGAGGAAGCCATCTTTGGCTTCTGGCCAACATTGGTTGAGCTCAC
>NZ_FYDY01000052.1:0-15690 GCF_900187435.1 Pseudomonas sp. Irchel s3b5
GCTCAGCAATCGTTGGTTACATCTTTGATTTCTCGCGGAGTAACTTGTGATGCTGATAATCTGTTGACTAGCAGTCTGACTCCACAAGCACCCACACGAATTGCTTGATTCAGTTGTTAAAGAGCGGTTGGTTAAGATCTTTCGTCTCAACCGAGGCGCGCATTCTACAGCAGCCTCATTTGCTGTCAAGTGGTTATTTTCAGAAGCTTTCAAGGATTTCCTTAACAACTTCAACCACTTGCGCTTCAGATCTCTCATCAGCGGGAGGCGAATTCTACAGCGTTACCCGCTGTTGTCAACACCTCTTTTTCAACTTCCTTTTGGCTTCGATGAACTGAAGCAACCTGCTGCCGAAAACTTCGTAACTCATTGTTTACCAAGGAGTTTTCCGTTTCGACTGCGCCGGAAGTGGGGCGAATTATAGACACCTGAGATCTGCCGTCAAGCACTGATTTTGCCTTTCTAGCATGACACTCAAAATCACTGCTTATATATAGACGCGCCGATGACTAATGCGCAACATATTGCCCAAGTACGTAGAAACGCCCTGATTTCCTACCTTGGACGGTGTCACGCAATGAACGACCAGCAACGCAGCCTAGCCTCCACCCTATTCTCGGTTGGGCTGTTACTTATAGCCATGGCCTCGATCCAGACCGGAGCGTCCCTGGCCAAAAGCATGTTCCCGGTCATTGGCCCTCAAGGGACCACCACACTGCGCCTGATTTTCGCCAGCGTGATCATGATGCTGATACTGCGCCCATGGCGCGCGAAACTCACCGCAAAATCCCTGCGTACCGTCGTCGTCTACGGGATGGCACTGGGCGGCATGAACTTCCTCTTCTATATGTCCTTGCAAACCGTTCCCCTGGGTATCGCGGTAGCGCTGGAGTTCACTGGCCCACTGGCGGTTGCGATCTATGCCTCACGCCGTGCAATCGACTTTTTGTGGATCGCGCTGGCAGCGGCAGGATTACTGCTATTAATACCGTCAGGCGAAGCGGCAGCGGGGATGGATCTGACAGGCGTCGGTTATGCTTTGGGCGCCGGGGTATGTTGGGCGCTATACATTCTGTTCGGCCAGAAGGCCGGCGCCGACAACGGAGTTCAGACTGCCGCGCTGGGAGTAATGATTGCCGCGTTGTTTGTAGCACCGATCGGAATCGTCCATGCGGGTTCTGCTCTGTTGACGCCTGCCTTGATCCCGATAGCTCTCGGCGTCGCCATCTTGTCCACCGCCCTGCCCTACACCCTGGAGATGGTCGCATTGACTCGCATGCCGGCCAGAACTTTCGGCACACTGATGAGCATTGAACCTGCCGTCGGAGCGCTTTCGGGGCTACTGTTCCTTCACGAGTTCCTTTCACTGTCACAATGGATGGCCATCATGTGCATCATTTTGGCGTCGGTAGGTGCGACGTTGACCATGGGCAATGCTGCCAAACCTGCGATAGCGGCAGATTGAAGCAGAAATAACGAAGCTCTGGCATTTACCGCTTAATTAGGCCATGTTTAGGCCCGCAACCCAGAGTCAGGCAGGGCGATTTCAGACAGGGATATCAGGACGCTTCAAGTAAAAGCGATTAGAGCCAGACCCGGGCACAAGACCCGGGGCGCTATAAGGATAGTAATGAAACGAATTTTGATACTGATCGCCGCTCTTGCAATTGCAGGCTGCGCAGCGACATCAGAAACCAAGATCAAACACGGCAAGAAAGGGCTGCACATCAACTGTTCAGGACTGTCGTCGTCTTGGGACAAATGCTACGCCACCGCTAGCAACTTGTGCGCTCCCAAGGGTTACAAGGTCATCGCCAAGTCGGGGGATACCGTGGAAGAACCTGGCGACTATCCGTTTGGCCTCAATCCCGCGGGCTATACCAGCCGAAGCATGATTGTCATCTGCAAATAGACAGGTCGCCGCGTCAGGTTCTCGGACTTGCGATTTGGCGACCGATTTCATCGTAACTGGACTTCAGCACCTCGCGCTGAACATCCGGAGTTGCGAGCATCCGGGCGACGACCAGTGCACCAATGCATTGCGACAGAATCGCCCAGGCCAAGCTTTCACTGTGCAAAATCTCCGCCCAGCTTTCCTGGAGCCGACAGATCCAGTGTTCCGCCTGTTGGCGAACGCTCACGTCTGACCGGGCGATCTCGGCCCCCAAGGCTGGCAGCGCACAACCGGTTTCCGGATGCTCGACATGGGACATGCTCAGATAAAGTTTGAGACAGCGTTCAAGTTTGTCTCGGTCCTGATCCGCTCCCAATCGTGCCAGGCTTTGGCGTAGCTCACGCTCGACAATGGTTGCGAACAGCTCATCCTTTGACGAGAAGTGGCTATAGAACGCGCCGCCACTCAAGCCGATCGCTTTCATCAAGCCATCGACGCCTACCGTTGAGAAACCCGACTTCTTGGCCGAAACCGCGCTGCTTTCCAGCAGCTTCTCCTTGGTTTCCAATTTGTGGCTGGTCGAATAACGCATAGCCTTCTTCCCGATTTGAATACCTTGACGATTATCGAATCGTAGCATAACGTCCGTTTAGTTAACGATCGTTTACCAAAGGGATCTACCCATGAATAACAAGAAGGTCGTACTGGTTGTCGGCGCTGGTGATGCCACAGGTGGCGCAATTGCCAAACGCTTTGCTCGGGAAGGTTTTGTCGCCTGTGTCACTCGCCGCAGCGCGGACAAGCTTCAACCGTTGGTGGATGCCATCAAGGCCGACGGCGGTGAAGCACACGGGTTCGCTTGCGATGCGCGAAAAGAAGAAGACGTGATCGCGCTGGTCGAACAGATTGAAAACCAGATCGGCCCCATTGAAGCGTTCGTGTTCAATATCGGCGCCAACGTGCCGTGCAGCATTCTCGAAGAAACGGCCCGCAAGTATTTCAAGATTTGGGAGATGGCCTGCTTCTCGGGTTTTCTCAACGCCCGGGAAGTGGCCAAACGCATGGCCAAGCGTCAACGAGGCACGATTCTGTTCACGGGTGCCACGGCGGGTATGCGTGGCGCCGCCGGATTCGCCGCGTTTGCCGGCGCCAAGCATGGGATCCGGGCACTGGCCCAAAGCATGGCCCGTGAGTTGGGACCGATGAACATTCACGTTGCCCATGTGGTCGTCGATGGCGCCATCGATACCGATTTCATCCGCGAGAGCTTCCCCGAGAAGTATGCGACCAAGGATCAGGACGGCATTCTCAACCCCGAGCACATCGCCGAGAACTACTGGTATCTGCACGCCCAGCCCCGCGACGCCTGGACTTTCGAGCTCGATCTGCGTCCCTGGAGCGAACGCTGGTAAGCCCTTCCCCACAACAATAAAACGAGCACCTTCGACCATGAGCAAAACCGTGGAGTTCTACTTCGACCTCGGCAGCCCCGCCACTTATCTGGCCTACACCCAGCTACCGAAGATCTGCGCGCAGACTGACGCGCAGTTGATCTACATTCCAATTCTGCTGGGCGGAGTATTCAAAGCCACCGGCAACGCCTCGCCAGCGACCGTTCCGGCCAAGGGTCGTTACATTTTCCAGGACCTGGATCGCTACGCGAAACGCTACGGTGTGCCGCTGAAGTTCAATCCACACTTTCCGATCAACACGCTGATGTTGATGCGTGCGGTGACCGGCATCCAGATGCGTGATCCTGAACGTTTTTGCGCATTCATCGAATGCCTGTTCAAGGCGCTGTGGGTCGACGGCCGCAGCCTGAATGAGCCTGCCACCGTTGCGGCGGTGTTGATCGAAAACGGTTTTGATCCTCAAGCGATACTGGCTCTGACCGCCGATGAAGAAGTCAAAGCCACACTCAAGGACAACACCGAGAAAGCGGTACAACGGGGAGTGTTTGGTGCACCGAGCATGTTTGTCGGCAATCAGCTGTACTTCGGTCAGGACCGCTTGGAATTCGTCCTTGAAGCCCTGAGCTGATTTCTCGGTAACCCGCCACTCCAGGGTTCAGGGTGGCGGGCAATGCCCTTGATCAACCGAATCGCATTACAACAACCTGCTAAACCGCCGCCGTACGAGCATTCAACCACGCAAGGGCTGCCCCCTCGACCAACGGACTCAAGCGCTCGCGCACTTCGGCGTGATAGGCGTTGAACCATTGCTTCTCGTCTTCAGTCAGCAAAGACGTTTCCAGGCAACGCGTGTCGATCGGGCACAGGGTCAGGGTTTCGAACTTGAGGAACTCGCCGAATTCGCTTTTGCCCGCCTCACGGTTCATCGCCAGGTTTTCGATCCGCACGCCCCAGCGGCCCGGACGGTAGGTGCCAGGCTCGATGGACGTGATCATCCCCGGCAGCATCGCTGTCTGTGGTGCAGGTGCAGCCTGATAGGCAATCACTTGCGGACCTTCGTGCACATTAAGGAAATAGCCCACACCATGACCGGTGCCGTGACCGTAATCGACGCTTTCCGCCCAGATCGGTGCACGAGCGATGGCATCGAGCAACGGCGACAGGATGCCTTTCGGGAACTGTGCACGGGACAAGGCAATCACGCCTTTGAGCACACGAGTGCAATCGCGCTTCTGTTCCGCGGTCGGTGTGCCGACCGGCACCATCCGCGTGATGTCGGTAGTACCGCCCAAGTATTGACCGCCGGAGTCGATCAACAACAGACCGTCACCTTCAATCACCGCGTGCTCTTCCTCGGTGGCGTGGTAATGCGGCATCGCACCGTTGGCGTTGAACGCAGCAATGGTGTTGAAGCTCAACGACACGTAATCGGGACGGCGCTCACGAGCAGCGGTCAGGTGTTCGTCGATGGTCAGTTCGGTGATGCGTTCGCGACCCAATGCCGAGTCCAGCCAGGCGAAGAACTCGCACAGCGCCGCGCCGTCCTGTTCCATGGCCTGACGGATATGCTCGGCATCCGCCAGGCTTTTCTGCGATTTGGCCAGTGTGGTCGGATTCAAGCCTTCGATCAGCTTGACGTCGCTGCCCAGGTTTTCCAGCAGACCGGCCGTGACCCGTGCCGGGTCGACTTGCAGGCTTGCTCCTTCTGGAACAGCCTTCAGCCCCGCAGCCACTTCGCTGTAATCGCGCAGGGTCACGCCATCCTGTTCAAGGATTGCGCGCAACTCGGCGCTCACTTTACTCAGCGCCACGAACAGCGTGGCCTGCTGCTGGCTGATCAAGGCGAAGGAAACGAACACCGGGTTAAACGACACATCGCCGCCACGCAGATTGAACAGCCAGGCGATGTCATCGAGGGTGGCGATAAAATGCCAGTCGGCGCCACGGGACTTCAGGGTTTCACGCAGCTTGGCGAGCTTTTCGCCACGGCTGACGGTCGCTTGCGGCGGCAAGTGTTGATAGATCGGTTCATTGGGCAGCTGCGGACGGTCGCTCCAGACATCGCTCAACAGGTCGATGTCCGTGCGCAATCGGGCGCCGCGCTCTTCAAGCTTGCTTCCCAATGTCCGCGCCGAAGCCACGGCCATCACCGCGCCATCGACCGCGACAACGCCACCCTCAGGAGTTTGTTCGGCCAACCATTCCAATGGGCCGGGTTGACCCGGTTGCAGCTTGACCAGTTCGATACCGCTGCCATTGAGCTCTTTGGTCGCCTGCTCCCAGTAACGGCTATCGGCCCAGACGCCGGCAAAGTCCGGAGTCACGATCAAAGTGCCGACAGAACCATGGAAACCCGACAACCATTGGCGTCCTTGCCAGTAACCCGGCAGGTATTCCGACAGGTGCGGGTCGGCCGACGGCACCAGCAAGGCATGAATGCCCTCCCGGCTCATCAGTTCGCGGGTTTGTGCCAGGCGCTGGGGCACCGATCCATTGATCGAAGACTGCATATTCATCATGACTCCTGCTAACCACTCATCATTATTGTTGCGCGCCGATCAGCGTCGGCACTTTATCGCCCTATTGCCAGAATGCCGGAGCACTGGCGCAGGCTGTTCTGATCAGTTCTACCGCTTGGTCGATATCCTGTTCGGTCGTGAAACGCCCCAGGCTCAAGCGAATCGTGCGACCGGCCGCGTGGGCATCAAGCCCCAAGGCCAGCAGCACGTGGGATGGGGTATTGCTCGCGGAATTGCAGGCCGAGGTCGCGGAAAACGCGATCGAATGGCTCAACGCCGCCGAGTTGAACTCGCCTTCGCCGAAAGTCAGGCTCAGGGTATGGGGAATGCGCCGGGACGGACTGCCATTGAGGTGCACGCCGGGCAGGCTCAGCAACTGGTTGAGCAGACGCTCACGCAAGCGCACGATCTGGGCTTTTTCTGTTTCGAACAGCTTCGCCGCCAATGTGAAAGCTTCACCCATGGCAACGATCTGATGGGTCGCCAAGGTACCGGAACGCAAACCGCCTTCGTGGCCGCCGCCGTGGATCTGCGCCTGCAATTTTTGCTGCGCGCGCGGGCCGACGTACAACGCGCCGATACCTTTGGGACCGTAGAGTTTGTGAGCGGAGAACGACATCAGGTCCACCGGCCACTGCGCCAGGTCGATCGCCACTTTACCCGTGCCCTGTGCGGCGTCGACATGGAACAACGCAGCGCGCCCGCGCACCACTTCTCCGATCGCCGGGATGTCATTGAGCGTGCCCAGTTCATTGTTGACCAGCATCAGCGACACCAGGAACGTGTCCTCGCGCATGGCTTCGCTGACGGCTTGCGGAGTAATCAGACCTTCGGCGTCCGGCACCAGATAGGTCACCGCAACGCCGGCATCCTGCAATTGCCGGGCAGTGTCGAGAATCGCCTTGTGTTCGATCTGACTGGTAATGATGTGGCCGCCGGAAATCCCGCGAGCCTGGGCCACACCCTTGAGCGCCAGATTGTTGGATTCGGTGGCGCCGGATGTCCAGACGATCTGTTCAGGTGTCGCGCCGACCAGCTCGGCGACCTGACATCGCGCCTGTTCGACCGATTGCCGGGCCTGCTGGCCGAACGCGTGGGAGCTTGAAGCCGGGTTGCCGAAATTGCCGGTAAAGCCCAGGCACTCGACCATGACCTTGATGACCCGCTCGTCCACCGGCGTGGTGGCGGCGTAATCGAAATACAACGGACGTTTATTCATAAAAGACTCGCAGAGCGTGTTCCGGGATCAGGAAGCTCGTGGCTGGAAACGGCAAGGCGCAGCCTCGTGAGCTGCGCGCAGTTTTCAGAACGTTACCAATACCTGATCGGATGCCGTTAAAGAAGTACAACTTCATTTAAAAGTGCGTAGGAACGCTCCTGAAAAGCCAGCTTAACAGGCATCGGGCGACCGGTCGAAGCAGCGCGTCAGCTGAAGCTTTCGAGCAACAACGGATATAGCGAAACCACCAGCAACGCGGCCATCCCCCAATTGAACAGACGCAACCAGCGGCGGTCTTTCAAAACATTGCGCAACAACGTGCCGCACGCGGCCCAGACACCGACACTCGGCAGGTTGATGATCGCGAACACGGCCGCAATCACGATCACATTGGTGAAATAACCCTGCATCGGCGTGTAGGTGCTGATGGCACCGATGGCCATGATCCAGGCCTTGGGATTGACCCACTGGAACGCGGCGGCGCCCAGATAGCTGATCGGTTTCGCTTCGCCCTGCTGACTGTCGGACACCGGCCCGGAATGAGCGATTTTCCACGCCAGGTACAACAGGTACGCCGCACCGACGTAACGCAGAACGGTGTAAAGCAAAGGATAAGTCTGGAATACCGCTCCCAATCCGAAACCCACCGCGACGACGAGCACAAAGAAGCCGCAGGTGATACCCAGCATGTGCGGAATGGTGCGGTTGAAGCCGAAGTTCACGCCGGATGCCAGCAACATGGTGTTGTTCGGGCCGGGAGTGATTGAGGTGACAAGGGCAAACAGGGCGAAGCCCAGCAGCAGATCAAGTGAGAGCGTCATGAGTGGCAGTCCATCTGGGTCAGTCAGGTGTTGACCCTATCGCACACCTTGGGTGAAACCCACGGACAGTTGCGTGAACTTCAAGCAGTACAGTTCTGACTCAGCTTGAGCGACCGTGAAGCTGTACAGATCGCTCGGCGTTCATTTCGCCCTGGCTGTCGAAGCGGAACGACTTCTGCGGTTCACCGAGCAATTCGGCTTTTTTCGCGTGGTACTCGTCAAAGGACAAACCGCGACGATTCAACGCCTCCAGCGCCAGTTCCTTGCTTTCCTCTGCGGTGTAGGGCCGCAGTTCAGGAGAAACATGACTGGCACACCCGGCGAGTACGCAAAGGGCAAACAGCAGGAAAGTGGCGATTAGAGGTTTCATTTCTGGCGTCCGGCATCTGGGTTCGGGGCAATGAACACAGGCTACCCGTGCCGTCGAACGGGCAGAAATCAACACGCTCGATAGTGGCTATCAGGTTTACAGCATCCGCTGGAACGTTCGTTACACCACGGACCACTGCTGCTCGTCGGGCGTTCAGTAGCGCAAAAGCAGCTGGCCTATATTTATCCAGCTGGGTAACGGCATAGAACCTCTTTCTCACAACAAAAACAGGGAGATTCATCATGAGCGTCAAACCGATTCCAGAGGGTTATCACAGCATCACCCCCTATCTGGGCATTCAAAAAGCCGCTCAGGCTATCGACTTCTACAAGAAAGCCTTTGGTGCCATCGAAGTGATGCGGCTGGCCATGCCTGATGGCGGCATCGGTCATGCCGAGCTACGCATCGGCGATTGTCCGATCATGTTGGGCACACCGTGCGATCAAGGGCCGTTGAGCAATCCGGACAACTCGCCGTCCGTGGGCCTCCATCTGTATGTGACGGATGTCGATAAATCCTACAAACAGGCCATAGAGGCCGGTGCAACCGTCGTATCCGAGGTCAAGGATCAGTTTTACGGCGACCGTTCCGGGACGTTGAGGGACCCCTATGGGCATCTGTGGTTCCTGGCCACGCGTAAGGAAGACCTGACCCAGGAACAGATTGAGCAACGGGCCAAAGAGATGTTCAGTCAGGGTTGAAGCACGAAAAGGTCGCAGCCTGTGACAGCAGCGATGACCTGCGGCAGCAATCGCAGGCTGCAACCCTTTGCGTCAATTGATCATTGTGGCAATAATAAGAAACATTTACTTTTGCATTGCCGTTCGGGTTTTTCGGTCATCATTCGTCTTATCTAGATGCAGTCGGTCGCGTAGGCAAAAGCCACGACCGAACTTTCCAGGGACATCGTCGCTGTGAAACCCGCAGCAGAGCCCCTCTCATCCAGGCAAGACCTCACATCATGTCAAAGAAGTCCCGTTCAAAAATCTGGTTTCTGGTCCATAGCTGGCTGGCGTTGCCGATCTGGTTTTTCGTACTCATCGTTTGTGTAACCGGCACTCTGGCCGTCGTCAGCCAGGAAATCGTCTGGCTGGCCAACCCGTCGATGCGCGCCAGCCAGCCTTCCGATGATGCACCGCTGCTCAGCTATCAACAGGTCCTCGACGCTATCCACAAGGCTGAACCGCAGACCGTGGTGGAAAGCATCAGCCGACCCGACGAGTCGCATTTTGCCCTCGACGTACAAGTCAGCTACCCCGACGGACGCTCCGTGGTGGTGTACGTCAACCCGTACAGCGGCGTCATTCAGGGGGTAGCGCCGGAATTCAATTTCCAGGCATTCACCCGTGCGTTGCATGGCTGGTGGCTGGTGCCGTTTACCAACGGCTTTAGCTGGGGCTGGTATCTGGTGTCGTTTCTCGGTTTGCCACTCTTGGCTTCGCTGGTGACCGGGCTGGTGGTCTACAAACGCTTCTGGAAAGGCTTTTTCAGTCCGACTCTGCGCATCCGCCATGGCGCACGGATTTTCTGGGGCGACTTCCACCGCTTGAGCGGCATCTGGTCGATCTGGTTCATTGCGGTCATTTCCATCACCGGCACCTGGTTCCTGATCCAGGCATTTCTATTCGATAACCAGGTGTCGATTTCCACCGAGAAAATCATCCCGTCGATGTCCCGTGAAGCCGTACCGATGTCGGCCAACGGTACTCCGCCACCGCGCATCGATCTCGATCGCGCGATTGAAATCGCCTCGCAACAGATTTCCGGGCTTGAGGCCAGCTTTGTCAGCCTGCCGGGCAATGCCTATAGCCATATGGATATCGGTGGACGCGGTTGGTATCCGCTGATGTTCCAGACGGCCACCCTCAACCCGTACAGCGGCGAAATTGCGGCCACGCGACTGATCTCGGACCGCTCGGCGCTGGAGTTCGTCACCGAGTCGATGCGTCCGTTGCACACCGGGGATTTCGGAGGGCTGTGGATCAAGTTGATCTGGGCCTTCTTCGGCCTGTTGTTGAGCATGATGGTCCTGAGCGGCTTGTTGATCTGGACCAAACGCACCGCACTGGCCACTGCCAATGCCTTGAAGCGCAGCAACAAGAAGCAACACGCCACGAAAACCCAAACAGCCCTGAGCAACGAACCGTCGGAGGCTAACCTGTGAGCAACGTCACTGCTGCCCCTCAAGCCTCCCGTTTGCGCATGTTCTGGCACAAATGGCGCTTCCACCTGAACATCCTGTTGCTCCTGATTCCGTTGGGTTTCATGCCCAAGTACTTCGCCGACGAGGCATTGCAGCGTGGTGACGACGGTCTGGGCGAGCGGGAGGTTGGCGAAGTGCAAGTCGGCCCCTGGAGCCTGCGTTTGGCGGAACTGCGCAATGAAGCTCCGCTCAACAGCCCGGCCGGCCACATGAAAAACTTCAATGCAGCGCTCTGCGACGCCTGTATCGACCAGGTCAAGGCTACTTACCTGCGCATCGGCAAGCCCCGCAGCCTGCGCGCCGCCGGGGTGATTTTCTTCGGCACGCCATACCGCATGAGCGCCCAGTTGCCGGTGCCGGACAAGACCAAGCCCGACGCTCAACTGTGGATCACCATGGAAGGCTGGGACGGCAGCATGCATCAGGCATCCATTCCTTTGAACCAGGCATCCCCCGCCACCGTCGCCTGGCTGAGCAAACAAGGAGGCAAACCATGACCCGTATTTCCCGCCCTCTCCACGCGGTTTTGCTGCTGCTGTGTGCTGGCTTCAGTGCCAGCGCCCTGGCCCACAACCCGATGTGCGAATGCAAAGCCATCGACGCCGAGCAGATCAAATGCACCGGCGGTTTTTCCGATGGCAGCGGTGCTCCGGGTGTCACCCTTGATGTGGTCGGTTACGACGAAACCATTCTGGTGCCAGGCAAGCTCGGCGCCGACTCGACCCTGACCTTCAAGAAACCCGGCGCGGAATTCTACGTGCTGTTCGACGCGGGCCCCGGCCACGTCGTCGAAATCGACCAAGCGGACATCGAGGCACCATGAGTACGCCAACCACCCAGGTCGTCCGCCCGGCTGGGGCCGGTCACGAAACCCTCTACGTCCTGCTGCTGTGCCTGATGATTCTGGCCGTTGCCGGCTCGGTGGTGCTCTGGCGCGGCGAGTCCCATGAGGTGAGCAGCATCAGCAGCCATCAACTGGACGCCCGCCGCGACCTCAGTGCTTCCGAGCAAGGCATCTATGCCGACCTGCGTGTGACGCTGGACGAAATTCACCTGCTGCGTCAGGAACAACAAGCGCTGCCGACGCCCGAAACCCTCGCCGATGAGGGTTTTGCGCCGTTCGCTCAGGACGCCAGTTCCGTCAGTCGCGGCGGACATGCCTGGCAGTTGCTCGATAGCAAAGCCTACTTCGGTCAGAGCCAGGCGAAGGGTGTCGCCGGTTCCTTTCTGATGCGCTTGACCGCTGCGGATGACGCGCCAGACATCTGGCTCAACCGCGCGACCGACCTCAAGGCCCCTGCCGACCTCAGCGACGCCGCGCTTGAAAGTGCCGGCTGGCAGCAGATCGTCGCGCAATTCGATGCCGGCGTGACCCGCCAGCATAAGCATTGAACCCTCGCCTTCACCCGAGAGAAGACCGCTTTCCCATGCCCATTTCATCTCAACGTTCGTTCTTGCGCCTGCTGCTGGTCGGCCTGCTTGCCTGCCTGCTGCCCACCCTGGCCAGTGCCGACGAGGCCAAGCGCCTGCGCATCGGCATCACCCTGCACCCTTATTACAGCTACGTGGCCAATATCGTCGGCGACAAGGCCGAGGTCGTGCCGCTGATCCCTGCCGGCTTCAACCCCCACGCCTACGAGCCCCGCGCCGAAGACATCAAGCGCATCAGCGGGCTGGACGTGATCGTGCTCAACGGCGTCGGTCATGACGACTTCGCCGACCGCATGATCGCCGCCAGCGAAACCCCGAACGTCAAAGTCATCGAAGCCAACGAAAACGTACCGCTGCTGGCCGCCACGGGTGTTGCCGCACGCGGCGCGGGCAAGGTGGTGAACCCACACACGTTCCTGTCGATCAGCGCTTCCATTGCCCAGGTCAACAACATCGCCCGGGAACTGGGCAAGATCGACCCGGCCAATGCCAAGACCTACACCGAAAACGCCCGAGCCTACGGCAAGCGCCTGCGCAAAATGCGCGCCGATGCCCTGGCCAAACTGACCCAGGCACCGAACGCCGAACTGCGCGTGGCCACGGTGCACGCTGCCTACGATTACCTGTTGCGCGAGTTTGGTCTGGAAGTCACCGCCGTGGTCGAACCGGCCCACGGTATCGAACCGAGCCCGAGCCAGCTGAAAAAGACCATCGACCAATTGCGTGAACTGGATGTGAAAGTGATCTTCTCGGAGATGGATTTCCCGTCCTCTTACGTCGACACCATCCAGCGCGAATCCGGGGTGAAGCTGTATCCGCTGTCGCACATTTCCTACGGCGAATACACCGCCGACAAGTACGAAAAGGAAATGACCGGCAACCTCGACACCGTGGTGCGGGCGATCCAGGAGTCGGGCGCATGACTTCGAAAGAAACGATCATCGCCCAAGACGCCGAGAATCCTGTGGGAGCCAGCCTGCTGGCGAAGGGGTCCGGTCAGTCAGCATCTTCCTTGAATGATGCAGCGCAATCGCGAGCAAGCTCGCTCCTACAGGGGGCGGGCCCGACGCTGGATTTCGCCGGGGTCAGCCTGACGCTGGGGCGCACGACAATTCTCGACAACGTGACCTTCAAGGTGCAGCCCGGCAGCGTCCATGCGCTGGTCGGCCCCAATGGTGGCGGCAAGAGTTCGCTGATCAAGACTTTGCTCGGGCAGATGCCGCATCAGGGCCGTTTGAGCCTGCAATGGCCCGCTGAACCACGCACCATCGGCTACGTGCCGCAAGCGCTGGAGTTCGACCGCGGCCTGCCGATGACCGTCGACGATTTCATGGCCGCCATGTGCCAGCGGCGCCCGGCGTTCCTCGGCTTGAGCAAGCACTACGCGGCGGCGATTGGCGAGGCGCTGGAGCGCGTCGGCATGCAGGACAAACGCAAGCGACGCATGGGCGCGTTGTCCGGCGGCGAACGTCAGCGGGTTTTACTGGCTCAAGGGTTGATCCCTTCGCCGCAATTGCTAGTACTCGATGAACCGATGTCTGCGCTCGATGAGGCTGGCATTCAGGTGTTTGAACGCTTGCTCGGCGACTGGCGTTCAGCCGGAATTACCGTGCTGTGGATCGAGCACGATCTGGAAGCCGTCGGGCGTCTGGCCGATCACGTTACAGGGCTCAATCGTCGGGTGCTGTTCGACGCCACGCCGAAACAGGCACTGACCCCGGAGCGTCTGCTGACGCTGTTTTCGACCCATCCCCGGAGCGTTGCCTGATGAGTTACGAAGCTTTCCGTTTGATGGTCCAGGGTTGGGCTTCGTCCGGGTATCTGCCCGAAGCCCTCGCCTACGGATTCGTAGTCAACGCGTTGCTCGCCGGTCTGCTGATCGGTCCGGTGCTCGGCGGCCTGGGCACATTGGTCGTGGTCAAGCGCTTCGCGTTTTTTTCCGAGGCTGTGGGGCACGCGGCATTGACCGGCGTGGCCATCGGCATTCTGCTCGGCGAACCCTACACCGGTCCTTATGGCAGCCTGTTCGGCTACTGCCTGTTGTTCGGCATCCTGCTCAACTACCTGCGCAACCGCACGGGCCTGGCGCCGGATACGCTGATCGGCGTGTTCCTCTCGGTCTCTTTGGCGTTGGGAGCCAGCCTGCTGCTGATTCTGGCGGGCAAGATCAATGTGCACATTCTGGAGAACGTGCTGTTCGGCTCGGTACTGACGGTCAATGGCAATGACCTCGCCGTACTGGCGATTGTCGGCTCGCTGGTGATGGCGCTGGCGTTGCCGCTGTATAACCGCATCATGCTCGCCAGTTTCAACCCGCAACTGGCGGCGGTACGCGGTGTGGCGGTGAAGACCCTGGATTACCTGTTCGTGATTCTGGTGACGCTGATCACCGTCGCCGCAGTGAAAGTCATTGGCGCCATTCTCGTAGGCGCACTGTTGGTCATTCCAGCCGCAGCGGCACGCTTGCTCAGCCAATCGTTGAAAGGTTTCTTCTGGTGTTCGGTGCTGATCGCCACGGTCAGCACCCTGTGCGGCATTCTCGCGCCGATTGTCTTCGACCTGCCGATCCCGTCCGGCGCTGCGATCATTCTGGTGTCCGGCATTGCCTTCGCCCTCGCCGCCATCGCACGCGGCGTCGTCCCCAGCCTGAAAGGGAACCTTGGATAAATGTCATTCTCTCTGCGTCAACTGACCCTGGCCGTCGCGCTGTGCGGGGTGGCCACCGCAACCTTCGCCGCCGACAACGGCAAACCGCTGCGCGTATTGGCCTCGCTGCCAATCACCTACGGACTGGGCGAAGTGCTGCTCAAGGGCACCGATGTCAGCCTCGAACGCGCGGCGCCGGCCAATCTGCCCGGCAGCCGCCAGACCGCCTACTTCACTGGCCGTGGTGCTCCGGCGCTGGCCAAACTGGCGACGGATGCCGATGCGGTAATTGGCCTGCGCTCGCTGTGGCCGGACGATCCGCTGTATCCGATTTCCCGTCGCAGCAATATTCGTATCGTTGAAGTCGATGCTGCCCGCCCGGTCGACGGCGCCCTGCCCGGCATTGCCGTGCAGCCAGGCATCAAGGTCGATGGTCTGAACAGCCAGCCGTGGTTTTCCAGCAACAACATGGGACGCATGGCAGATGTGATCGCGGCGGACCTAGTGCGTCTGGCGCCCGAGTCCAAGCCGAAGATCGAGGCGAACCTGGCGGCACTCAAGCAGCGTTTGCTCAAACTCAGCGCCACCAGCGAAGCGCAGTTGGCCAGCGCGGACAACCTCAGTGTGATGAGTTTGAGCGATCACTTTGGCTACCTGATTGGCGGACTGAACCTGGAACTGGTCGGGCTCGATGCACGACCGGATGCCGAGTGGACACCTGAGGCGCTCAAGGAATTGGGCGTACAGCTCAAAGACAACGATGTGGCGGTGGTGCTGCATCACCGGCAGCCGTCGGAGGCCCTGAAAACGGTGATTACCGAAGCGGGTAGCCGGTTGGTGGTGTTGAGTACCGATGCCGAGGATCCGGTGACTGAGCTTGAGGGGAATGTGGATTTGCTGATCAAGGGTTTGAGCGGCGTTTAAGGTCAGGACCGGGGACTGTCAGATATTTTGTGTGCAGGCCGGTAACGGCCTGCCGTTAGGCAGGCCATTCTTTTACCAGGCAGGCCTGATAAATCGATCTCCGTACAGAATCGCGAATTGATTCATCGCACTTTTCCAGTCATGGGCCGCTGAGCCCCAGTTTGCTGTGATGTTGCGCAGCCCAAGCCAGATCAGTTTTGTCGCCGCATCGTCGGTTGGGAAGTGACCTCGGGTCTTGATGATCTTGCGCA
>NZ_FYDY01000023.1:0-98569 GCF_900187435.1 Pseudomonas sp. Irchel s3b5
CGGTTGAAGACAGGGACTGTTTAAGCGTCGTATTCTTTTTCATGGACTCGCCCTCGCTGCCGTTGGCTTCTTAGACTGCCACCGTGGCGCATTGACGCCTCGGCGTGGGCGAGTCCATCCAATTACAGAAGATTGTGGTCAGACACAAATCCCCGTCACACCCAGTAACCCTGTAGGAGCGAGCCTGCTCGCGATGAGACCTGCACATCCAACAGAAATACCGCCAGACACACCGCCATCGCGAGCAGGCTCGCTTCTACAGGTGATTGTGGTTGAACACAAATGCCCGGAACGCCGAGTTACCTTGTGCTCGCGATGGCTGCATTACAGACAGTAACAAGACCCAACCCCATCGATGGTGTAAGCTCTCGGGTTCTTCGGATTCGACCCTTTGCGAGCCCTATGCCGTTGCTTTTCAAACGCTCCCTGCTGCCAAAATTGCGCAGTTTTCCGCTGGCTGCCGATGCCGTCAGCATCCTTTCCGGCGCTGCCGAGTTTCGTCGTTGCCTGCTGGAAAAAATCGCCAGTGCCACACAGCGTATTTACATCGTTGCGCTGTACCTGCAACAAGACGAAGCCGGCCAGGAAATTCTCGATGCGTTGCACGCCGCCAAAGCGGCGCGGCCGGAACTGGACGTGGTGGTGGTCGTCGACTGGCTGCGCGCCCAGCGTGGCCTGATCGGTGCCGGCAAGCAGCCGGGCAACTCGGCCTGGTATCAGGAAATGACCCGCACCCACGCCAGTGTTGTGCCGGTGTACGGGGTACCGGTGCAGACCCGCGAGCTGTTCGGCGTGTTGCACCTCAAGGGTTTTGTCATCGATGACTGCATGATCTACAGCGGCGCGAGCCTGAACAACGTTTATCTGCACAAGTTCGACAAATACCGCTACGACCGTTATCACCTGATCCAGAGCCGTGAACTGGCGGATTCGATGCATCACCTGGTTCAACACGGTCTGGTGGCCTCCAAAGCGGTGCATCGCCTCGACCTGCCGAACCTGCCGACCACCCGCAGCCTGCGCAATGACATCGGCGACCTGCGCAGCCGCCTCAAGCACGCGGCCTACGACACCACGGCAGGCACCACGATCAAGACGGGTCTGACGGTTAGCCCGTTGCTCGGCGTCGGCAAGAACAACCCGCTGAGCCGGGTGATTTGCGAGCTCATCGCCAGTGCCCAGCATCAACTGACCATCTGCACGCCGTACTTCAACCTGCCCTTGGCCGTGACCCGGGAAATCAACCGGGCATTGGGGCGAGGTGTGAAGATCGACATCGTGGTCGGCGACAAGACCGCCAACGATTTCTATATTCCGCCGAGCGAGCCGTTCAAGGTGATCGCTGCGCTGCCGTACCTGTACGAGATCAGCCTGCGCCGGTTTGCCAAGCGCCATCAGCGCAACATCGACAGCGGCCAGCTGAACCTGCATCTGTGGCACGATGGCGACAACACCTATCACCTCAAAGGCATGTGGGTCGATCAGCGCTACACCTTGCTGACCGGCAACAACCTCAACCCACGAGCTTTTCGCCTCGACCTGGAAAACGCCTTGCTGATCGATGATCCGCAAAGCCAGTTGCTGGGGCCTCGACACAATGAGCTGACCGAAATCTTCCAGCACACCCGACGCATCGAACGCTACCAGGACCTGGAAACCCTCGCCGAATACCCGGCGGGCGTGGCCAAGTTCCTCAAGCGCGTCAGCCGTGTGCGCATCGAGCGTTTGCTCTACCGCATCCTGTAACGCTTGGCCCCAATCCCTTATGGGAGCGACCACGTTCACTCCCATAAGGGATCTGCGTTGACTGGGTGGTTTCAGCTAATATGCCCACCACTCAAAACAACAACAGGGCTTGCTTCGGTCAATGTCGGAAAAAGACACTATCTCTATGCAATTGGTGCGTGAAGCGCTGATGCAAAGCTGCGCCCCGGGTATTGCCACTGAAGAAGTGTTGAGCAAGGTCGGCATTGATCCGCTGCTGATGGACCGTGCCAATGGTCGCGTGCCGGCCACCGCTTATGCGCGTCTGTGGCGGTTGTTGGCACGGCGAGGGGACGATGAGTTTTTTGGCATGGACCCGCGCAAACTCAAATCCGGCAGCCTGGAGTTCCTCTGTCGCTGCGCCATGGTCCAGCCGAATCTGGCAGCGGGCCTCACCAGCGGTTTGAGTTTCCTGTCATTGATGCTTGAACACCTGCCCGCCGAGTTGGTGCGTCAACAAAGCCTGGCGGAAATCGTGCTGCTGGAAGACGACAAAGACCCGCGCCGGGCCTTCACCTATTTCACTTATTGGATGATCGTGCACGGCGTTGCCTGCTGGCTGGCGGGGCGGCGGATACCGATCCTGGCCATCGAGTTGCGCTGTGCGCAGCCGGACTTCTGCGATGACTACCAGGTGATGTTCTCGCAGAATCTGCGGTTCGACCGCCCGCGCACGCGGATGATTTTTTCCGCCGATTGCCTGGATTCACCCATCAAGCGCAGCCCCGAGGAACTCAAGCGATTCCTGGCCCATGCACCGGCCAATATCCTCGTGAAGTACCGTGATCCTGACAGCCTGGCCAGCCGCATCAAGCAGGATCTTCGGCAATTGCCCGCCGAACACTGGCCGGAAACCGAGGCCCTGGCGCAGCGCCTGTGCATGTCGGCCTCGACCTTGCGCCGTCGACTGGCCGAAGAAGGGCAGACCTATCAAGGTCTCAAGGACAGCGTGCGCAAGGAACTGGCGATTGTCTGGTTGGCCGAGCCGACCATCAGCTTCGCCGAGATCGCCACACGCCTGGGATTCGCCGATGCCAGCTCGTTCTACAAGGCCTTTCGCAAATGGTCGGGTTCCAATCCCGGGCATTACCGCAGCTTGATCCTCAACGACGTAGAGTGATTTCGCCGGCTCAGTCCTTGAGTGTCCAGCGGCTCTACTGTGCGACCACCGCAGGCTTGGCGGGTTCATCCTTGGCGGGCACATCCGGGTTTTGCATGACCTGAAGCACCGAGGCTTCCGGGTCGAATTCGTCTTCTTCCAGCTCGAAGAATTCTTCGGGCAGGAAGATGTTTAGAACGATAGCGCACAGCGCGCCGACCGTGATGGGCGACTCGAAAATGTTGTGCAGCGCCATCGGCAGTTCGCGCAACACCTCGGGAACGGCGGCCACGCCCAGGCCCATGCCGAGGGATATCGCCACGATCAGCATGTTGCGCCGATGCAGGCCGGCTTCGGCGAGGATCTTGATTCCGGCCACGGCCACCGTGCCGAACATCACCAGTTCGGCGCCACCCAGTACCGGTTTGGGCATCAGTTGCAGTACCGCGCCAATCATCGGGAACAATCCCAGCACCACCAGCAGGCCAGCGATGAAGAACGCCACATAGCGACTGGCGACGCCGGTGAGCTGGATCACGCCGTTGTTCTGGGCAAAGGTCACCATCGGCATGCTGTTGAAGACGGCGGCCATGGCCGAGTTGAGGCCGTCGGCGAGCAGGCCGGATTTGATCCGGCGGATGTAGACCGGCCCCTTGACCGGTTGCCGGGAGATCATTGAGTTGGCGGTCAGGTCGCCGGCGGCTTCCAGGGGCGAGACCAGGAAAATCACCGCCACCGGCACAAACGCCACCCAATCGAAGGAGAATCCGTACTTGAACGGCACCGGAACGCTCATCAGCGGCACGTCGGGCAGGCTGGAGAAATTCACCTGGCCCATCAGCCATGCCACGAAATAGCCTAGCGTCAGACCGATCACAATCGCCCCAAGGCGCAAGAACGGCACGTCCACCCGGTTCAATACCACGATGGTGCCCAGCACCAGTGCCGCCAGCGCCAGATGAATCGCGGCGCCAAGGTCAGGCGCGCCGAAGCCGCCGGCAATGTCGGTCATCGCCACTTTGATCAGCGACAAACCCATGAGGGTAATGATGGTGCCCGTCACGACCGGGGTGATCAGCATCCGCAGTTTGCCGATGAACTGACTCAACGCCACTTCAATGAAAGCGGCGAAAAAGCACACGCCGAAGATCGTCGAGAGGATTTCGTCGGTGCCGCCGCCCCGAGCCTTGACCATGAAGCCGGCGCTGAGGATCACACTGATGAACGAAAAACTGGTGCCTTGCAGGCACAACAGACCGGAACCGATCGGGCCGAAGCGCCGCGCCTGAACGAAGGTGCCAAGGCCGGAGACAAACAGCGCCATGCTGATCAGGTAGGGCACTTCGCTTTGCAGGCCCAGGGCGCTGCCCATGATCAGCGTTGGCGTGATGATGCCGACGAAACTGGCCAGCACGTGCTGCAGGGCGGCGAACACCGTGGCGGTCAGGTGGGGGCGGTCGTCGAGGCCGTAGATCAGATCATTGTGGCGTGGAGCGGGGGCTTTTTCGGAGGCGGTCATGGTGATTTGCGTGCCAGAAGGCGGGCCGGGTCAGAAATTGGACGCGCAGGATGCCAGAAGCATCTTGTCACAGCAAAACAACCTGGCCGGCAATGCGGATCAGAGCCGCGGCGCCAACACCTCGCCGACACTGCGGCGGCGGGCGTGCAACTCGCTGGCATGGATCAGTTGTTCGAGGTCTTCAGGGGTCACGTCAAAGAACGCTTCCATGTCTGCCAACGCCTGTTTCAGGTCTTGGGCGGTGATGGCCTGACTGTCGACCGGTGGGTGGTCGGCCGGGATCACAACCGCCGATTCACTGGTGCGTTTGGGGTAACGAACCCGTGTCAGGTTGTTATAGGCCAAGGCACTGAGCAGCATCGTCGCTGCGCTGAGCATCACCGGCGCCAGGGCTTTCCAGTCCATGGCGATGGTCGCCGGATCGGCCAATACCAGAATCAGCGCCAACGCGCCGGCCGGCGGATGCAGGCAACGCAGGCAGCACATCAGAATCAGCGCCATGCCCGCCGCCAGACACGCCGTGCCCAGGGTGCGCCCCAGAAAGTGAGCGACGAGCAATGCGAGGACCCCGGCGCACAGGTAGCCACCCATAATCGACCACGGCTGCGCAAGTGCGCCGGAGGACACGGCGAACAGCAACACCGCCGAAGCGCCCAGCGGGCCGATCAAATGTTGCGCCACTTGCATGCCGAACACCTGACTGCAAAGCCAGACGCTGAGCAGCGTCCCCAGCGCCATGCCGATGGCGGCACGGCTCCATTCAGTGGGTCGGGTATTGATGGCGGCAGGCAACCAGCGGGCAAACATTTCGAAAGTGCTCCAGAAAAAATCAATGAAAAAAAGGACTTAGCCTGGAAACCCAGAAAGCCCTTGAAGTTGTTCCAACTATTGGGGGAGGAACGGGCACAGTTTGCCGTTCAATCCTGATGCTGACAAATTCATATTAATGCGCTTTCAGTGCATTAATTTTGCTGTATCGACTTGCCTCGACCGCTCATGAAACACAGCAGTCCACCCAGCGCCGCAAGCGCGCTCATCGCATAGAACATGGTCGGCGCCGGGGTGTGCATCAGCAGGAAGCCGCAAATCACCGGGCTCAATGCGCCGCCCAGCGCCGCCAGGTTCTGTGCGCCGTAGTAACTGCCGCGTAATTCGTCCGGTGCGAGGGTGTCGACGAAGAGGAATTCGGCCGGGTAAATGATGATTTCACCGAGGGTGAAAATGAACATCGCCACGCACCAGCTCACTACGCTGTCTGCCAGGCTGAAGCCGATCAGGCCGAGGATGAACAGGCCGGTGCCCACGACGATCCATTGCCGCAAGTGCTCGCGTTTGAGGAAACGTCCGATCTGGTATTGCAGCGCGATGACGCTGATGGCGTTGCAGGCGAGCAGGGCGGCCATGATTTCCATGGTGTGTTGCGCGTCGCTGGTCACCAACAGGTACTGCGACAGGTAAAACGTGAACCGGCCATGTACCACCGTGCTGAGCAGGCAGCCTGCGGTGAACAGGATCAAGGTGCGGTCGTTTTTCAGGGTGATCAGGGTTTTGAGAAACGTCTGAGCCTGCACCGCAACAGGTGCTCGCGCAGACTCTTTCGGGATTCCGGTCATCAGGAAAATACTGAAGAGCGCGATGGCCGCTGCGACCAGGAACGGCGCGCTGGTGAAGCTGCCGGCAATCAACACACCGAACATCGGCCCGACCGCGTAGCCGATGTTGGTCAACGTATAGCTCAGGGAAAACGCCTTGGCGCGCTGGCCCACGGGCAAATTGTCGCTGAGGATCGCTTTCGAACCGATCAGAAACAGCGACGAAGCGGTTTCAGTGACGATCAAAGTCGCCGTGGTCAGGTAAAGGTTCTCGGCAAACGTCAGCAACACCAGACCGATGGCGCTGGAAAGCATGGCGAGGATCAGCAGCCGGCGCTTTTCGAAGCGATCGATGATGTAGCCACCGTACAGCGACAGCAGGGTGGCGACGAATACGGCGATGCCGAGCAGCAGACCAACGTCTTGTTGGTTGAGGTCGAGTTTGTCGCTGACAAACAGGGTGAGCAGCGGGCTGGTGATGGCGCGGCTGACGACAATGGTCAGCGAGCAGATCAGCAAACGGCGGATAAGCGGGGAGTAACTGACCACGGGGAATGTCCTTATTCGATTGAGCCGGTTTCAGCCCAATCCCGGACGCTACTGTAAACGCAACACGGAACCCGTGGCGAGGGAGCTTGCTCCCGCTGGGCTGCGTAGCGGCCCCGAGAAGGGACTGCTGCGCACTCCTGCGGGAGCAAGCTCCCTCGCCACAGGTTTAATGATTATCCTGACCAGACTTATGCCACCACCGAAGCCGCCGACCACTGCTGATACGGAATCGGTAGCTTGCGTGACTCGCCACGGCCTATCGGGAAGTACTTGAAGCCGTTGCGCGCCAGGCGATCGGCGTCGTAGAGGTTGCGGCCGTCGAAGATCACCGGGGCGTTGAGCCGCTGCTGGAGCAGGTTGAAGTCCGGCGCCTTGAACTGCTGCCACTCCGTGCAAATGATCAGCGCATCGGCGCCGGAGAGCACCGATTCCGGTGTGCCCATGAGCATCAGTTTCGACTCGTCGGGATACAGCTGCTGGGTTTCCTGCATGGCTTCCGGATCGAACGCACGCACACTGGCCCCGGCCGCCCACAAGGATTCGAGCAACACCCGGCTCGGTGCGTCGCGCATGTCATCGGTGTTCGGTTTGAACGCCAGGCCCCACACGGCAAAGGTCCTGCCGCGCAAATCCCCCTGGTAAAACGCGTTGATGCGCTCGAAGAGTTTGTGTTTTTGCCGCTGGTTGATCGCTTCGACCGCTTGCAACAGATCGCTTGAGCAATGGGCTTCTTCGGCGCTGTGGATCAGGGCGCGCATGTCCTTGGGGAAACACGAACCGCCATACCCGCAGCCGGGATAGATGAAGTGGTAACCGATTCGCGAATCGGCGCCGATGCCCAGGCGCACCGATTCGATGTCGGCCCCCAGGTGTTCAGCCAGTTCGGCGATCTGGTTGATGAAGCTGATCTTGGTCGCCAGCATGCAGTTGGCGGCGTACTTGGTCAGTTCGGCACTGCGCAGGTCCATGAACATGATGCGTTCATGATTGCGGTTGAAGGGCGAGTACAGATCGCGCATCACATCACGCACGTCTTCGCGCTCGCAGCCGATCACGATACGGTCCGGGCGTCGGCAGTCGGCCACGGCCGAGCCTTCCTTGAGAAATTCCGGGTTGGAGACGATATCGAACTGCAACAAGCGGCCGACCGCGATCAGGCATTTGTCGATGTGCGCGCGCAGGGCATCGCCAGTGCCCACGGGGACGGTGGATTTTTCCACCAGAATCACCGGTTGCTCACGATGCCGTGCCACCGCTTCGCCGACCGACATCACGTAGCGCAGATCCGCCGATCCATCTTCCCTGGACGGTGTACCGACCGCGATGAACAGCACCTGGCCATGCTGCACCGCGAACTTCTCGTCGGTGGTGAACTGCAGCCGTCCGGCGTCCAGGCTTTCGCGCACCAGGCTGGCCAGCCCCGGCTCGAAAATGCTCACGTGGCCCTGTTGCAGCCATTCGACCTTTTTCTCGTCGATGTCCATGCAAACCACGTCATGCCCGACTTCAGCCAGGACAGCCGCCTGCACCAGGCCCACGTAACCGCTACCAAATACACTGATTTTCATGGTTTGCTCCTGCCGCGATCCGTTGCGACCACAATTAGCAAAGCCATGTTGCAGTTCATCTATCACGTCGGTCGTGTCGGGGCGCCACGGCGTTGACTTTCCCGGCCATGACCGGCAGCGTAGCGGCCATCGCTGAACCCACTCCGTTTTTTGTCTTTTGTTACACCTATCTATTTCAAGGCCGTTCGTTTGATTGACTTACCCGTTGCTGATTCACGTAATCCCTCCGTCAACCCGCTCACCGTGTATCTGGCGCGACTCGCGCCGTCCAGCCAACTGACCATGCGTTATGTGTTGC
The DNA here is from genome assembly GCF_900187435.1 of Pseudomonas sp. Irchel s3b5. NCBI lineage: Bacteria > Pseudomonadati > Pseudomonadota > Gammaproteobacteria > Pseudomonadales > Pseudomonadaceae > Pseudomonas > Pseudomonas sp. Irchel s3b5. The sequence continues at coordinate 8,390 of NZ_FYDY01000023.1, forward strand.
AGGACGCTGCCGACCGGTTGGGCTTCGAAGATATCGATATCGAGGAGATCCCTTGGCACAACCTGCAGCCTGAAGACGTGATCGCGCTGGTCGCGACCCTGCGTGAGGATGGCTACGCACCGAACACTTCCTCGCTGTACGTCAATGCGGTGCGCGGCGTCATGAACGAAGCGTGGCGCATGAGCCTGATTTCCCAGGAACACCTGCTGAAGATGCGTTCGGTGAAGGGCATCGCCGGGACGCGACTGTCCCAGGGGCGCAATCTCAGGCGGTCACTGATCCAGGAGTTGATGGCGGTCTGCGCCGCCGACCCACGGCCACAAGGCCTGCGTGACGCGGCGATCATCGGGATTTTGTACGGTTCGGGGATGCGGAAATCGGAATCGGTGAACCTGGAGCTCAACCAGGTCGACTTCGCTGAGCGCAGCCTGCGCGTCACCGCCAAGGGCAACAAACAGCTGATCAAGTACGCACCGGCCTGGGCGTTCGCCAAACTTGAAGCCTGGCTGGAATTGCGTCGTTCGATGTTGAAGGAGGGGGAGGAGGACGATCCGTTCCTGTTCAACCGCATTCGCCGTGGCAGCCACATCACCCGCGAGCGCATCACCAAACATGCGATCTACTACATCGCGCGGCAACGGGGCGCCCAGGTCGGGGTGAAAATCATGCCCCACGATTTCCGGCGCTCATTCATTACCCGGGTGATCGAAGAGCACGATTTGTCGATTGCACAGAAACTGGCCCACCACAGCAACATCCAGACCACGGCCAATTACGACGTGCGTGATGACAATGAACGGCGCCGGGCGGTCGATCGCTTCGACCTTTGAAGCGCGGCGATCAAACCTCGCTCAGGACGTGGGCGTGGCCGATGGTCGAGACCTGGACCGTGCTGCCGGCGGGCGGCGCATACATGCCGGAGCTGCGGACCAGCAATGACCGACCGGATTGTTCGCTGTTGGCCAAAGGCTGCAGCTCCACGGTCAGGGTGCAGGTATTGCCGCTGAAATCCCGGTCGGTGACGACCGCACGGCAACCGGCAACCTCTGCATCGCTGGGCAGGATGCTGAGCAGTTGCAGCTGTTCAGGCCGCAGCATGATCTGCGCCGAGTTGTTGTTGCGGTGGTTGTTGACCGGAATTCGCCCCAGATCACAATGGGCCCAGCCGGCCTCGATGCGCGCCGGCATGACCACGGCATCGCCGAGAAACAGCGCGGTTTGTTCATCCTCGGGGTAACGGTAGAGGTCCAGCGGATGCCCCGATTGCACCAGTTGACCGTGACGCATCACTGCCAGCTGATCGGCGAATGACAAAGCTTCGCTCTGGTCATGGGTGACCAGAATGGCGGTGACGCCGGTGTCTTCGAGCAATCGTGCGACCATTTTGCGCATGGCGGCGCGCAAACCGGTATCGAGTGCCGAGAACGGCTCATCCAGCAACATCAGTCGCGGTTGCTGTGCCAAGGCGCGGGCCAGTGCCACACGTTGCTGCTGACCACCGGACAATTCGTGGGGCCAGCGCTCGGCCATGTTCGAATCCAGCGCCACGCTGTCCATCAACTCATCGATGCGATGCTGCCGGGCCGAGCCCTTGGTCGACAGGCCGAAGCCGATGTTGGCCGCCACCGTCATGTGCGGGAACAGTGCACCGTCCTGCGGCACGTAGCCGATCAGGCGCTGGTGCGCCGGTACTTCGTGCGTGTTGTCGACCAGGGTCTGGCCGTTGAGCGACAGACGTCCGGAATCGGGGAATTCGAAGCCTGCGATCATTCGCAGCAAAGTGGTTTTGCCAGACCCCGAGGGGCCGACAATGACGGTGCGGCTGCCGCTGGGCACTGACAGGCTGACGTTGTGCAGGGCACGATGGGTGCCATAGGTTTTGTTCAGTGAGTGCAGTTCGAGCGTGTTCATCGGCCCGCCGTTTTCTTCGATTGGTGATAAAGGAGCCCGGTCAGCGGCAGCGACAATATGATCATCAACAGGGCATAGGGGGCTGCGGCGGCGTAATCGATTTCGCTGGTCATCGCCCAGAACCCGGTGGCCAGGGTGCGCGTGCCGTTCGGGGCGAGCAGCAGGGTGGCGGTCAGTTCATTGGTGATTGCCAGGAACACCAAAGCTGCACCAGCGGCAGCGCCCGGTGCAGCCAGGCGCAAGGTGATCAACCACAGCGCGCGGGCGGGTGAACGCCCAAGGCTGCGGGCGATGTTTTCCAGCTCCACCGGTGCCTGGGCGATACCGGCACGCAAACTCACCAGGGCCCGTGGCAAAAACATCAAAAGATAGGCCAGCAGCACGGTGATCGTGGTCTGGTAGATCGGTCGGGCAAAGTGGATGGTGACTGTCACCAACGCCAGTGCCACGACAATGCCGGGCAGGGAACTGGTGATGTAGTTGCAGCTTTCCAGCACACGCTGCAGGCGACCGGGATAACGAATCGACAACCAGGCAATCGGGATCGCCGCAGAGGTGGTCAGCGCTGCGCCTGTCACCCCGAGCAACAACGTTTGCTCCAGGGCAGGCAACAGCTCGGTCAGGTCCCAGACCTGCGTGCCCCCGGCGATCAGCCACTTACCCAACGTGATCAGCGGAACACCCAGGGCAAGGATGCAGGTCATAATCATCAACGCTGTGGACAGAAGGGTCGACGGCGTTTTCAGGCTCACGACCCGTTGCTCACGGGCACTGCCCGAACCGACGCGGGCGTAACGCGCCGTCCCCCTTGCAGCCGATTCCGCCGTCAACATGGCCAGGCAACACAACGCAAGCACACTGGCCAGCATGTGCGCGGCAGGGCCGTTGAAAGTGGATTTGAACTGATCGAAGATCGCCGTGGTGAACGTGTCGAAGCGGATCATCGCGTACAGGCCGTATTCGGCCAGCAGATGCAAGCCGACCAGCAACGCACCACCGCAAATCGCCAGGCGCAGTTGTGGCAACACCACGCGAAAAAACACGGCCCAGGGCTTGAGCCCCATGGATTCGGCGACGTCTTCAATGGCCGGGTCGAGCCGGCGCAATGTCGCCGCCACCGGCAAATATAGAAACGGGAAATAGGCGATCACCGATACCAGCACGCCGGCGAACAGCCCGTGAATTGGCGGCACCAGGCTGACCCACGCGTAACTGTGAACGAAGGCGGGCACCGCCAGCGGCGCGGTTGCCAGCAACGACCACCAACGCCGTCCCGGCAGATTCGTGCGTTCCGTCAGCCACGCCAGCGTCACGCCCAATGCGATGCATAACGGAATCGTCAGCAGCACCAGCAACACGGTGTTGACCAGCAACTCGCCAACCCGTGGGCGGAACACCAATGTCACAACGCTCGCCCAGCCGGTCTGCAAGGACACGCCGATAACGTACGCAATCGGCAGCAGTGCGAGTAGCGAAACCAGCACCGACAAACCGATCACCCACGCACCGCCACGCCCCGCAAACGCACCACGGGAACGTCGACGCAAATTTGCGGGTATCGGCTTGGCGATTCCCGCAGGCAGTATTTCCGGCATCAATTAGAGCAGTCCGGCCTGTGTCATCAGCTCCACGGCTTTTTTACTGTCGAGTTTCGAGGCATCGACGGTCGGCGCATCGAGTTGTTGCAGAGGCACCAGTTTAGGGTTGGATGCAGCGTTCTTGCCCACGGCGTATTCAAAGGACTTGCCATTCTTCAGCACCGCCTGGCCATCCTTGCCCGTGATGTATTTCAGGAACGCCTGGGCTTGTTCCTTGTGTTTGCTGGACGCCAGCACGCCGCCACCGGAGATGCTGACAAACGCGCCCGGGTCTTTGTGTTTGAAGTAGTGCAGGGCGGTGTTCTTGCTGTTCTCGCCGGTCTTGGCCTGATCGACGTAAGCGTAATAGTGATAGATCACGCCGCTGTCGATCTGCCCGGCATTCACCGCTTTGAGCACCGAACTGTTGCCGCGGTACGCGGTGAAATTGGTTTTCATCGCCTTGAGCCAGTCGAGTGTGGCGGCTTCGCCTTTTTGTTCGAGCATGGCGGCGACGATCGCCTGGAAGTCGGCACCGCCCGGTGAAGCGGCCCAGCGACCTTTCCAGCTGGGTGCGGCCAGGTCCATGATCGATTTCGGCAGGTCGGCTTCCGTCAGCTTGCTCGGGTTGTAGACGAATACGGTGGAGCGCGCGGCAATGCCGACCCATTTGCCATGGGCCGGGCGATAAGCGGCGTCCACTTGCTCCAGCGTGCTCTTGTCGAGCGGGGAAAACAGGCCGGCGTTGTCGACCAGCACCATGGCCGGGGAGTTTTCGGTCAGGAACACATCGGCCGGCGAGTCTGCACCTTCCTGAACGATCTGATTGCCCATCTCGGTGTCATCACCGTTGCGCAACGTCACCGGAATACCGGTTTCCTGGGTAAAACCCTCGACCCAGGCTTTGGTCAGGCTTTCGTGCTGGGCGTTGTAGACCACCAGACCGACGGTATCGGCGGCGTAAGCGTGACCCGCACTCAGCAGCGCGGTGGTCAGCAGGGCTTTTTTCAGAAAGGACGGAAAACGGGAAATCATGCGGCGCCAGCTCCTGTTCTTTTTAACTTGCAGACTCAACCAGAGAGAATCGACAACGCAACGTCGTCAATTATTCTAGATCAATAGGAATCATTTGCATGTTTGAGGGGCGGCTAATTTAAACCGCCCCTTGAGAAAAAAACGTCAAATCATTGCGACGCAGGGCAGCCTTTTTGTATGCCAGCCGACGCCTGGTTGATCAGCGCAGCCAGTCGCTTGACGTTCTTCTGTTGGGCGAGCACCAACTCGTCGATGCTGGCACCGGCGGGCGTCTGCAGGGTGCTGCGGCAAATGATGCGAACACCGTCAATTTCACTTCCGCTGCGCAGACGCCATTTGACGTCCATCAGCGCATATTGCCCGGGGATCGAATCAAATCGCTGCACATTGACCCCCAGCGCCTGACGGGTACCCGGATTGTTGTTGATCAATTGATCGGCCAGTGCACTGCGCAATTCGTCGACGAGCGAGGCACCCCACCATTGGGTTTCCAGAATCGCCAGGCCGCTGTCGCCTTCGCGAATGACGATCTGCGGGCGATCGACCTGGGGTGGAACGGTAAGGGTCTCGATCTGAATAGTCCCGGCGTTCCTTGGGTGAGCGCCCGGTTGGGCCGGGGTCAGCGTGTGGAATTGAATCGGGTCACTGCGGCAAGCGGCGAGCAGTAACACAGAAGCGAGCAATGTGAACTTCAGCGGAAAAGCCATGGATGTTGCTCCTGTACTCAATTGCGCGGAGGCCCTTTCAGGTCCATTGGTGCGGCATTGTCGGGACGCCCGCGCAGCAGCGATTCCGGATGCCGGCCCAGGTAATCCGAAAGGTCACGCAAGGATCTCGATGTGCGTCCCAGTTCGTCCAGGGTCGTGCCCAGTTTTTCCCGTTGCGGTGAATCCTCGGCCAGGGTCGAGTTGGCCGACTGCAGTGTCGTATTGGCCGACTCCAGGGTCCTGCTCAGGTCCGCCAGGGTGGTAGTCACACCAGGCAATGTTTTGCCGTTGAATTGCGTCAAGCCTTTGCGCAACTCGACGAGGTTGCCATCGAGGTTGCCGGCAATGCGTTCCACGGGCAGTTTGTTGATCTTGTCGACCATGGCTTCGAGTTTTTCCTGCAATTGTTCGAGGCTGCCCGGCACGGTGGGGATCATGATCGGGCGCGCAGTGGCATCGAACACGACCTTCTCGGCTTTTGGATAGAAATCCATGGAAATGTAGAGCTGGCCGGTCAGGAAGTTGCCGGTACGGGCCTGGGCGCGCAGGCCGTTCTCGATAAAGGAGCCGATCAAGCGCACCGCACCGGCTTCGTCACTCGGGTCATGATTGAGCGCCTTGAGCATTTTTACGTGGGCCTGCCCCAGGCGTTGCGGATAAATCACAATGCCGACATTGAGCGGGAAAGTGCGTTTCTTGGCGTCGAAATCCAGGTTGATCGACACCACTTTGCCGATTTCGATGCCCAGGAACTCAACCGGCGCATCGATCTTGAGTCCGCGCAGGGCCTGGTCGAAACGCATGGACATGTACTGCGGTTTGCCATTAGGCGGGGCGAGGGCGGTTTGCTGGTCGTCGAACAGTTCGTAGGCGTATTCGGCAGCCGCAGGTTTATCGTTGGGGCTGTAATCCGGTGCGCGGAACGCAATGCCACCGACCAGGATGGCAGACAACGATTCGGTCTTGACCGCAAAACCGTTGGCGCCAACGTTGACGTCAATGCCGCTGGCGTTCCAGAAACGGGTGTTTTCGGTGACATACTTGTCGTGCGGCGAGTGGATGAACAATTCGATGTTCACGCCTTTACCGTCCGGATCGAGGGCGTACGCCACCACTTGGCCGACCGGAATCTTGCGGAAGTAAACCGGCGAGCCGATATCCAGCGACCCCAGGTCCTGGGTGATCAAGGTGAAACGCTTGCCCGGTTCGCCATAGGTGATCGGCGGCGGGTTCTCCAGGCCCTGGAAGTTTTTCGAGCGGCCATTGGCCTGGCCGATATCGGCGCCGATGTAATCGCCGGACAGCAACGTATCGATACCCGAGACGCCGCCGGCCCCGATACGTGGCCTTACCACCCAGAACTGCGAGTCTTCGCGGGTAAAGCTTTCCGCCTGCTTGGACAGTTTGATGGTGGCGTTGACGCTTTTCTGGTCGTTGCTCAGCTCCACGTCCGTGACATGGCCGATCACCACGTTGCGGTACTTGACCTCGGTCTTGTTGGCGGTCAGCCCGCTACCGGTTTTGAAGTTCACCACGACGGTGGGGCCTTCTTGCAGAATGCTGTGGACCACCAGCGACATCCCCACCAGCACCGCGACAATCGGCACGATCCAGACCAGCGAAAAGCTGAAACGGCCACTTGTCTTGATCGGGGCCTGCCCGGGAGCTTGTGGCTCGTTAGTGGTTTGCGACTGCATCCTTGACCTCCTCAGTTTGTGGGTCCTGCTGCTCTTTATCCCAAATCAGGCGCGGGTCGAAACTCATCGCCGACAGCATGGTGAACACCACCACCAGACCAAAGAACAAAATGCCCAGGCGCGGCTCGATGTCGGCCAGGGCTTGAAACTTCACCAGCGAGGCCACCAGCGCGACCACGATGACATCGAGCATCGACCAGTAGCCAATGACTTCGACGAAACGGTACAGCGAAGAACGTTCCTTGCGTGCCCAATCGCTGTCGCGTTGCACAGTCACCAGCAGCATGGTGAGCGCGACGAACTTGACGCCCGGCACCGCGATACTGGCGATAAAAATGATCAGGGCGATGTCCCACGCGCCGGCTTCCCAGAACTCCAGAACGCCGCTCATGATCGTGCTGTCGGCGCCATTGCCGACCATTTTGGTATTCATCACCGGCAACAGATTGGCCGGGATATAGAACACCAGCGCCGCGATCATGTAGGCCCAGGTCCGGGTCAACGAATTGGTTTTGCGCCGATGCAAGGGGGCGCCGCAACGCTCGCATTCGTGGGGTTGATGGGTCACGTCGCAGGCCAGCCCACAGGTGTGGCACAGGCAAAGATTGAGTTCGTCGGCGACCGGTGGCCTGCTCATTGGATGTCCCACAGTTCACGAATGTCGCGTCCGGCGATGCGGATCATCAGAAGGCTCAGGATCGCCAGGGCAATCAGGCCGATGCCGGGCAGCACGTCGAGCAATCCGGCGAGCTTGATCACCGCCACCATGGCGCCCAACAGGCAGACTTCGAGCATGCTCCAGGGCCTTAAGCTTTCCAGCCAGCGCATGCAGAATTTGAATCCGGGCGAGCGCCGCTGAGTGACGGCGAACCCCAGGACCCAGAGCAGCAGCATCAACTGGATGATCGGCGCAATGATCATCGCGATGGCGGCAACCATGGCAATGAACGTAATAGGCCCCAGGCTCAGGGCCAACACCGAGTCCCAAAGGGTCGCGCTGTTTTTCAGGCCTTTGAGGCTGATGCTCATGATGGGATAGAAATTGGCGAAGACCCACAGCACCAGTGCGGTAAACGTCAGCGCCAGGCGCTGCTCCACCGTCAGGCCGTTATGGCGCTGAAGCACGCCACCGCAGCGTGTGCACAGGGTTTTTTGATGCTTGGCGAGCGTCACTTTCTCGTACACGCAATCGCAGTGCTCGCAGATGATCAGTTGATCAGTAGTCGCCATGGGTCAAGCTCAAAAGAAGGCAGGAAGTTCAGAGCACCTCAACAATATAGAAGTGGTTCGCAATTGAGCAAATAGAAATAAGAGGAGGGGGCACGCAAAAAACTGTAGGAGCCGGCTTGCTGGCGAATCGGGCGGTGCGGTGTGTCAGGCAAACCGCTTTCGCTGGCAAGCCAGCTCCTACAGGGGTAAGGGTGTCAGCTCAACACCTCGCGCATCCGGTACCACAACATGCCCAGTGCCAGCAGGGGCGAGCGCAGGGCGCGGCCGCCGGGGAAGGTCATGTGCGGCACAGCGCTGAACACATCGAAGCCTTTGCTGTGACCGGCGTGGATCGCTTCGCCCAACAGCTTTGCGCACCAGTGGGTCACGTTCAGGCCATGACCAGAGTAGCCCTGGGCGAAGAACACGTTCGGGTGCTGACTCAAGCGACCCACCTGCGGGAAGCGATTGGCCGAAATGCCGATCTTGCCGCCCCACTGATACTCGATGCGCACATCGGCCAGTTGCGGGAACACCTTGAGCATCTGTGGACGCATGTACGCGGCAATGTCTGCCGGATCCCGCCCGGAATAATGACAGGCACCGCCGAACAGCAATCGCCGGTCTGCCGAGAGCCGGTAATAATCCAGCCCGACTTTCTGGTCGCACAACGCCAGGTTGTGCGGGATCAGTTGCACGGCGGCCTCTGCTGATAACGGCTCGGTGGCAATGATGTAGCTGCCCGCCGGCAACACTTTGCCGCTGAGTTTGGGTTCGAGTTCTTCCAGGTGCGCGTTGCAGGCCAGCACCAGTGTGCCGGCGCGCACCGTACCGCCCGCACAACGGACTTGCGCGGTGCTGCCGTGGATCAACTCCAGCACCGGGCTTTGCTCGAAGATCTGCACGCCAAGGGACTCTGCGAGTTTCGCCTCGCCCAAGGCCAGATTCAGCGGGTGCAAGTGCCCCGAGCCCATGTCGATCAAGCCGCCCGCGTACACGCCAGAGTTCACAACGTGTTCACGGATCTGCCCGGGGTCGATCAGTCGTGTCTCATGGCCGTAACCCGACTCGATCAGTTCCGCCTGTTCGGCCTTCATCGCGGTGAATTGTGCCGCCGTATTGGCCAGTTCGCAGAAGCCCCAGCGCAGGTCGCAATCGATACCGTGTTCGCGGATACGCTTGGCCACCACCTGCACCGACTCGATACCGGCGTGCTCAAGGTATTGCACGCCGTCGGCACCAATGTGTTTGGCAAAACCGCTGACGTCATGCCCGATGCCGCGGATCAGCTGACCGCCGTTGCGCCCGCTGGCGCCCCAGCCGATCCGCCGGGCTTCCAGCAGAATCACCGAGAGACCACGCTGGGCCAGTTCGATAGCGGTGTTGATACCGGTGAAGCCGGCGCCGATCACACAGACGTCGGCCACCAGGTCCGCGTCCAGCGCCGGGCGCGGCGTCATACCGTTGGCCGATGCTGCGTAATAGGAGTGAGTGTGTTCGCTGGTGTACTGATTCATTTGTTGGACTTCACTTTGCTCCACGAACGAGTCATCAGACGCATGATCGGCTGGGGCGGGGTGGTGGAGATGTAGAGCTTGTCGAGGACTTCCTGGGGTGGATAAACCTCAGGATTGTTGACCAGTTCAGGGTCCATGAATTGCTTGGCGGCCGGGTTCGGGTTGGCGTAGCCGACCGAAGCGCTGACCTTGGCGATCACCTGTGGGTCGAGCAGGAAGTTGATGAAGGCGTGGGCTTCTTTCGGGTTGCTGGCATCGGCGGGAATGGCCAGCAAGTCAAACCACAGGTTGGCGCCTTCCTTGGGAATGGCATAGGCGATGTTCACGCCATTGCCGGCTTCCTTGGCCCGGTTGGCCGCCTGGAACACATCACCCGAGTACCCGAACGCGACGCAGATGTCACCGTTGGCCAGGTCGGACACGTATTTGGACGAGTGGAAATAGGTGATGTATGGGCGAATGCTCAGCAACTTGGCTTCGGCTTTCTTGAAGTCTTCAGGGTTCTCGCTGCGCGGGTCCATGCCCATGTAGTTGAGCATCGCCGGGAACACTTCATCGGCCGAGTCCATCATCGACACGCCGCACGCGCTCAACTTTTTGATGTTTTCCGGCTCGAACAGCACGGCCCAGGAGTCGATCTTGTCGATGCCCAGCACTTGCTTGACCTTGTCGACGTTGTACCCGATGCCGTTGGTACCCCACAGGTACGGCACCGAATGCTCGTTGCCCGGATCGTTTTTCTCAAGCAGCGCCAACAGTTTCGGGTCAAGGTTCTTGAAGTTCGGCAGTTGCTCGCGATCCAGTTTGAGGAAGGCACCGGCCTTCACCTGACGGGCGAGGAAGTGGTTGGACGGTACCACCACGTCATAGCCAGTACGCCCGGCGAGCAGTTTGCCCTCCAGGGTTTCGTTGGAATCGAAGACGTCGTAGATCACCTTGATCCCGGTCTTGGCCTGGAAGTCGGCGAGGGTGGTTTCGCCTATGTAATCGGTCCAGTTATAGACGCTGACCTGTGGCTGGGCCTGGGCGACGGCGCTGAACAGAACCGCCAGCGCGGCCGGGACCACGGCTTTCAATAGACGCATATCGATACCTCTTGGAATTATTGGGTTATCCCGATTTTTTCTGGCCGAACTGTAGGAGCCGGCTTGCTGGCGAAAGGCGAATGCGGTGTATCAGGTACACCCCGCCACGTCTTTCGCCAGCAAGCCGGCTCCTACAGGGAGCGCGTGTGTGCTGTTGTCAGACGCTGAGCATCAGGAACTCACGCTCCCACGAACTGATCACCCGCTTGAAGTTCTCGTGCTCGGCGCGTTTGACCGCGACGTAGCCACGCACAAACTTGTCGCCCAGGTAGCGGCCGATGGTTTCGCTCTCTTCCATCTGGGTCAGTGCGTCTTCGATGGTGATCGGCAGGCGCAGGTTGCGACGCTCATAAGCGCGGCCCTGTACCGCGGCGCTCGGTTCGATGCGCTCGACCATGCCGAGGTAACCACACAGCAGGCTGGCGGCAATGGCCAGGTACGGGTTGGCGTCGGCGCCCGGCAAGCGGTTTTCCACGCGCATGGCATCCGGGCTGGAAGTCGGTACGCGCAGGCCGACGGTGCGGTTCTCTTCGCCCCATTCGACGTTCACCGGTGCCGAGGTGTCCGGCAGGAAGCGGCGGAACGAGTTGACGTTCGGCGCGAACATCGGCAGCACTTTCGGGATGTACTTCTGCAGGCCACCAATGTGATGCAGGAACAGCTCGCTCATGCTGCCATCGGCATTGGCAAAGATCGGCTGGCCGGTGGCGATATCGACCACGCTCTGGTGGATATGCATGGCGCTGCCTGGCTCATCGCCGACCGGCTTGGCCATGAAGGTCGCCGCCACGTTGTGCTTGAGCGCCGCTTCACGCATGGTGCGCTTGAACACGGTGATCTGGTCCGCGAGGTCCAGGGCGTCGCCATGACGGAAGTTGATTTCCATCTGCGCCGGGCCGTCTTCGTGGATAAGCGTGTCGAGGTCCAGACCTTGCAATTCGCACCAGTCATAAACGTCTTCGAACAGCGGATCGAATTCGTTGGCCGCGTCGATGGAGAACGACTGACGACCACTTTCGGCACGGCCCGAACGGCCCATCGGTGCCTTGAGCGGCAAGTCCGGGTCTTCGCAACGCTGGGTCAGGTAGAACTCCATTTCCGGTGCAACAATCGGACGCCAGCCCTTGTCGGTGTACAGCTGCAGGACTTTTTTCAGTACGTTGCGCGGCGACAGTTCGATCGGGTTGCCGAACTTGTCGAAGGTGTCGTGGATCACGATGGCGGTCGGCTCGATGGCCCACGGCACCACGTAAACAGCGTCGGCGTCCGGCTTGCAGACCATGTCGATGTCGGCCGGGTCGAGCAGGTCGTAGTAGATGTCGTCGTCGACAAAGTCCCCGGTTACCGTTTGCAGAAGGACACTTTCCGGCAGGCGCATGCCTCGCTCATGCAGGAACTTGTTGGTCGGTGCAATTTTGCCGCGTGCAATGCCGGTCAGATCACTGACGACGCACTCGACTTCGGTAATCTTGTGATCTTTCAGCCAAGTGAACAGCTGATCGAAAGGGACATTCATAAAGACCTCATTATTGGTTTTATTAACGCCAGGAGAGGCCAGTTTCATCCGCCGGACACTTCCCCTGTAGCGCGTTGACGACTATCTTGTGCGAGCCTTGCAGTTCCATCTATCCACTTTAAGCAGCACAAAGCGCACCAAAAGAGTGCGTAAGGTCGTCCCATGACAGGTTCCAATTCCCTCCAGGTCCAAGCGTTCAACACCGCCGATGTCGCCGAGCAAATCCGCGCCACGCCGGGCTGGGTGCAGCAATATCAGCAGATGTCGCCGGGACATTTCGCGGGCCTGGTGCGCTACCTGGATCTGCAGGGCGTAGAGATTTACGAAGAGTCGATGAACACCCGGGTCGAGCAGAATTTCAGTGCGCCCCAGGGTTCGCTGGCGTTCTGTTTCGACCGCAGCGACAACGCGCTGTACGTGTTGAATGGTGAAAGCCGCAACATCTGGATCACCCCGGAGAACTATCAGGAAATCGCCGTGGTGTTCGGCCCCGAGTTTGTCCAGCGTCACAGCCTGGATGTCGCCCGACTCGAAGGCTTGTTCATGGCGCCGCTCAACTCCCAGCAAAATGCGCTGTTCAGTCGTTGGCTTAGCGGCACGTTGACCCGTCTTTCGCAGACGTTCGATCCGCCGAGCCGCGAAGCCCTGACTCAGCAATTGCTCGACGATTGCCTGTTCATTCTCGACAACGCCTGCGTCTGTCTGGATCAGGGTGCATTGCAACGCCGCGCCGGAGAGCGGGCGATCATGAAGCGGGTAGGGGAATGGGCCGCGGACACGCCGGAGGAACACCTCAACCTGCTTGAGCTGTCGCAGGTGGCCGGGGTTTCGCTGCGCCAGTTGCAGCATGCGTTCAAAACCTACACCGGCATGGCGCCAACCCAATGGCTGCGTTTGCGTCGCCTCAACAGTGCCCGCCGCGAATTGCTCAGCCGCACGCCGACGCAAACCACCGTGGCCGAAGTGGCGATGCATTGGTCGTTCTGGCATTTAGGCCGGTTTTCCAGCAGTTACCGTGCGTTGTTCAACGAACTGCCGAGTGACACGCTCAAGCGTGCGAGTGTGATTCAGTCAAGCGGTCGCCGCCGACGTTAGAACGTCGGCGGCGTAATCACCCAAATCACCACCGCATCGATGTCGCCAGGGTTGCCGTAGCGGTGCGGTTCCTGGCTGGAAAAGCTGAAGCTGTCGCCTTCATTGAGCTGAAAATAACGCTCGCCGACCCACAATTCGAAACTCCCCGAGAGCAGGTAACCGGCTTCTTCGCCGTCATGGCTGTAGCTTTGCTGGCTGTAGGTGCCCGGTGGAAAACGTGAGTGGAGCATTTCCAGTTGGCGGTTGGCCTGTGGGGTCAGCAACTGATCGACGATGCCGTCTTCGTAATGCACATTCAGGCGACTGTTCTTGCGCACCACAATGCCGTCGTCCTCAGGATCGGTGACGGCCTCACTGGCGAAAAACCATTGAATGGTCACGCCCAGGCTTCTGGCAATGTTGAACAGCGCGGGGATCGACGGATACGCGAGGTTGCGCTCCAGCTGGCTGATATAGCCGGCAGTGAGTTCGCTCTGTTGCGCCAGTTCCGCCAGGGTCATGCCCCGACGTTTGCGCAGGCCACGAATCCGCGTGCCGAGGAAATGCGGTTCGGCGTTGCCGGTTGCGGGGGGTGTCTTGCTGTTGCTGCTCATGGAAAATTCCGAACCGGGATGGGGGCGACTTGCGGTTTTCTGTAGGAGCTGGCTTGCCAGCGATGGGGGTACAGACACCGCCGTTATCCAGCCAGCACGCGTTATCGTTAACGACCTTCGCTGGCAAGCCAGCTCCTACAAAGCTCAGCGGTGAAAGCCCCGGAGTATAAACAGCCTTAAAGCTCCCACGCGACTTTCAAGCCTTCGTAAATCGCTTCTTCGGCAGTGCGCGGCGCCAGGCAATCGCCGATGCGCCGAAATTCCACCAGCCCTTGCAATTCATCGCCCAAGGTATCCACTGGTTGATGCCCCTGGCACAACACCAGCGTGTCGATGTTTTCCATCAACATCGGTTCGCCACTGGCGGTGTGTTGCAGGTACACCGTGTTGTCATCGCAGCCATACAACCGCGCATAGGGTGTGATCGGTACGGCCAGTTTATGCAGCTCGCCCGCCAGTTGATCGCGTACGTACAGCGGCAGGTTTTCCCCGCAATGGGTGCCGTTAACCGCCAGTTGCACCTGGTGCCCGGCGCGGACCAGACGCTCGGCAATGCCGGGGCCGATCCAGTCGCAGCGCCAGTCGACAACGACCACTGAACGGCCAATCTGCACTTCATCGCGCAACACCTGCCAGGCATCCACTACCTGCAATTCGCCGCCCCGTTCGAACGCCGGCCAGTAGGGCTCGGCGCCCGTCGCGACAATCACCAGGTCGGGTTTTTCTCTTTCTACCAGCGCTCGATCAACACGGGTATTGCGGATGACACGCACGCCGGCCAATTCCATCTCCCTTTGCAGGTTGGTACTGGCGCCACCGAACTCGCTGCGTCGCGGCAGCAACTGCGCAAGCAACACCTGACCGCCGAGTTGTGAACTGGCTTCGTAAAGCGTCACTTCATGCCCTCGCTGGGCGGCGACGGCAGCGGCTTTCATGCCCGCCGGGCCGCCGCCGGCGATCATGATGCGCTTGCGATGCGGCGTCGGTTTGCGTTCACTGAAAATCAGCTCACGCCCGGTTTCCGGGTGCTGGATGCAGGAAATCGGCAAGCCCTTGTGAAAGTGCCCGATGCACGCCTGATTGCAGGCGATGCACGCACGTACGTCTTCGGCGCGGCCGGTGTCGGTCTTGTTCGGCATCTGCGGGTCGCAGATCAAGGCTCGGGTCATGCCGCACATATCGGCTTGGCCCCGGGCCAGAATAAGCTCGGCTTCCTGGGGCTGGTTGATGCGACCCGTGACGAACAACGGGATGTTCAAACTCGCCTTGAACGTCCCGGCCTCTTTGGCCAGGTACGCCGCTTCAATCGCCATCGGCGGCACGATATGCACCGCGCCGCCGAGCGACGCCGACGTGCCGGCGACGATGTGCACGTAATCCAGTTGCGATTGCAGCCGTTTGACGGCGGCCAGGGATTCGTCTTCGGTCAGGCCTTGCGGGTCGCGTTCATCGGCGCAGATGCGCAGGCCGATGATGAATTGTTCATCGGTCGCCTCGCGGATGGCGGCAATGATTTCCCGCAGAAAACGCAGGCGTTGGTCCAGCTCACCGTTGTAGCCATCGGTGCGGCGGTTGACCCGTGGATTGATGAATTGCGCCGGCAAGTAACCGTGACTGGCCACGACTTCGACGCCGTCGATTCCGGCCTGATGCAAGCGGCGGGCAGCGGCGGCGTAACCGGCGACGATCTCGTCGATCATCGCCTGGTCGAGTGCCCGGGGCATCACCCGGAATCGCTCATTGGGCACCGTCGAAGCGGAGTAGGCCACGGCCAGCAAACCGTCGCTGGACTCCATGATTTCCCGACCCGGATGGAACACTTGCGACAGCACCACGGTGCCGTGGGCGTGGCAGGTTTGCGCGAGTTTTCGGTAACCCTCGATGCATGCATCGTCGGTCGCCATCAGCACATGGGAGGTGTAGCGCGCACTGTCGTGAACGCCGGCCACTTGCAACACGATCAGCCCGACACCGCCTTCGGCGCGCGCCCGGTGATAGGCGATCAGTTGCTCGTTGACCAGGTTGTCGGTGGGCATCGACGTGTCGTGCCCGCTGGACATGATGCGGTTTTTCAGACGTTTGCCACGGATCTGCAAGGGTTCGAACAGGTGCGCGAAGGCAGGTGTCGAGGTCGGCATGGTGCGGATACTCCAGGCAGGCTGACCTGTGTATGCAGGAGCGAGCTTGCTCGCGATGAACTTGAGGGCGACGCGTTCATCCTGACAACACGCATCATCGTTAACGTCCATCGCGAGCAGGCTCGCTCCTACAGAAACATCAGGTTTTCGGTGTTGTTATTATTTGCTTATAGAAATTTACCTTCAGTAAAAAATCAACTTAATTCTTTACTTTGCGCTGCGCTAGCGTGGATCAGCGGATGGACGCTGCGACGCACTGGCCTTACTGTCTGCGCTGCCGAGCTGGCCCGGAGAACCCATACAATGCGTTGTTGCGCTTGCTGGATCGCGTGGCGCCGGGGTATCCGAACTGATCCAGAATTTGTGGGGTATGCGCTGGCGCTATCGCTGGCAAGCCAGCTCCTACAGGGATTGTGTCGACCGCAAAAGGTGTGGCAACCCGAGATCCTGTAGGAGCTGGCTTGCCAGCGATGCAGGCGCCGCCGCCTGTAAGACGGGTATCCGACTAGAGACATCCCATGCTCTTGCTGTACAGTCGTTCAGCTTGCGATTGAAGCGTGAGCCCCAACGATTGAACCAAGGAGCATGTCGCCCATGAATCAGGAAGCCCGTTTTTCCCGCATGGAACCGGAGTTGCGTAAAGCGAACCTGATCGAGGCGACGCTGGTGTGCCTCAAGCGTCACGGCTTCCAGGGCGCGTCGATCCGCAAGATTTCCGCCGAGGCCGGGGTTTCGGTCGGGCTGATCAGCCATCACTACTCCGGCAAGGACGAACTGGTGGCCGAGGCCTACATGGCGATCACTGGGCGGGTCATGACGTTGTTGCGCGACGCCATGGAACAAGCTGCCCCCAATGCCCGGGAGCGTTTGTCGGCGTTTTTCCGTGGATCGTTTTCCGCCGAACTGCTCGACCCGCAACTGATCGATGCCTGGCTGGCCTTCTGGGGCGCGGTGAAAACCGCCGAGGCGATCAACCAGGCCCACGACCATTCCTACGGCGAATACCGCGGCATCCTGCGCAAGGTGCTGACGGAACTGGCCCAGGAAGAGGGCTGGGAACATTTCGATGCGGACCTCGCCGCCATCAGCCTCAGCGCGTTGCTTGACGGTTTGTGGCTGGAATCGGGGCTCAACCCCGGCACCTTCACTCCGGAGCAGGGCATCCAGATCTGCGAAGCCTGGGTCGACGGTTTGCAGGCCGGCGGCCGGCAGCGGTTTTGCGGACAGACGAGCAGCTGTTGATCGGCTGTTCAGCAATGGCTACTCTCTGGCGCCGTTGCGGTAATACACTCTAATAAGAAACACGCCTTCGGGCTCAAGCAGGACTTCAAGCGATGACTCCTCGGGTACTGATCGTCGATGACGATCCGCTGATTCGCGATTTGCTGCACGCTTACCTGTTCCAGGAAGGCTACGACGTGCATTGCGCTGCCACCGCCGAACTGGCGGAAACCTTCCTCGCCAGTCAAAGCGTCGACCTGGTGCTGCTCGACATCCGCCTGCCGGGCAAGGACGGCCTGACCCTGACCCGCGAGCTGCGGGTGCGTTCGGAAGTGGGGATCATCCTGATCACCGGTCGCAACGATGAAATCGACCGCATTGTCGGGCTCGAATGCGGCGCCGATGACTACGTGATCAAACCCCTCAATCCTCGGGAACTGGTGTCCCGGGCGAAAAACCTGATTCGCCGGGTGCGCCATGCGCAGACACCGCAACCGGTTGCCACCGTGGCCAAACCGGTCAAACAGTTCGCCGACTGGGCACTCGATACCGATCGCCGGCGCCTGATCGACGCGTCCGGCAGCGAAACATTGCTGACCCACGGCGAATACCAGTTACTCAGCGTGTTCCTGCGCAACAGCGGTCACACCCTCAGCCGTGACCAGTTGATGGACCAGATCCGCAACCGCGAATGGGTGCCCAACGACCGTTCCATCGACGTACTGGTCGGGCGCTTGCGCCGCAAGTTGCACGACGACCCTTCGGAACCTCACTTGATCATCACCATCCATGGCGCCGGATACCTGTTCACCGCCAGCGTGGCAGCCTGAATCATGGGGCGATGGCTGTACCTGTTGTTGGCGGTCGTCGCGGGTAATGCCCTGGCGAGTGAAAAGGTCCGCTATTGCGACTACCCGGTGTACCCGCCGGTTTCCTGGAGTGACGGCTCGCACGTACGTGGCCTGGCACCCAGCGTGGTGAAAAATCTGTTCGGCCAATTGGGATACGACGTCGAAGTCGTCGTGCTGGGAAACTGGAAGCGTTGCCTGCTCGACGTCGCCGAAGGCCGGGTGGATGTGGTCCTGGCCTACAGCACGGCGCAACGGGAACAAAGCATGCTGTTTTCCACGGTGCCGGTACTGCGTGAAGAAGTGGCGTTGTTCGTCAATCGGCAGCACCCGGTGAAGTTCGAAACCCTCGACGACCTCGCGCGTTACCGGGGTGGATTATTGTTCGGTGAAAGCTACGGCGTGGAGTTCGACCGCATGGTTGCCCGACACAACAACATCGAATGGGTCTCTGACAGCCGTCAGAACTTCGGCAAACTGATTCGCGGGCGCATCGACTTCATCACCCAGGAGCGCCGAACCGGCCAGCTCTACGTGGAAAACCTGCCCGGCGCCCAAGACATTGTCGCCTTGCCCAAAGCCTTGAGCGTGGACTATCTGCGCGTGGCCGTTTCGCGCCAATCGCCCTTGGCCAGCCGAATGCCGGACATCAATCAGCAGTTGCAGCGCATGGTCGACGCCGGTGATATCGAGCGCTGGCTGAATGAAAGTGAAGTGACCTACCGCGACATGATCAACCTGCCGGCGAACGCGCAATGATTCGCGCCCGGCCGGGTGGACTGCTGCGGCGCCTGTTGTTGTTCATTCTGTTGTTCAGCCTGTGTTTCACCGTGCTGGCCAGCAGCGTGCAGCTGTACATCGAGTATCGACGGGAAATGCGCGACATCGATTCGCGCATGGAGCTGATTCGCGCCGGGTACCTGGCCAGTCTGGAACGCAGTCTCTGGGACTTGAACCAAGAACAACTGAACGTGCAGTTGCGCGGCTTGGTGGACTTTTCCGACGTGGCGCGGGTGCACCTGAGCAGCCCGGATTTCGACCTGGTGCAAGGTAACCCGCAGCCCGTCGGGCCGTTGCGCATCGAGCGCTTTGCGTTGGACTACCAGCCACCGTCCGGGCCGCTGCGCAACCTTGGTGAACTGGAAGTCAGCACCGATCTGGGCGCGGTGTATCAACGCCTGTACGCCACCGGTTTGACCAATTTGTTGTGGGTGGCCGTGTTCTTGTGCGGTCTCGCCGTGGCGCTGTCCGGGTTGTTTTATCGGCTGGTCACCCGGCACCTGAAAGTCATGGCCGGGTTTGCCCGGCGAATCGCGGCCGGCGAATGGCAAGAACCCCTGCACCTGGACAAGCGTCGCGGCAATGATGAAATCGACACCGTGGCCCATGCCCTGGACGACATGCGGCG
Organism: Pseudomonas sp. Irchel s3b5; assembly: GCF_900187435.1. NCBI lineage: Bacteria > Pseudomonadati > Pseudomonadota > Gammaproteobacteria > Pseudomonadales > Pseudomonadaceae > Pseudomonas > Pseudomonas sp. Irchel s3b5. The sequence goes on from NZ_FYDY01000023.1 coordinate 27,947, forward strand.
CTCGATCCTGCGGGACATCGAACGTCGGGAAACCGATCGCCTGGCCCTGCAGGACAACCGCGATGAGTTGCTGAAAAGGGTTGAGCGTCGCACCGCCAGCCTGATGCGCGCCAAGGACGAAGCCGAAGCGGCCAACCTCGCCAAATCGCGTTTTCTGGCAACCATGAGCCATGAACTGCGCACGCCGCTCAACGGCATTCTCGGCATGGCCGAGCTGTTGCGTTCGGCGCGTCTGGACGAGCAGGACGGTAAACGCCTCGATGCCTTGCACAAGGCCGGCGAAGGTTTGCTGACCATCCTCAATGAAGTGCTGTATTTCGCCAAGCTGGAGGAGGGTGTCAGTCATCCGGAACCGGTGGATTTCTCGCTTCGACAGCTTTTGGATGAAGTGCTGACGCTGCTGGAACCGCGCGCGTTGAGCAGCGACACCTTGTTGTTACACCGAATTGATCAGCGGGTCGCCGAGCATCATCACGGCGCCGAACAGTTTTTGCGGCAAGTGTTGAGCAACCTGTTGGCCAACGCGATCAAGTTCACTGAAGACGGCGAAGTCAGTGTCGAGGTGGCCTTGATCACTCAGACTCCCGAACAAACCGGGCAGCGGCTGCGCATCAGCGTCACCGACAACGGCATCGGTATCGCGCCCGCCATGCAGGCAAAGATTTTCGAGCGATTCACCCAGGCCAGCGAAGAAGTGGCCCAGCGCTTTGGCGGCACCGGGCTGGGGCTGGCGATCTGCAAACATTTGGTGGAGCAGATGGGCGGCATTATTGGCGTCGACAGCGAGGTCGGGCGCGGCAGCTGTTTCTGGTTCGAACTGACGTTGCAACCGGCCAGCGGTGTCGCACCGGTGGTGCCGGTTCGCGCCGTCGGGCCGGCGCTGAAGATTCTGGTGGTCGAGGATGTGGCGCTCAACCGCGAAGTGGTCGAGGGCCTGCTGCAACGGGACGGCCATCAGGTATGGCTGGCCGAAGACGCGGAACAGGCATTGATTGAGTGCGCCGCCCGGACGTTCGATCTGCTGTTGCTGGACGTGCATTTGCCGGGGATCAGCGGCGTCGAATTGTGCAAAAGGATTCGCCACAGTGAAGGGCCGAATCGCCACACGCGTATCTTCGCGTTGACGGCCAGCGTGCAACCGGCATTGGTGCGCGGCTATCTGGAGGCGGGCATGGACGGCATCCTGGCCAAACCGTTGAAGCTGGAAAACCTGCGTCAGGTATTGGAGGGGCAAGCGCCAGTCGCCAGCTCCGTATCGGACGACGAGACGATCGACTGGCCGTTGCTGCAAACCCATCGCGCCTTGCTCGGCGAGCAAAAAGTCCAGGGCCTGCTCGCGGTCCTGCGCAACGCGATCGTTCAGCACCGCGAGGCATTGGTTGATGCCATCGCGGCGGATGACTGCACAGAGGTAGGGCATCAGGCCCATCGCTTGGCGGGCAGCAGCGATTCATTGGGGTTTCGCGCCCTGGCCTCGGTGCTGCGAACACTGGAAGAAGCGGCGCTGACCAATGATCAATCCGCCATCGAGGCGTTGTCGCCCCATGTCCAGGGGCAAATGCAGCACGCACTGAAGACTCTGGACGACCTGTTACAACGCTGACGTACAAATTTGTTACGACTTTGTACAACTTCGATCTTTACGGTCAACGCGAACTTACATGGCTTTCCAATAATCGACGCAACCGCCGCAGCGCGGTCTTCGAAGCTTATTGGAGATAATAATAATGAATTGCCGTAAAGCTGATCCCTCCCTGCGCCGTGACGTTCCGTCGCGCGCTGCGCACCTCACTGACTGCTGAGGTGCCGACATGAACGAAAATACTGATCATAAAGGCATCCAACTGACCCGCGCCCTCAAGAGCCGGCACATCTTCATGTTGTCGTTGGGCGGCGTCATCGGCACCGGGCTGTTCATGGGCTCGGGCGTGACCATCAACCAGGGCGGTCCGGTCGGGGCGATTCTGGCTTATCTGGTCGCGGGTTTCCTGATGTACCTGGTGATGGTCTGCCTCGGCGAACTGTCGGTACAAATGCCGGTGTCCGGTTCTTTCCAGACCCACGCGACGAAATACATCGGGCCGGCCACCGGCTTCATGATCGGCTGGGTCTACTGGATGAGTTGGGCCACCACCGTGGGCCTGGAATTCACCGCTGCCGGCATGTTGATGACGCGTTGGTTCCCGGCGGTGCCGATCTGGTACTGGTCGGCGCTGTTCGTGGTGGTGCTGTTCGGCATCAATGCCATGGCGACCCGCGCCTTTGGTGAAGCCGAGTACTGGTTTTCGGGGATCAAGGTCGCGGCGATTCTCGGTTTCATCGTGGTCGGTGTGCTGGTGATCTTCGGCGTGATGCCCCTGAGCAGCGGCGCACCCGCGCCGATGGCGACCAACCTGATCGGCGATACGTTATTCCCCAACGGTTTGTCGGCCGTGTTCGCCGTGATGATGACCGTGGTCTATGCGTTCCAGGGTTGCGAGATCATGGGTGTGGCCGCCGGCGAAACCGATCAGCCTGAAAAAAGCATTCCCCGCGCCGTGCGCAACGTGGTGTTCCGCGTGCTGATCTTCTACGTGTTGGCGATCATCGTGCTGTCGGCCATCGTGCCGTGGCAGCAGGCGGGGCTGATGGAAAGTCCGTTCGTGCAGGTGTTCGACATGGTGGGCATTCCGTACGCGGCCGACCTGATGAACTTCGTGATCCTTACGGCGATTCTGTCGGTGGGCAACTCCGGCCTGTATGCCTCGACGCGGATTCTGTGGGCGATGTCGAAAACCGGCATGGCGCCAAAAAGCCTGTCGTCGCTGAGTAAGCGTGGCGTGCCATTGCGAGCGCTGAGCATCACCTTGTGCTTTGCGCTGGTGTCGTTGATGACCAGTTTTGTGGCTGCTGACACTTTGTTCATGGTGTTGATGGCGGTGAGCGGGATGTCGGGCACCGTGACCTGGATTGTCATCGCATTGGCCCAGTACAAATTCCGCAAGGCCTACCTGCGTGAGGGCGGCAAACTCAGCGACCTGAAATATCGTGCGCCGTGGTTCCCGGTGCTGCCGCTGATGTGCATCACGCTGTGCTGCTCGCTGTTCGTGTTCCTGGCACTGGATGAAACCCAACGGCCGTCGCTGTACTGGGGCTTTGGGTTTATTGCCCTGTGTTATGGCGCGTACTTCGTGCTTCACCGCAAGCGTCAGGGCGTGTTGGCCCCGAGCTTGCCGACTGCGTGATCCTTGTAGGAGCCGGCTTGCTGGCGATAGCAGCGTACCCATCAACAGCGATGTTGAATGTGATGCCGCCATCGCTAGCAAGCCGGCTCCTACAGTGTTTTGTGACATCCCCAGCTTCTATGCACACCGCAGATTCCCTGTAGGAGCGAGCCTGCTCGTGATGGTCGTCAACGATAACGCGGGCTGTCTGGTTTCCCACGGTGGTCTTACGTCCCTCGCGAGCATGCTCGCTCCTATAGGGGGTTGTGGGAGGGAAGGACCGCGTGTCACCAGTTGTTCGAAGTTGTAACGGCGCCTGCGCTCCATGCGCGCCAATTTTAAAATAATTCAATAAAACCAATGTGTTATAGATTTTTTGAGCCTGTTACAGCTCATCTCTTCACCGATTGCCGCCTTACTGAACACTCGTTTAGTATGGCCTCAAGTCGCATCACCTCAGACCAATCAAAATAATTCGAGGATCCCCATGACTACTCAATCGTCGCTGCTCAGCCAGGTCGAAGCAGGCGTTGCCTGGATCACCCTTAATCGAACTGCCCAGCGCAACGCGCTCGATATTCCGACCCTGAAAAACCTTCACGCGCTGCTCGATGGTTTCAACGCCGACCCGGCCGTTCGCGTAGTCGTGTTGACCGGCAGCGGCCGCAGCTTCTGCGCCGGCGCCGACCTTGATGAATGGGCCGACGCCGAAGCCCGTGGCGCGCTGGAAACCTACGGCTGGACCGAAACCGCCCACGCTCTGATGACCCGCCTGCACAGCCTGGAAAAACCGACCATCGCCGCCATCAACGGCACCGCCGTCGGCGCCGGGATGGACCTGACCCTGTGCTGCGACCTGCGCATCGCCGGGCAATCGGCACGCTTCAAGGCCGGCTACACCAGCATGGCGTACTCGCCAGACGCCGGTGCCAGTTGGCACCTGCCGCGTTTGATCGGCAGCGAACAGGCCAAGCGCCTGCTGTTCCTCGATGAATTGTGGGGCGCCGACCGTGCCTTGAATGCCGGACTGGTGAGCGAGGTCTGTGCCGACGATCAACTGCTGACGGTCACCAGCGAACTCGCCGCACGCCTGGCCAGCGGCCCGACCTTCGCCTTCGCCCAGACCAAAAAGCTCATGCGTGAAGGCGCCGAACGCAGCCTGCCGGAACAACTGCAAGCCGAGCTCGCCGCCGGCCTGCTCTGCGGTCGCAGCGAAGACGGCACCGAAGCCCTGCGCGCCGCCATGGAAAAACGCCCGGCACGCTTCATCGGCCGCTGACACGACCTGTAGGAGCTGGCTTGCCAGCGATCGCCTTCAGCCTCGCACACCATTCTTTGTGAACGAACAACAGGTAGCAGCATGAATTTCCAACTGACCCAAGAACAAGAAATGTTGGTGGACTCGGTACGCAGCTTCGTCGAGAAGGAACTGCTGCCTTACGAAGAAGAAGTCGACCGTGCCGACGAGGTTTCCCCGGAACTGGCTGCACAGATTCGCGGCAAGGCCATCGCCGCCGGTTTCTATGCCTTCAACATGCCCGAAGAAGTGGGCGGTGGCGGTCTGGACTACCTGTCCCAGGCGCTGATCGAACGTGAGCTGTCCAAAGTTTCCTGGGCGCTGCACGTGTTCGTTGCGCGGCCATCGAAGATCCTCATGGCCTGCACCGGCGACCAGATCAACGACTACCTGTTGCCGTGCATCCAGGGTGAAAAAATCGACTGTTTCGCGCTGACCGAACCGGGTGCCGGCTCCGACGCCAACGCGATCAAAACCCGCGCCGTGCGTGAGGGCGACGACTTCATCCTCAACGGCAGCAAGCACTTCATCAGCCATGCCGGTCACGCTGACTTCGCCATTGTCTTTGCGGTGACTGACACCTACGAACACAACGGCAAAAAGCGCAATGCCGTGACCTCGTTCCTGGTCGACCGCAACACCCCAGGCATGACCATTCGCCGTGGACCGAAGTGCGTGAGCAACCGTGGCTATCACACCTTCGAAATGTTCTTCGACGACTGCCGCGTGCCGGCCAGCAAAGTGCTGGGCGAAGTCGGCAAAGGTTGGGACGTGGCCAACGCTTGGTTGACCGCTGGACGGGTGATGGTCGCCGCCAACTGCGTCGGTCAGGCGCAACGTGCGTTGGACGTGTCGCTGCAATGGGCGGCGGATCGCAAGCAATTCGGCCAGCCGATTGGCACCTACCAAGGGGTGTCGTTCAAATTGGCCGACATGGCCACGCAAATCCGTGCCGCCGAACTGCTGACCCTGCACACCGCGTGGAAAATGGACCAAGGCACCATGACCGATGGCGAGGCCGGTATGGCCAAGCTGTTTGCCAGTGAAGTGCTGGGACGCGCCGCCGATGAAGCGGTGCAGATTTTTGGCGGCATGGGCCTGATGGATGAAGGTCCGGTGGAGCGCATCTGGCGCAACGCACGGATCGAACGGATCTGGGAAGGTACCTCGGAAATCCAGCGCCACATCATTTCCCGTGAATTGCTGCGTCCGCTGCTGCGCTGATTGGCCCGGAGAACTCCCATGTCGCAAACCATACGTGACAACCTCAAACGCATGCTCGCGCCGCAACACGTGGCGTTTGTCGGCGGCCGCAGCATGGCGCGCGCACTCAAGCGCTGTGCCGAGGGCGGCTACCAAGGGCAAATGTGGCTGGTCAATCCGCAGCACGACAACCTCGAAGGCGTGCCGTGCGTGCGCAGCATCGCGCAACTGCCGTGCGGGCCGGATGCGGTATTTATCGCCACCAACCGCGAACTGACGCTCACCTGCGTCGCCGAACTGGCCGCCATTGGTGCAGGCGGTGCGATCTGCTACGCCTCGGGTTTCGCCGAAACCGGCGCCGAGGGGCAGGCACTGCAACAAAAGCTGCTGGAAGCCGCCGGCGACATGGCCTTGCTCGGCCCCAACTGCTACGGCCTGCTCGACTACCTGCACAGTTCCGCGCTGTGGCCGGTGGCCCATGGCGGCAAAGCGGTGGAGAAGGGCGTCGCGGTGCTGACCCAGAGCGGCAATTTCGCCTACAACCTGTCCATGAGCGACCGCTCGCTGCCGGTGGCCTACATGGCGTCGGTTGGCAATCAGGCGCAACTGGGCGTGGCCGAATTGATGGACGTGTTGCTCGACGAACCGCGCGTCACCGCCATCGGCCTGCATCTGGAAGGTCTGAAGAACGTGCCGGGTTTTGCCCGCGCCGCGCACAAGGCCCTGGAGAAGGGCATCCCGATCATCGCGCTGAAAACCGGCGTGTCGCAGATCGGTGCCGAACTGGCCCTGAGTCACACCAGCTCCTTGTCCGGCTCCGATGCGCTGTACGACGCACTGTTCGACCGTCTCGGCGTGATCCGTGTCAGCGGCCCGGTGAGTTTTGTCGAAACCCTGAAAGCGGCGGCGTGCGGCAACTTGCCGGCGGGCAATCGCCTGATCGCGCTGGCCTGTTCCGGTGGCGATGCGGGACTGATCGCAGATTACGCCGAACGCAATGAGCTGGACCTGCCGAAACTCGACAACGGCCAGGTCGGCGAACTCGCACAAGTGCTGCCGACCTACGCCAACCTGGTCAACCCGCTGGATTTCACCACGGCGATCTGGGGCGATGGCGAAGCCTTGAACCGCATGCTCGACAGCGCCCTGCGTACCGAAGCGGACGCCGCAATGCTGGTGCTCGACTACCCGTCCGAGTTCACCGGCGAGCGCAAGGAATGCGACCTGCTGCTGGAGCTTTACTGCGCGGCACTGCAACGCCACGGCAAGACCGGTTTTGTCACCTCGGCCTTCCCTGAATTGCTGCCGGTCCATGCCCGTGAGCGCCTGCATGCGCAAGGTGTGGCGGCGTTGCAAGGTGTTGAAGACGGCTTGGCAGCATGGGGTCGCATCGCGGGCTATCAGCGTAATCGTCAGGCGTTACTGGCCTTGGGCGAATCGACGTTGGTGCCGCTGTGCCCGCAAGCGCTGCACGGCGAAGGGCAATTGCTCAATGAATGGGATTCCAAACAGGCGTTAAAAGCCTTTGGCCTGCCAACGCCCAACGGCGTTCTGAGCTCGGTACTTAACGCGCCCAAAGACGCCGAATCGCTGGGCTATCCGCTGGTGTTGAAAGCGGTCAGCGCCCAATTGCCACACAAGACCGAGGCCGGTGCCGTGGCGCTGAACCTCAAGGACGGCGCCGCAATAAGCGCTGCGCTTGAAAAAATGACGGCCAGCATTGCCGCATACGCGCCGGGCATGCCGTTCGATCAAGTGTTGCTGGAACCGATGGCCAAGCCGCCACTGGCTGAACTGATCGTCGGCATCAAACGCGAAGACGATTTTGGCCTGGCGTTGGTGATTGGCGCAGGCGGCATTCTGGTGGAACTGCTCAAGGACAGTCGCAGCCTGTTGCTGCCGACCACCGACGGCGCGATCCGCAATGCCGTGCTCAGCCTGCGCAGTGCGCCGTTGCTGCAAGGTTTCCGGGGTCGCGAATCTGCTGACCTGGACGCCTTGGTGATCGCCATCCGCGCAGTCGCCGACTACGCCTGCGAAAACGCCGCGCACCTGCTGGAACTCGATGTGAACCCATTGTTGGTCGGTGCCCAGGGCACGACTGCGGTCGACGCGTTGATTCGCCTCGGCCATGCGTGAGGACATGAATATGCAAAGCAAAACCTTGACCGGTGGCCAGGCGTTGGTGCGTCTGCTGGCCAATTACGGCGTCGATACCGTGTTCGGTATTCCCGGCGTGCACACCCTGGAGCTGTACCGCGGCTTACCCGGCAGCGGCATTCGCCACGTGCTGACCCGCCATGAACAGGGCGCCAGCTTCATGGCCGACGGCTATGCGCGGGTCAGCGGCAAGCCCGGCGTGTGCTTCATCATCACCGGCCCCGGCGTGACCAACGCCGCCACCGGCATTGGCCAGGCCTATGCCGATTCGATTCCGATGCTGGTGATTTCCAGCGTCAACCACAGCGCCAGCCTGGGCAAGGGCTGGGGCAGCCTGCACGAGTGTCAGGACCAGCGTGCGATGACCGCGCCGATCACCGCGTTCTCTGCCGTGGCGTTGACCGCTGAAGACCTGCCGGAACTGATCGCCCGTGCTTACGCGGTGTTCGACAGCGAGCGTCCGCGCCCGGTGCACATCTCGGTGCCGCTGGACGTATTGTCGGCGCCGATTGCCCGTGACTGGAGCCATGAAGTGGTGCGTCGTCCGGGTCGCGGCCCGGCTTCTTCCACGGCACTGGATCAAGCCGTGGCCAAACTCAACGCTGCCAAACGCCCGATGATCATCGCCGGTGGTGGTGCGCTGAATGCGACTTCTGAACTGCAAGAAATCAGCACCCGTCTCGCCGCGCCACTGTTCACCAGTGTCGCCGGCAAAGGCCTGATGTCACCGGATGCGCCGTTGAGCGCCGGTTCATCACTGTGCGTAGAACCCGGCTGGAACCTGATCGCCGAGGCCGATGTGGTGCTGGCGGTCGGCACCGAAATGGCCGACACCGATTACTGGCGCGAACGCCTGCCACTGAACGCCGAACTGCTGCGCGTCGACATCGACCCGCGCAAGTTCAATGACTTCTACCCGTGTGCGGTTGCCTTGCACGGCGACGCACAACAAACCCTCAGTGGTCTGCTTGAGCGTCTGCCGTCCGAGGTACGCGATGCCAGCGCTGCGATAGCCTCGGTCGCCGCTCTGCGTGAAGCGGTCAAGGCCAGCCATGGCCCGTTGCAGTCGATCCATCAATCGATTCTCGACCGTATCGCTGCCGAGCTGCCGGATAACGCGTTCATCAGCACCGACATGACCCAACTGGCCTACACCGGCAACTACGCCTTCGACAGCCTGGCCATCCGCAGCTGGTTGCACCCGACCGGCTACGGCACGTTGGGTTACGGCCTGCCGGCAGGCATCGGCGCCAAGTTTGGCGCACCGCAACGGCCGGGTCTGGTGCTGGTGGGCGACGGTGGTTTCCTCTACACCGCCCAGGAACTGGCCACGGCTGTCGAGGAGCTGGACAGCCCGCTGGTGGTGCTGCTGTGGAACAACGACGCGCTGGGGCAAATCCGCGACGACATGATCGGCCTGGATATCGAGCCCATTGGCGTACTGCCGCGCAACCCGGACTTTGCTGCCCTCGGCCGCGCTTTCGGTTGCACCGTGACCCAGCCACAAAGCCTCGCCGAGTTGCAAACCGACTTGCGCCACGGCTTCAAACGCAACGGCGTGACGCTGATTGAACTCAAGCATGCCTGTGCGCATTGATCTGCATTTCAAGGGGATGAAGCCATGCGCTTTTCCGATCTGACTCAACGAATCGCCGGTGACGGCGCCGCCGCGTGGGAGATTCACTACCGCGCCCTGGCGCTGCGTGAGCAAGGCGAAGACATTCTGCTGTTGTCCGTGGGCGATCCGGATTTCGACACGCCGCAGCCGATCGTGCAGGGCGCTATCGACAGCCTGCTGAATGGCAACACCCATTACGCCGAGGTGCGCGGCAAGCGCGCCCTGCGTGAAGCCATCGCCAAACGTCACCAGCAACGCAGCGGCCAAACCGTCTCGGCCGATCAGGTCACCGTGCTGGCCGGGGCGCAGTGCGCGCTGTTCAGCGTGGCCCAATGCGTGCTGAACCCGGGCGACGAAGTGATCGTCGCCGAGCCGATGTACGTCACCTACGAAGCGGTGTTCGGTGCTTGCGGCGCGGTGGTGGTGCCGGTGCCGGTGCGTTCGGAAAACGGTTTTCGCGTGCTGCCCGAGGACGTCGCGGCGCGCATCACGCCACGGACCCGGGCGCTGGCCTTGAACAGCCCGCACAACCCGTCCGGCGCGAGCCTGCCGCGCAGCACGTGGCAATCCTTGGCCGAGCTGTGCATCGCCCACGACCTGTGGCTGATTTCCGATGAGGTCTACAGCGAACTGCTGTTTGAAGGCGAGCACATCAGCCCGGCGAGCCTGCCGGGTATGGCCGAGCGCACAGCGACCCTCAACAGCCTGTCGAAATCCCACGCCATGACCGGCTGGCGCGTCGGTTGGGTGGTGGCGCCGCCATCCCTGGCCGCGCATCTGGAAAACCTCGCGCTGTGCATGCTGTACGGCTCGCCGGATTTCATTCAGGACGCCGCCGTCATTGCGCTGGAAAACGACCTGCCGGAACTGAACACCATGCGCGAAGCCTATCGCCAGCGCCGCGATCTGGTGTGCGACAGCCTGGCCGATTGCCCAGGCTTACGCGCCCTGAAACCCGATGGCGGAATGTTCGTGATGGTCGATATCCGCGAAACCGGGCTCAGTGCCCAAGCGTTTGCCGACCGCTTGCTGGATCGTCACGGCGTGTCGGTCCTGGCGGGCGAAGCCTTCGGGCCGAGCGCGGCGGGGCATATACGCCTTGGCCTGGTGGTCGGCGCCGAACCGCTGCGCGATGCCTGCCAGCGTATTGCCCGTTGTGCTGAAGAACTGATGGAGGCGTTGGTCGATGCTTGATCACAAGGCACTGTTTATTAATGGCCGCTGGCAAAAACCGTCGGGGCAGGGTGTCGCCGAGGTGATCAACCCGGCCACCGAAGAAGTCTGCGGCAGTGTTCCGCTGGGGGACGAACTCGACGTCGAAAACGCCGTGGCGGCTGCACGTCGGGCGTTCGATTCATGGTCACGCACGCCGTCCAGCGAGCGGGCCGGCTACATCCGCGCTCTGGCCGATCAACTGCGCAAGCGCGCCGATGAGATGGCCGCAGTCATCACCACGGAACTGGGCATGCCGGTGCAATGGTGCCGCTCGGTGCAGGTCGACGGACCGATCGCTGGCCTTGAGCAATACGTCGAACTCGCCGGGTTGATGGACGAAGTGCGCGAAGTCGGTAACTCGCTGGTGATCCGCGAAGCGGTCGGTGTCTGCGCATTCATCAATCCGTGGAATTACCCGCTGCATCAGTTGATCGGCAAACTCGCGCCAGCACTCGCCGCCGGTTGCACGGTGGTGGTCAAGCCGAGCCAGGAAACGCCCCTGCACGCGTTCCTGCTGGCACAGATGATCGAAGACATCGGCCTGCCGGCCGGGGTTTTCAACCTGGTGAGCGGGCCGGGTTCGAAAGTCGGTGAAGCCTTGGCCAAACACCCGGACGTGGACATGGTGTCGTTTACCGGTTCGACCGGCGCAGGCGTGCGGGTTGCGCAAGCGGCGGCGCCTTCGGTCAAGCGTGTGTGCCTGGAACTGGGTGGCAAGTCGGCGCTGCTGATTGCCGAGGATGCGGACCTGGCTGCCGCTGTGCGCTACGGCGTGCAGGACGTGATGATCAACTCCGGCCAGACCTGCACGGCGTTGACCCGCATGCTGTTGCCGGCCAGTCGTTATGCCGAAGCCGTGGAACTGGCACTCGAAGAAACCCTCCGCTTGCGCATGGGCGATCCCCTCGACCCACACAGCTTTCTCGGGCCGATGTGCTCGGCCGGGCAAAAACGCACGGTGCTTGACTACATCAAGGTCGGCCAGGAGGAAGGTGCGCGGCTGCTGTGTGGCGGTGATGCCGCGCCTGCATTCGAGCGCGGCTTCTATGTCAGCCCGACGCTGTTCGCCGACGTCGACAACCGCATGCGCATCGCCCAGGAAGAAATCTTCGGCCCGGTGCTGTGCCTGATTCCCTACAACGATGAGGCGCAAGCGGTCCAGATCGCCAACGACTCACCGTTCGGCTTGTCCAGCGGTGTCTGGGCCGGCAGCCCTGAGCGCGCCTTGCAACTGGGGCGTCAGCTGCGCGCCGGTCAGTGTTTCCTCAATGGTGCGGCGTTCAATTATCACGCGCCGTTCGGTGGCTACAAACAGTCGGGTAACGGGCGAGAATGGGGCGAGGAGGGGCTGAACGAGTTCGTCGAAGTGAAGGCGATTCAGGTGTGACGGTTGTCGATTCAAACCGTTCATTACCCACGATATCGCTACTCCACACCTTCAACCGATACGCTGGAACAATGCTAAGGAACCCCCATGAAAGTACTGATCGTCCACGCCCATCCGGAGCCGCAATCTTTCACCGCAGCCTTGCGTGACCAGGCCGTCGCCACCCTCGAAGCCCAGGGCCACGAAGTGCAGGTCAGCGACCTGTACAAAATGAACTGGAACCCGGTGGCCAGCGACGCCGACTTCTCCAACCGGGAAAATCCGGAATACCTGGTCTATGCCCTGGAACAACGCCTGGGCGTGAAAAGCCAGTCGCTCGCGGCAGACATCCAGGCCGAACTCGACAAACTGCTGTGGGCCGACCTGCTGATCCTCAACTTCCCGATCTTCTGGTTCTCCGCCCCGGCCATGCTCAAGGGCTGGATCGATCGGGTGCTGGTGTCGGGCATTTGCTACGGCGGCAAGCGCTTTTACGATCAGGGCGGGTTGGCGGGGAAGAAGGCGCTGGTGACCGTCACGTTGGGCGGGCGTGAGCATATGTTCGGCGAAGGCGCGATTCATGGGCCGCTGGAGGATATGTTGCGGCCGATTTTGCGTGGGACGCTGGCTTATGTGGGGTTTGAGGTGCTGCAACCGTTTGTGGCTTGGCATGTGCCGTATATCAGTGAAGACGCGCGGCAGCAGTTTTTGGTTGAGTATGGGCAACGGTTGCAGCATTTGAGTGATGAGCAGGTGTTGGTGTTTCCGAAGTTGGCGGAGTTTGATGAACAGTTGTATCCCCTGTGAAGGTTTGATTTTTATTGACCTGGTCTTGCAAAGCTAAAGGGCGAGCTTGCTCGCTCGACTCACCGGCTCGCTACGCAGCGGAAAACGGGCTGCGGCGATCATGAGCTTGATTCAGTCTGCGCGGCTGAATGGTCATGACCCGTATGCTTATCTAAAGGATGTTCTCACGCGCTTGCCGACACAGCGGGCGAGTGAAATAGAGCAGTTGCTTCCGCATAAGTGGCAGCCGGGTTAATTACGCAAAGCGTGATGCCCGGACGCATACGTTGAAGTGCTCGTCTCTAATTCGAACCATCGCTTCGTAGTAACCAGCACGATCAGTGTCAATGAATGTAAGAAGTTCCTTTTTATATACTTTGGCCGTGTTTTGGGATGGACGGTCAATTAACGGCAACCTTGGGTCGAATATCCCATCGACCATGTCTTCTAGTTTTTCGATAGAGAACTCCAGTCCGGAGCTATCAAACTCACTCTGGTTTGCCTTTATGCTATTTAGTAATTTTAGTCGATCATTTTGTTCTGGTCTGATTCCCAATAATTTATAATCCATATCAGCTTTCGTTTGTGCAATTTTAATTTCGCTAAGATATCTGGAGTTTTTTGAGAAGATATTGTCCATTACGCGCGACAGAGTTGCTATTTGTGTTCGGGCGCTTACAGATTGTTTTCCTGTTATATTTGAATTTAAAGTCATCTTTTCCCAGCCTATGAAGATCGTTCTCGTGCGCTGTACTGCCCTTGCTCCTGCTCTATATTTCCAGAATATAAATTTTGCCACTGAGGATATGCGAAGATGCCCATTGGGATCAAAGAAGTTGACGGGGTCACCTAAGCAGTAAGCATACGAATTAAATCCTCCCTTCCCAAACGGGCTCCAACTATCCGGGCTATTAAACCGCATCAAAACCGGATTAAACGCCCGATACCCATTCCCCAACAAATAACACCCCGTCACCGGATCCCATCGTTCACCGTTGAAGCCCAGCAAACTGGTCAAACCGCTTTCAGCAGGATGATGTCCGTAGGGGGAATAGGCGATGGGTTGGCGTGGAGGGTTGGGTTTGATTGTTTGCAAGACCGAGCGTTGCATGTCTGTAGCTAGTAGCGTGGTGTCGAGCGCATCGCCTTGACGCTGTTGTTGCGCCAGCAACTGGTCGCCGGCCTGGACGATGGAGCGGCCAGTTGCCCCTTGTATTTCCGTCGCCAGGCGGCTTTTGCAGTAGAAGCGTTGGTGGACAGGCGTCCCTGACTGCATCTGTCCGATGAGGCGGTCTAATGGGTCATATCGATACTGGCAGAGCAAGGTGTTCGGTGAGGTAGGCATCGGTTGTGTTCCTGTCTTCCAATGTCTGGCGGTGCTTCAGTATCGGCCCGATTGTTAGGGGTGGGTACTAGCAGAACTGGTAGGTGGATCGTTTTAAGTTTTCGCGTATTGAGGCGCTGTAAACCCGTATTTCTGTATAGACGCCTGATCGACGGAGCGGAAGGTGAGCGGCAGTGAACTACACTTAATGGTTGTTTCACTTGATCGGCATGGCGACGCGTGTGGTCGCTTGCCGTTTGCCATTGAACCCAAGGCTTGCCCTGTGCGGCAGCCCTGTCGGAGCTCATCATGAAAAGGTTTTCACCGGTTAGCCTGTGCGTCGTATTGTCGATTTTGAGTGCCCCGGTATGGGCCCAGACGGTTGTGCCGTTGAAGGGGCAGAGTTCGCAGCAAACACAGACGGACATGACCGAATGCCAGAACATCGCCAACAGTCAGAGCGCCTCGACGACTTCTTCGTCGTCCGGTGGGCGGGCCAAGGGCGCGGCGGCGGGGGCGGCGGCAGGTGCCGTGGCATCGGGCGTGCGCAGCAATCAGCACGAGGAGTTTGATGATCGTGTGGACAGTGATGTGAAACAGGAAGTGCGCCAGGACCGGGCCAAGGAGACTGCGGCGGCCGGCATGGTTGTCGGTGGTTCGCGTCAACGTCAGGATCGCCGCGAAGAGGAGAAAACCTCGGCGGCCAATACCACGACGGCCTACAACAGTTGTCTGCAGGGCAAGGGGTATCAGATCAATCCTTGAGCTGACATTCACCCAACCCTCCTGTAGGAGCGAGCCTGCTCGCGATGGCGGTGGCACATGCAGTATTTATGTGTCTGACAGACCGCTATCGCGAGCAAGCTTGCTCCTACAGGTTTTTGTGTTTGCAGCTTTATATCGAGGACGGTCACCAACATCCCCTGTAGGAGCGAGCCTGCTCGCGATGGCGGCGGCACATTCAGTATTTATGTGTCTGATAGATCGCTATCGCGAGCAAGCTTGCTCCTACAGGTTTTTGTGTTTGCAGCTTTATATCGAGGACGGTCACCAACATCCCCTGTAGGAGCGAGCCTGCTCGCGATGGCGGTGGCACATTCAGTATTTATGTGTCTGACAGACCGCTATCGCGAGCAAGCTTGCTCCTACAGGTTTTTGTGTTTGCAGCTTTATATCGAGGACGGTCACCAACATCCCCTGTAGGAACGAGCCTGCTCGCGATGGCGGTGGCACATGCAGTATTTATGTGTCTGATAGACCGCTATCGCGAGCAAGCTTGCTCCTACAGGTATATGTGATTGCAGGTTTGTTTAAGGGGGGTAGGGCGTTACTTCTCGCAAGCTACAGCAGCTTGCGTAGTTGCCTACAGCTACGCCAGAATCCGCCGGCTTGTGCGCCTTGGCGCCGGGTTTTATCGTTTGCCGGTCGCTGAAAAAACAGCAGCGATCGGGTTTGGTAGCCCGTCCCATATGGCGTATAGCGTCACCTAATGCAGCCGCTTTTCGGGGCTCTGTTTTATGGTGGCCATGCGCAGGGCGCCCTCGGGTGCGCCGGTTTTCCATGTGGCCGGTCTACCAACCTTCGTATGGCCACCACCTTACGTTTGGTAGCGAGGGTGAGGGCTCCGATAATCACATATGGAATTCCAACTATGTTCAAAGTCACCCCCAACCCCCCAGACACCGACCCCGCATCCCCCAACGAAACCACCAACAACACACTCGACTTGGGCGCCAGCATCATGGCCATCCCGCGTACGCTCAACTCCATGTTCATCGTCGACCCAACGCTTGATATCGAAACCCTGCTGGCCCATGCCTGCGAGTCGCTGGCGTCGGCCAATGTCATGACCATGGATCTGGCGGACCAGATCGACGGGCCCAGGCGCAACGCGCTGCTGGGCATCGCACAAGTGATCATGCTGGGAGAGTTGGCGGTGAACCGGGCGCTGGATCAGCTCGAACCGCCGGAGCGGCCCTGACAGCATTCGGCCGGGTTTGCGCCCGGCTGCGACGCTTTTGGTGATGACCTTATCGTTCATCGCATACGCGACGGGGCCGGGTTTGCTGGGGCAAGAGGGTTCCGGTGGGTACGCCGGTGATGTAAAAGTCAACGTTGGTTTGATCGACCACGACGGTCACGGTGCCGGTGAGGCTCGTCGCGATCAACAGTGCCGCATTGCCAACCTCCAGTAGAGGATCAATTGCGTGATGGCGTTATTGGGTATAGCGCATTAATGCAGCCCGGCGAGCCGATTAAATGCAGCCGCAAAAAATGGAGATGTGTTGAATGAAGTCATTTCGCGTTCGCGAGCTCAAACGTACCGATGTTGAGGCGCTGCTGGCGTTCGAAACGCATAACCGCGCATGGTTCGAATCGCATATCGATGCGCGCGACCTCGATTTTTACTCCGAGCAGGGTGTCGCCGAGCATATCGAAGGCTATTTGTCCGGGTTTGCAGTGGGCGCCTGGCACCCATTCGTTATCGAAGACGCCAACGAGCGGATAGTGGGCCGCGCCAATCTGAAGTGCATAAACGCACTGACGGGCCGCGCGGAAGTCGGTTATCGGATCGATCAGGGCGCATGCGGGCAGGGGCTTGCCACCCTGGCGCTTCGATATTTGATCCAGGAGGCCAAGGTACGCTGGCAACTAACGCAGCTGGTGGCTTACGTGTTTGAGGAAAATGTCGGCTCCAGAAAAGTGCTTGATCGATGCGGCTTCCTGCTTGAGCAACCTGCTTGTACCGACAAAACAGCGGGCGAGTGTCGATTCGTTCTGTCGATCTAAACGAAAGTGCTTCACCAAAGCTCAATCGATTGCCGTCAAATCCGGGACAACATTGCTAAAGACCGCAAAGCAGACTTGAATTACCAGACTGTTGAATTGCCAAGTATGGAAAGGCGCTATGGGCCTCGTGCTAATTGATAAACAACTGGTATTCGACGAAGACAATTTCCTCTTGTTTCGGCTTGATACCGCTGGTGAAGAGCCCTTGCGGGTAGGTGCAATCGCTAGCCGTTGCCTGGCGATGCTGCTCAGGTCCGGTGGTTCCGTGGTGCGCAAACGCGATCTGATGTCCGGGGCATGGGGCCAATACGGTTTGGAAGTGACCGACAACAGCCTGGCCCAGGTGGTCCGCCAGTTGCGGTTGGCGTTGGAGAAACTGCAACCTGATCGGGACTTCATCCAGACGCTGCCCCGCATCGGTTACAAGCTCTCGGATGGTGTGCGCGTCGAGGAGTGGCCGGGCCTGCCAATCGATAACGCGCATGCCGTTGAAAGCGCGATCCCCATTGATGCACCGCCGCTGGCAAGCCCGGTCGATCAGGCAGAAGAGGTGATTGCGTGCCCGTCGATGCCGCCGACACACGCCGCGGCCGACACCGATCCTGCGCCATCGCCCGTAAGTCCTGTGACACCGCAACGGCGTTGGGGCCTATGGCTCGCGTTGCCCGTGTGGGGCGCGTTGGCATTCCTGCTGGGCAACCTGGGATGGGGACTGTCCGTTGATGCGCCAGCGCCCGAATTCACTGCGCCCGTGACCATGGGGGACGTGCACGTGCATCGTTCGGCTCAAGACGTGCAAATTCTGGCAGCGCCCCATCTGCAACGGATGGTCGAGCACAGTCGAAAACTGGCGGAGTTGCTGGATCTCTCGGCGCAAAACATCCACCTGTACCTGTTACCGTCGCGTCGTGGGGCGGATCAGATCCTGTGCGATGGCGAACTGGAGAACGCCGACAGCCGCTGCATAGGCGTAAAACAAAATGACTAGACGCGCGGAAAATGCAGCGTGGTGCCTGGCCTTCGTGGTTCTGGGGCTGTTGGGTGTGGCGCTGGGCCGGTGGACAGCAGAGCGTGATGCGCGGCTGGACCTTTGGTGCACGGGGGAGAGCGCGCATGAAGCGTTTTCCGGCGTGCGTCCGGCCTGGTTGACGACGCGTTTCAGGCTGGATTTGAGCCCCGGCGGGATCAGCCATATGCGCATGATCGCCCAATTGGTCGATGCCGAAACCGGGGCTGAAATCGGCACGATCCACCGCAACAGTGCCTTTGAAGTGGCTCAACAGAAGCAGCGCTTGCAGCTCAATGTGATGCGCGGTGCCAAGGGCGAAGCCGACAGCCCGATTGCTGATTTGTCAGGCAGGTTGAGCATGTTTATTTTTCGCCCCGACAGCAGCCTGAGCTACTGGGTGCGGTCGTTGTCGCAGACGCGTTACCTGTTCGATGATGGCAATGACATGTTCATCTTATGCTCGAAAAGGTAACGCATCGGCGGGGCCGATCCGCGTCAGCGAACGCCGGCGCCCGCCATGGATTCCGGTACCCACTGCGCCGTCGATAACGGCTGGATGTAGTGGATTCCGCCATGGGGACCGACCACGCCGTTGATGTTGTAGGTGCCCAGGGACAGGTCGTACGTCATGAACGGCGTGGCATCCGGGACCTGCTCGTCATAGCTCTGGCTGAGGAATGCGAAGGAACCACGGTAAAGCTGACCACGGGTGTCGAACTGATCGGAGGCGACGGCGGCCCAAGTGTCTTCATCCAGGTAGAAGCGGCGTTTCTGGTAGATGTGCTTTGCGCCCGGCTTGAGGTTGCCTTCCACGACATAGACCCGGTGTTTTTCCCAGCGTACGAAGTCCGGGGAAATGAAGTTGGGGGTGGTCAGCGACTTGGCATCCCGGGCATAGGTCAGTTTGTACGTGTTGTAGGGCACGATCATTTCTTTCTTGCCCACCAGCGTCCAGTCATACAGTTCCAGGGCACGGGCGGTGCCGGGGTTCGGGGTGTCGTAGGCCAGGATCGAAATCTGTTTGACCCGGCGCTGGGCCGGCATGTACTGCCAGGCGCGACCGGGACGCTGCAGTGGGTTGGTGGCGTTCTTGAGCATGATCGACTCGCCGGCACGCCGCGCAGGCCCGGTGTAGGACAGTTTCAACTGGTAGTAGATGTCGGAGTTGTTGATCGGTTTCGACATGTTCTCGTAAATCGGAAACGAGACAAATGCCTCGCCGGTGACAGCCAGGCTCGGCACGCCCGCCGAGTCGACACTCCAGGAATCGTACTTGGAACGGGTGTTGACGCCCTGGTAGCGCAGCAGGAAATTCCACATCGCCTCGGCACCCGATTGCGGAATCGGGAACGGCACACCGGGCAATACATTATCGAACGCTAGCCCGCCGTTGAGTGACCTGGCGTCGGTGGCGTTCTTGCGGCTATTGTCCAGCACCGCCTGCGGCAGCGATGCCGTGCGGTGGGTCGGGTAAACATCGATGCGGTAGTCGGGGAAACGCTTGGCCAATGTGACGGTGGTTTCCGTCAACATGCTCTTGTACTGATCAACGTTCTTGCCGTTGATGACCAGTAGCGGTTTCTCGCCTGCATAGGGGTCCGGGCGCATGCTGTCACCGGTCTTGAAACCGGTCGGCGCAGTGGTCAGGCCTCCGCTGTATGCCGGGATGGAACCATCGGAATTCCCGGCTTTTTCAGCCCCCACCATAGTGAGGCGGGCGCCCAGTTCAGACGCTTCCTGACTCGTTACCAAGGCCTGTGCATCAAAGGCCAGTGTCGTCAGGAATGAAGCAGTCACAAGACTTTTCACGAATTTCATATTGTTATTCTCCTGCTCGGCGTACCAAACATCGCGTGACTCAGGCGGAGCTTTTTAGTGCGGACATTAAAACGCCCCCGAATAGGGGGCGCTTTTCATTTGACGACAGTCGCTTGGCTATCAATGACAGCCGCCAACTCATGCGCGGGCATGTCAGCTGCGGTTTAGACAGCTGGATGCGGGGAGGGAGGTGCCTGCGATGGCTATCGGTTGAAGCGCTCGGCCAGGCCGTGCAGATAATCGGCCATTGCCTCAAGGTCCTGGCTGATTGCTGCGCCTTGCTCGGCTTGTCCGGCACTGTGATCACAGAGTTGAGCGATTCGGGTGATCTGTTGATTGATGTCTTCCGTCACGTGGCTCTGTTCTTCGGATGCCGACGCCATCTGTTGGCTCATCTCGGTGATGCGACTCACGGCTTGGCTGATACCGACCAGGGCCGCCTGCACCGCTTCGACACGCTGCATGCTCTCGCGGGAAATCTGCTCACCTTTGCTGGCCGATGAAACGGCGCGATCAACGCCGACATGCAGTGAGGTGATGATGCCGTGGATCTGCTCGGTAGAGGTGCGAGTGCGCTGAGCCAAGGAACGCACCTCGTCGGCGACCACCGCGAAACCTCGTCCTTGCTCGCCTGCCCGGGCGGCCTCGATTGCCGCATTGAGCGCCAACAGATTGGTCTGTTCGGCAATGGACGTGATGACATCCACGACCGTGCCGATCGATTGCGTCTCGCTCGCCAACGTGTTGACTGCCTGGCCGATGTCGTTGACGGCCTCATTCATGGCTTCCATGGCGCTCAGGCTTTGCTGGGCCAGTTGACGGCCGTCTTTGGTCAACTGATCGGCTTCGGATGCGGCATGCGCCGTACTGATGACGTTTTCCGTCACTTGTTGATTGGTGGCCGCCATCTGCGAAATGGCAGCGGCAGACTGATCCGTTTCATTGCGCTGACGATCCAGCGACTGCGCTTGCGAACCGGAAAGTTCGGATGACTGGGACGCCTTGGCCTTCACGTTGACCACCGCATCGACCAGCCTGGTCAGGGCTGTCTGCAATCGCGCTTCCTCACTGAGCATGGCCATGTCCAGTCGACCCTGGGGACCATGGTTGTCGCTGTAGGTGAGCGCAACCAGCGGATCGGAAAATGCTTTCGGGTGCTCGGCCAAGGTGCGCTCAATGGCGCTGCGCTGCCGGGACTCGATCAAGTACCAGGCAATACACAGACTCGCTACCAGCACGCCCTGAGCCGCAGCGTCGGGTAACAAGTGTTGAGCCAGCAGTGAAGCACCGCCAGCTACCACCAATGGCCAACCGTTTTTCAGGGGGCGCAGAATCCGCGCGCTCCGGGCAACGATCGGCTTGCCGGCCCGCATCCTGGCATAGAGGGCGGCTGCCCGACGGACCTGGTCGCGGGTGGGCACCGAGCGCACGGACTCGTAACCACTCAAGCGTCCGTTTTCATAGATGGCCGTGACGTAGGCACTGACCCAATAGAAATCACCATTTTTCGAGCGGTTTTTCACAATGCCCATCCAGGGCTTGCCTTGCTTGATGGTGTGCCACATATGAACAAACACCCCGGGTGGCATGTCGGGGTGTCGAACCAGGTTATGCGTCTGACCGACCAATTCGTCGTAAGTGAAACCGCTGATGTCGGCGAAGGCGTCGTTGCAGTAGGTGATGCGGCTGTCCAGGTCGGTCGTGGAGATCAATCGCTGGTCGGCGGGGAAGGTTCTTTCATGCTCGGTAACGGGCAGATTCACTCGCATAGAGTGCAATTCCTTTTCGGATTATTAGTATGAGTCAGAGCATGTAAATCAGAACTGGCAGAGCGGCGGTACCGGACAAGTACCCGTGCCTCAGGCTTCGTTCTACGCGGTTTTCCTTGCGGTAGACCACGCATTCGACGACATCCACTTTTCATTTGATGACACATTTCGGCGCCGTTATTGCGCCAAATCAGTTGAAGTGGCCTTTGAGGCCTGGCGTCAGCAGCACCAGCGCCATACCGGTCACCCGTTGGCTCAAACCTCGATCGGCCCAGCGTCCGGCTCGCCTGGCCGCAAGGGCACCGTCTTCGCTCTTTTACGTTTCAACCGTAGCGTTCACACCCACGCCTTTTTCTGGCGACGCAATGTCATGCAGGGAGATCCGTGACGTCTCTGGCAGTGCCAGTCCGCCGGCCAGCGCGAGCAACGCAATCGCGATCAGATAGAACGCTGGCGACAGGTTGCTGCCGGTGGTGGTGATCAGCCACGTGGCCACCAGCGGTGCGGTGCCGCCAAAAAGGGTGTACGCCATGTTGTAGGTGATCGCCGAGGCGGTGTATCGCGTGCGGGTCGGGAAGGTTTCTGACAGCAGGGCCGCTGTGACCACGCCGCACAACACCGCTCCGACCGCCAGGAGCATCACGCCGACGACGGACGCTGCGAACGAACCGGAACTGGCCATCAGGAACGAGGGGTACACGACCACCATCAACAGCACGCAAGCCGTCACCACCGTCATTCGACGTCCGAACCGGTCTGAATACAGCCCGGCCAGCGGGCAGATCGCCGCAGCGAACAGCAACGCAATCAGTGACACCAGCAACGCAGTGGCACGACTCAGGCCACCCGCAACTTGCAGGTAGGTCGCGAAGTAGGTGGTGAACATATAAAACGAAAGTGCGGTGAGTGACACAAAGGCGCCCAGGCAGCAGATCGCCGCACCATGATTGCGCAATGTTTCCTTGAGGGGAGAGTGGGCGACGGCATGCTCCTCAGTCACCGCCTGGAATGCCGGTGTCTCATCCAGTTTCCAGCGTAAGTAAAGGCCCACCAGGCCCAGCGGCGCCGCAATCAGGAATGGCAGACGCCAGCCCCAGCTGCCCATCGCTTCGGCGGAGAGTGACGCCTCGAGTGCGTAGGCCACCACCGCTGCCGATGCGAAGGCGGAAAATGTCGACACCGGAATGAAGCTGCCGTACCAGGCGCGTTTATCGCTCGGTGCATGCTCCATCAGGTACGCACAGGCCCCTGCGTATTCGCCCCCGGCGGAGAAGCCCTGGGCGCAACGGATCAACGACAGAAGAATCGGCGCCATCACCCCGATTGCGGCATAGCTGGGCAATAGACCGATCAAGGTCGTCGCAGCGGCCATCAGGAGGATCGTCATCGCCAGGGTTCGCTTGCGGCCGATCCGGTCGCCCAGCATGCCGAAGAAAATCCCGCCAAGGGGCCGAAACGCAAACGCCACGGCGAATACCGCAAAGGTCTTCAGCAGCGCGGCACTGGCGTCGCCACTGGGGAAAAATTGCTGGGCGATGGTGGTGGCCAAAAAACCATAGACCGCGAAGTCGAACCACTCGACGAAATTGCCGATGCCGGCGGCCACAATCACTTTTCTCAGCGTACGTGGGCTGACTTGTTCGGTAGTTGCGCTCGTCATACCTGACCTCGACGGTTCATCAATTAGCATTCGATTATCGAGGCAGGCATTGAGGAGGCTCACTCCAAAAGTGTCGTCCACATAGTCAGCACCGACTTCACCCTGTTCAAACAGGCATGATTCGCGCCAGTTGGATTGATTACTGATGTCAGAGCCGGGGGCGTTATGTCGGTCCCAAAATTGCTACTAAAGTGAACAAAGTCATTGATAAAAAACTTTATTAGCTTTAAACGGGAAGCTCGATGGCGCACGGCTAGTATTGAGTCAGCGCGCATCGCCGGTTTTTGGCTCAGGGAGTGCAGATGAGTTTTCGTACATGACCCAATTCCCGTGGCAATCCACAGACTGCGAGGGTGTCGGCACGGTCTGCGCTGGCAATGAGAACACGATCGAACAATTACTCGACTCAGCGCGCAGCTGGGACCATACCCGCGCGTGGGTGGTTTACCGCGCCGGTGAGCAAATGCATCTGCTCGGGCAGGGCGACCCGCAGGCGCAGTGGCCATCAAACGTCGCCAATGAAGCATTCGATGCTTTCTGCGCGACCCGGCGCTTGCAGCGCTGGCCGACCGGTAAAGGTGAAAGTGTTCTGGGCTGGTTATTGGCGCCAGTCAATGATGCCGAGGAACCGGCGCTCGCCGAGTTTGCCCGGCGCCTGGGGATGGAGGTTCAGACCAATTCCCTTGCCCGTGCGCAGATTACTCAGCGTGTGCTGTATGAAATTACCTACCTGGCCAGTTCGACCCGCGACCGGTCTGTGTTCCTGGTCGGTGTTCACCAACTGCTGGCCAGCCTGATCGACGCCGAGAACTTCTATCTCGCCCTGTATGACCCGCACACCGGCAAGATTGACTACCCGTATTACGTCGACATCATCGACGTTGATGCCGTGGAAGCCGAGCATTACGAATATCTCGACATGACGCACTTGTCGTTGACCGGCCAGGTGTTGACCTCCGGCCAGCCGTTGCTGATCGACTCCGCCGGTATTCTTGCGGCTCAGGTCGAGGACCGTTTCCATTGTGTGGGTGATCGTCCGGAGTTCTGGATGGGCGCTCCGCTGAAAAACGCTTCGGATGACGTGTTCGGCATGCTGGCGATGCAGGTGTACGACGTTTCTCGTACCTACAGCGCTGAAGACCGCGCGCTGTTTCTGGTGGTGGCCCGCCACGTGGCCATGGCGCTGGACCGCATTCTGCACCGCGAGGATCTGGAGCAGACGGTGATGCGTCGCACCCTGGAGCTGTCGGCGCTCAACGACGCATTGCGTCAGGAAGTGGCGGAACGGGAGCGTGCCGAACATCTACAGAGCGCGTTGTTCCAGATTGCCGAGCTGTCGAGCCGGCCGGGCGATATGGCTGAGCTGTTTCAAACACTGCATGGCATCGTCGGCGAACTGCTGTTCGCGCAGAACTTTTACATTGCACTGTTCGAGGACGCGACCGGTGAAGTGACCTTTCCCTATTACGTCGATGAGCGGCAGACGACCCGTCCGATGGCTCGGCGTGGGCGACGGGGTTTGACGGAGTACGTTATCCGCCAGCGTCGTCCGTGCCTGATTGACGCAGACGAGGCTGAGCGCTTGGCTGCGCAGGGTGAAATTGAACGGGCCCATGAGTCTGTCCGCTCCTTCTCCTGGCTGGGCATTCCATTGTTCGATGGCGATGTGGTGCGGGGCATGCTGGCGGTGCAAAGCTATACCTCACCGGTGCGCTATACCCTGCGTGACCAGGAACTGCTGACGTTTGTGTCGCGCCACATTGATACCGCGTTGTCGCGGCGTACGGCCGCCGAAGCGATTCATGCCGCCAATCTCAGGCTGGAGGCCCGGGTGCAGAACCGCACCCGCGAACTCGATCACGCCAATGCCAAGCTGCAACACGAAAACTCTCACGATGCGCTGACCGGGCTACCGAATCGCACCTACCTGCAACAGCGCCTCAATCTGGCCTGGTCGCAGTTCCTCAGCGAAGGTGGGCACCTGGCGGTCATGTTCATCGACCTCGACCGTTTCAAAATGGTCAACGACAGCCTCGGCCACCATTTTGGCGACCTGCTGTTGATGCAGGCTGCCCACCGGTTACGCGGGTGCCTGCGCGAAGCCGACATGTTGGCTCGTTTGGGGGGCGATGAGTTTTCGGTGCTCGCGCCCGAGGCGCCGCTGGATGTGATGATCGAAATCGCCGAACGGATCCTGGTGGCGTTTGACCTGCCGTTTTTCATCAATGGCTATGAAGTCTTTTCGTCCTGCAGCATCGGTATTGTCAGCGCCGACACGCAGTTCCATGACGAGCCCGCCGACCTGCTGCGCGATGCCGATGCGGCAATGTATCGGGTCAAGAGCGCCGGACGCGACAGTTACGCCGTGTTCAACCAGGAAGTGCGCCGTGAAGTCTCTGACCAGGTCGAGCGTGAAGGCGCCTTGCGCAACGCGCTTAAACGGACCGACGAACTGCTGCCGTATTTCCAGCCGATTGTCAGCGTCGAAACCGGCGAGCTGTTGGCCCTTGAGGCGTTGATCCGCTGGCATCAACCGGGCGGCCGGGTGATCGCGCCGGGCGAGTTCTTGCCCGATGTCGAAGGTTTGCGCCTGATCGGTCGCCTGGACCTGTACATGCTCACCAGCATCGCCGTGATCCTTGCACAGCCCGAGCACGCCAATTGGCCTGCGGTGCACGTCAATTGCTCCAGCTACAGCATGACGCGCCCCGAGTTCGCCGCAGAGGTGCTTGCCTTGTTGGAGCGGCATCGGGTCGCGCCGTCACGGATCTGCCTGGAACTGACGGAAGGGGCGCTGGTGGCCGAGCCGGCCATTGCCCGGCTGACCATGCAGCAACTGGCCGACAACGGTATGTCGGTGGTGCTCGATGACTTCGGTGCCGGGTTTTCATCCCTGAGCTATGTGCATCAATACCGGTTCAGCGGTTTGAAGATCGACAAGTCGTTCATCCTCGAATTGACCACCAGTGCTCGCAGCCGCGCCATTGTCCGGGCGATTGTGCGGATGGCTGAGTCCCTGGACCTGAGTGTGGTGGCCGAAGGTGTCGAGGATAAAGCGACACTGGAGCTGCTGCGTGAAATAGGCGCCGGGCAGGCCCAGGGTTACTACTTTTCCAAGCCGATGGGGCTGGAGGCATTGTTGGCCAGTGCACTGGTGAGTGCCTAGGGTTTGTGGAGGTTTCGCGACCGGCGGGAAGCGACTTCCTTGTGGGACGGCCTATGTCGACCTATCGTTAAATCCCCTGAGGTCATGCTGCTGTTGTAGGAGCGAGCCTGCTCGCTCCTACAGAGAAGAATCGGCATTGCCGACCAGGCAAGAACTGATTGATGACTCTGGAAGGAGGTAAATCATGATTCGCACGTTTTATCTGACAGCCCTGGCCACTTTGGCCATTGCCGCGGGCGGTACCTGGTTGCCGACGCAGGCCTACGCGACCGATCAGGCAGACCAGCGACAGGAATCGCGAGATACCAAGCAGGAAGGGCGCGACGCATCCCGAGAGGTCAAGGAAGAATGCAAGGAAGGCGATGAAAAGAGCCGCAACGACTGTCGCCAGGACAAGCGCAGCACCAAGCAGGACAACCGTGACACCGCGCGAGACATCAAATACTAATCACCTGCCTCCAGCCCCCCGCATCACGCGAGGGGGCTGAAAAGGGGCGACTCTTTCCTGCTTGATCTATTCTCCGAATTCGCCTCGGGCAGCCGAACATACGGTCTCAGTTCTGGACTTCGTCCATCGAACGGCTCGACGACGCCGCGTCTTTTTCCGTTTCATGTGTTTGCGCCCCCGAATTTGAACCTGCCGCCTCTTCGCCTTTTTTGTCGGACTTCTCCTCATTCGATTCAGGCCCTTGAGGCGTGTTGACGCCCGGAACAGCATCCGGGGGGAGGGTGTGCTCATGAACATTCTTCTCGGCTGCCAGCGCTGAAAATGAGCCCATCGACAACAAGCTTGCCAGCGTAAGTACGGCTATTTTTCTGTTCATGACGGGGCGCCATCCATTCGAGGGGTATAGAGCGTTGGAAGCGCAGGCACGGCGAAAGGTGCTGACTCGCTGACGAGCGGCAGCAAGTTGCCGCCCGGAAGGACACTCGGTGAGCCGTCGTGGCTCACGAGCTTGAATAATTTGACCTCCAGCCTCGGTCAGTTGGCCTTCACCACCGGCGGCGGGGTCCAGTCACCGTCGAGGGCGTCGGCTTGCGGCCAGTAGGCGCGGATGTACAACGAGAAGTCGGCGTCTTTTGGCGCAGGCAACCAGTTGCTTTCCTTGTCTTTGCCCGGCGACTCGCTCTGCACATACAGCGTCAGCGACCCGTCAGGGTTGGTTTGCAGGGATTTGTTCTTGGTGCCGATGGAGTACCGCTTCAGCTCATTGGGTGAGAAGAAGTGCTGTTCGTTGTACAGCGTCAGTGACCAGAAACCCTTGACCGGCGGCAGCTTGCCCTTGGCGAACGTCACGCTGTAGCCGTACCGGCCATTGAGGCGCAAACCGTTCTGGTCGAGGTCCTGGTAGAAGTATTTGGTTTCTTTCTGCGGGTTCACGAAAATATTCGAACGCGCCACCGCCGTACGGGTGAAGTAGTCCGTGCCAAAGGCTGCACCATTGTTCACGGTGCTCCAGTGATCCGGTAATTGCAGGCCATAGTTGCGGAACTGCAACAACGGGTCGATCACTTCGCTGTCGGCTTTTCTCGCTTCGTCGATCATCGCGGCCCGAAGTTTCGGATCGGCCTTGGCGATGGCCGCCAGGGCAGACATTTGCGCGTAACGAGCCTCTTCGCCCGGCAAAGGCTTGGCGTCCTTGAGCAGGGCCGGCAGCTCGTCGAAGAACGTCTCCGGTGTCACCCACTTGGTTTCGGCGTTGCCTTCGGCGCCCTGAGCGGGGAATTTCGGCTGTTGCCTCCAGTCGCGTCGTTTGGCCTTGCCGTCGTACTTGGACAGCGGGTACATGTCGATCCCGGCCAGTGCCGGTTGTACAGCCAAGCGGTCTTCGGCGGTGTCGTCCTGGAATACCCGTGGAATCACGAAGCCGGTGTTGGTGCGTGCGCGGTAAACCCGGGTAATGCCCGGCGGTACCTTACCGTTCCAGTCCGGGCCCACCAGCAGGTAAAACCCCGGCTGAGTGTTATACATCTTGCCCAGTTCGGCGAAGCTGTCGGAGCGCAGGTCCACCACTTGGTAGACCCAGAAGCGTTTACCGAAGTCCGGCACTTGCAACACCACCGGCTCGATATCCAGCGCAATGCTGCCGGCGCCGTACACCACGTCCTGGTTCGGGTAGGCCACCAGCCGTTCGGCCGGGTCGATGTAATCGCTGAGCATCGACAGCTGATTGATCGGCGCCACAGGCACAATCCCGCCCATCAAGCCTGGCTGGGGCAGGTCCTTGAACGTCTGGCGGCGGTTGAAGATGTTGGCCATCGGCCAACCCCAGAAATAGGCCTCGCGCGCCATCATGCGCACATAGGGCTCGGTCACTTTTGTGCCCGCGACGGGGCCGGCGACGGCGGTGGCGGCCGGGGCAGCAGGGCTCTGGGCGGCCAGCACGGAGGTTGTGCCGAAGGTACTGACGAAGGTCAGGGCGAATAGGGCTTGGCGCCGGGACAATCGATTCATAAAGCGTCCTTACTTGATGGCAATGACCTGATACAGGTGATCTGGCTGAAAGATAGCTCATCTTGGTTGCAGTGATGAAAAAACGGGCCGATTAACACCGTAAAGCGACGCTGCTCGGGTGATCCTACGGACAGTTAGCGAGCACCCCGGGACACATCACGCAGTGAGTTTCAAATTGCTTCATTCTCCAGTCATTTTTATTGTCCAGGTTGAACACTCTCGCGTGCCCGAAAGCCTGGTTTTGCGGGGGGAGGGAAGGGGGATGGCAGGGGGCAGCCGACCATCCTCTTTGCCTTTGTAGTAAAGGTAAAGGGCAGACGAATTGACCCCTGCTTCCTTGGCGAACTGGCGCAGCGTCATCGATTTGACAATGCCGAAATCTTGTTCGATGGCAATCGGCATGGAGTCATGGAGCGATTGGGGCTAGGTCCGGATGTTTGCCTTGCAGAGATCGATCAACTACGTGAGGCGGGTGCGATAATCTTGGAAGCGCTGCCAACGCGGCCGAGGAGTTGACTGGAAAGCAATATCGATACTTAGCTCTACTAAATAGCCGTTTAGTCGTTTTAAGTGCGCTCCCCATGATGCGGCTTTAGCTCCATTATGCTTCGACTTTTTTGGCCGGGAAGGAATTGCATCAACTACTATGCGATCGTATTCGACCCTATATAGCTGACGGTTGCGACAGGCAAAAATCGACCGATTCTGTTGAAAAAGTCGGTTTTCTCAAACAGCCAGAATACTGATCGGCGAAAGCATCTTTTTTGAAATCCGAGTCCGAATACCTCTGCGCCGATTCTAGATTTCAATCTCAGGCGCGTACTTTTCTGCCGTGAAAACCACGCTTGACTTTTTCAACAGAATCGAGCCAAAGCTGACGCTCATCAGGACTTCTCTTCAGGCCTCACTATATTCGACTCAATCTTCTTCCCCATGCTAATGCGTGGTTCGGTCGAATAGCCAAGAGATTCATAAAAGGCTTTGACACTTTCATTTGAGCTGACGATTTGCAGATTGATTTTCATGCACCCTCGCGCCGTCAACGCACCCTCTGCATGGCGGACTAGATTCATCCCTACGCCGTTTCTGCGGTGCGACGGGTGCACCGCCGACGAATACAACCATCCACGATGGCCGTCGTATCCAGCGAGAACGGTGCCAACAACTTCATTTCCTGACAGGGCAACAAAGAAAAGGCCGTCCGCTGCGGCCAGTTTTTTGTCGATAGCAAGGCTGGGAGTGTTATGCGCGGTTTCGTAACCGAATACGGTTTCCCAGAGCTCCATGACGCAACGGCGATGGTGTTCATTTGAGTAGTCGGTAATAGCATCCATGGTGTAGCCCTCACATTGAAGGGGCTGACGCTAGCGCTTTGGCGTAGGTAATGTCCACTGTCTCTTCTTGGCCGATTGTGTTGAAAAAGTCGGTACTTCCAAACTGCCCGCGTACTGGCTACTCAAAATGCCTTTTTTGCGCTCAGCTACGCGAAATCTGAGCCCGGAATCCTCTGCACAAAGTAAAGATTTCAATCTCAAGCGCTTACTTTTCTGCCGCGTAAACCATGGCCGACTTTTTCAACAGAATCGGCCGTATCCTACCTTTCGCGACTGGCAGAAATCGGCCACCCCAGCATCGCATCACCGTAAGGGATCCATGAACCCCGCATTCAAGGTCAACGGCCAGGAACCCTATACGTGGCTGACCCCACGTACTGGAGCGACTGCCACATGCGCAGTCGGTGGCCGACTACGAAGCGCTGCTGCCGTGGAACTGCTCACCGGAAATGCCACGGTAAACGAGAACCCCATCTTTCGGTAGGTGAGGATTATGGATCACGTACCGAAGAACAGGTCTGAACAAGGTCTGAAAGGGAACGGATCTATTTTCGTCCCCTGATGCACGGCTCGGTGGCCCGAACCGACGTTCTGCCAGCGGGTGAATTCCGCATCTGACTACAGAACCGAAACGGTGGTGTTTGACAACGGCAATGCGGCGCTAGTTTTCAACCTTTTCTACAAACTGCAGAAAATCCACCGGCGGATAGAGTTGAAGCTTTTTCGCGACCGCCATATTGACTATGTAGGCAAACTGATCGATCGCAAGCACAGGCAAGTCGCCTGGCTTTTTCCCCTCTACGACGATCCGGACGGCTTGCTTGGCAGCCAGTTTTCCGACGTCGAAATCGCGTGCAGCAACAGACATCAAAGCCTGGGACTCACTCACAAGGTGCTCGTAAGGGCTCAGTACCGCAATGCCATTTTCCACCGCGGACTCTGTGAAGATTTTTCCCTGCTTTTCCAAGAACGTACTTGAACCCAAATACACCCACTGAACCCCTTTGGCTTTCAATTGCGCCATATTAGAAGCAATCGACTCGGCCGTCGGTGTGCCATCAACTCCCTTATCAAGAGGTAAGGCATCGAACTTGATCTTGAGTTGATCGGTGAGGGACTGCATTTCCGCAACCTTGCTCACGGAATTGGGCTCACTGGTATCGAAGATCATGCCCAGGTGACTGAAGCCGGGCATATACCGTTGAATGCTTTTTATGTTTACTGCTTCTGGCACGCGATTACGAGTCCCGGTGACGTTAGGTCTTCCTGTGTTTTCATAGCTTTGAATGATGTGGGTGCCAACCGGATCGGCAACCACGGTAAAAATAACCGGGATATCAACCAAAAATCCGGGGTCATGATCATTGAGAGTGCCGATCATCCCTAGCGTTGCTTTAGTGCCCCAGGTAATCACGGCATCGACATTCAAAGCGCGGGCCTCTGCTGCAAACGCAGGCAATTTGCTTTTGTCTTGAGAGGCATCACGAACAAGAATTTCAGCATCGATATTGTTCTCTGCGATGTATTCCTTTACTCCTTTACAAACGTCTTCGCAGCCTAGCCAAGCCACCATCATGATCGTCTTCTTTCCGGCTGCATTCACGAGCGGAGGCGCAACTGCCCCCACAAAGCTCATAAGCAGTAGCGCCGTAAACACTCTTCTATAGCCAGTCATAAATGTTCCCTTCAATTGTTTTAGTTATTACGACTTGGGGTTGATGCTGACAGGTATAGAAGCGCTCCGGACAGCACGAGGATTGCGATGGTGTAAATGGCCCCGACATAGCCAATGTAATCGGCAGCAGTGGCAATGCATACAAGCGCCACAATGCTTGCGCTCCGTTCGATGATGCGCGCGGCAGCAATCGCAGAATTGGTGCCCAAATGGGCCAGCGAAGTTTCGGCAACATCCATGACCATTGCAGTCTGGGGACCTCGTACCAAGCCATGGCCAACTCCCGCGCCAATCATCGCGAACCCCATCATCCCTATGCTTGGCCAGGTGGCGGCAACAAGCAACGAGGTACCTCCTATAAAAGAACCCGGAATCACAATGTTGCGGGCACTAACGCCACGTTCGGCCAGTTTTCCGTACAGCGAGCCGGAAATAATGATCATCAAGAAATAGATCATGAGTAATCGACCAATGTCCGCTGCGCTGGCGCCAAGCGACTCCATTAGTAGTGAGAGCAAATACGAGATGAACACCATATCCAAAATTGCCTGAGGCGCGATGATGCCAAATGCAAGGCTTGCAAAACGCGGATTTCGAAAAGTCGCGAAGACATCCTTACTTGATCGCCTCGGTCTATCTGTCTTGCGGCTGTCAACGTGGCGCTGGTGGGGAAGTTGCCAATAGATGAGTGCTCCGGAAACCAGAATCAGCGCGGCACTAATGACAAATACCGCAGAATATCCGAGCCGATCGGCGAGGATGCCACCTAGCGCAGAGCCAGCAAAAATACCGCCAAACATAGCCGCGGAGAATAAACCTAACGAGCGTGCACGCTCGTCCTTGTGCGCTACGTCCAGTACGTAATCCTGGCAGGCCAAATACGCAAATGCATATCCCGCGCCGCACATCAGGTTAAAAAAAGTGATCGCCGGGACATTTCCGGCAACGCACATACCGAGCTTTGCGATGACCGTCGCTGCGGCGGCCACCAGGAAAAGTTTGCGGTGGCCGAAACGTTCTGAAAGTGGACGAACAAACGGTGTCACGGTCAGCACCGCAATAAGGTAAGCCGTAAGCGGCAGACTGGTGACCGCACCCTCGCTCAACCAAGGTATCGGATTGTGTGCAGACTTGACGAATATGGAAAAAAAGGACGTCTCCATTTCATCGGCGGCGGCGAATAGAAATAATGCGAGACGCACATCGATAAGGCTGCAAAAACGAATCCAGCGTGGGCCAATATCGTGAAGGCCGAACGCTTTGCCGATTGAATTCAAATCGGCGGTTTCAGCCAAGGGGGGTGTGCCATTCACGGCAGCCAGCCGTGCACGATGAAACATGGCATGGAGAGCTTTTGCACGCTCGGAGAGGCAGGTACTCACCTGATCGACCACATCCCTGCTCAAAGAAGCTATGCACGTCGAAAAATTTCCTGCGGCTTGTAGCGCAACAATGTAGTGAAGCCTGTTCAGAGGTGCCGTGAGAGACACACTCATCATGACCGCAATTAATTCAAGTGCCAGTAGCACTATCACGACAACAATCACACCAAGATCCAGAGCGACACTTTTGAACAGCTCTGCGATATAAGCTGAATTGGATTGCGTTGTGACGGCTCCAACGACCTTGCCATTGAGATAAATCGGAAGTTTTTGGGTATTGCTCAGAGCACGGTTGAGGGTGCTTGCGGTGTGTTGATCTTCTCCTACTTCAATGATTGGGTAGTCAGTGGACACGCCGAAGTAAGAAATTTCCGGAAACTCAGCGAGGAGGTGTCGGAAGTATTCGGTCCCGCCCACCATGCTTTCAATCGGCACACCTGCGTTGACGGTGCGCTGCATGGTTGCATCGGCTATCGTGCCGATGAGTTGGGTACGTTTGACAAGCTCTGGATGAAAGGATTGATCGACGCTTATATACGCCACCACGCCCAGCAACAGTGCCGGGCCGATCACCAAGGCAGCCGCCCAGGGCAAGATTTGGCGTGCGGCGTTTCGATCGAGCACGGTTTGCGGTATTGCGATCAACTGAGTATTGAGTAATTCCGGATTTGAAAAGGGTGACGCTGGCGTTATGGTCTCTGCAGCGCAATAGCCCATCTCCTTCATTGCAGCCTTGTACTGCTTCGATGCGCCAATGAGATCGTTGTGAAGTGTGATGACTTCCTGTGTCAAAAAGCCATAGTCTTCTCCTGTAGAGTTCTTGTTTGAAACATCTGACTGTGCCGCAGACGCTTCGTTTGAGGTGTCCTTGAGTCCCGCCTGCAGGGAAATGAGGCCGCCGATAGCGCCAAGTAATTTCAACCTGAACAACAGAAAGGAAAGAGCAGAAAAGATCGCCAGCAAGGCAACGGAGGCCAGTGTGATGTCTTTGCGAATGTGTGCCGATCGGTCTTGCAGCTCCTTTTTTGGATAAATCGCAACGACGCTGCCAAGTAGAGTGCCCGATTCATTCACTATGGATCGCCCACTGGCCACCGAATTAGTGTCTTCAAGGTCCCACTTGCCATCCTTATTCAATACCTGCGCATGCGACAGTTCATCTGCAAGTTCGCTGTCAAGCGTCTCACCGGTTGACTTAATAATATCCCCGGATGCGCTCAATAATTCGATGCCGGAAATATTAGGATCCGTTTCCCTGGCGCGACTGAGCAGGCCTTCAGAGTTGCGCACTGATGTGAGTGGAAGCCCCATGGCCGCCACATCACGAAACGGTGCGGCAGTTGCCTCGGCCACAACAGATAGTCTTTGGCGTGTCAAATGTGAAAGCATGGCGTCGTGCTGGAGAACTACCAATACCGCCAGGACGGTAAGTACCGTTGCAATTGTGACGGTCAATGCGATCCAACACCTAAGATGCAAGCTGAGGTTTCGCACTACCTTCACACTCCCCTAGCAGGCCTTTCAAAAAACGCACTACCAGCCTGACAAACTTCAAAAACGATCAGGTGATACACAGCCTAGCAGTAACTGGGCGCCGAGCTTTTCCCGACCGTTCAGTATCCCAAGCCAGCGCCTGATGGCGATTGCGCGCAGGACACTTCTGCGTGTCGATTTCTTGGTTCATCGTTCGTTTTCTGGTAACCAAATTTTGCTACGGATCGCGTTATGGCTTAGCTGATTGGTGAATCGCCCCGCATTTCCTAGATACAAACGACTGACTGCTTTTGGCCGATTCTGTTGAAAAAGTCGAGCGTGGTTTTCACGGCAGAAAAGTACGCGTCTGAGATTGAAATCTAGAATCAGCGCAGAGGTATTCGGACTCGGATTTCACGTAGCAGCGTACAAAAAAGATGCTTTCGCCGATCAGTATTCTGGCAGTTTGAGAAAACCGATTTTTTCAACAGAATCGGCCGGATAGCGACGGTCTGTCGTGGACCGTCGCAGTGGATGGTCAGACTTCCGTCTGCTCTGCCATTTCCAGGGCATCATCGACCTCGATGCCCAAGTACCTGACGGTGCTTTCAATCTTCGTATGTCCCAGCAAGAGTTGAACTGCTCTCAGATTCTTTGTCCTGCGATAAATCAACGATGCCTTGGTTCGCCGTAGCGTGTGAGTGCCGTACATTGTTGGGTCAAGGCCAATGGCGGTCACCCACGCTTTGACTATTCGAGCGTACTGTCTGGTGGAGAGATGGTTTGAGTCGTGCAAACGGCTCGGGAACAAGAAATCCTCGCTGTGCAAGTAAGCTTGATGCATCCAAGCCTCCAGAACCGTTCGGGTTTGCTCAGTGATTTCAAATTGCACTGGGTGGTGGGTTTTCTGCTGCATCACGATGGCCCGTGACTACACATGTTCCCCATGGGCTATGTCTCGGACTCGCAGCTTAGTTAAGTCACAGACACGCAGTTTGCTGTCGATAGCCAAGTTGAAGAGCGCCAGATCCCGTGTCTTCTCAGCAAGCTGAAGTCTTACGCGGATGGCCCAGATATCTCTGACTCGGAGCGGCGCCTTTTGCCCGACGGCCTTTCCCTTGTTCCAAGGCTGATGGCGATATGTAGCAATTGAGTTCATGGCTTGTCCTCCAGGTTGAGGGAGGACAAGGGTGGAACAGTCACGGTGCGTGGTGGTCGCTTTGGCTGCTTTCTGCCTGTCGCGTAGGGAGAGACCGGATTCAGGTCAACACCGTTGCAGTGCCTGTGACAGATCGGAGATTTTCAATGCTCCTGCCCAGCGGTGAGGCGGTATTCCTAGCCTTCGAAATCAGAAAGCGCTCTATCTCGGGTTGTTGCTGCCAGAACCCGCAAAACAAAAAAAACAGTTGGATAAATGGCTAAGCGCCATCATTATTCGCCTTCAGCCCCGGGCCCTTCCATCGGGAATACTTTTTCAAACTACGAGGATGTGATCGCAATGAATCATGTATTTTCATTGGTATGGAACGCCTCGTTGGGTTGCTGGGCGGTCACTCACGAATTCAGCAAGCGTTGCCGCAAAGGCTCGCGGCGTACAGGCAAGTTGGCATTGGCCGCAATGCTGCTCGGCACAGGGTTCAGTTCGACTGCCTTTGCAACCTGCAGCACCGCCGGGTCGACGGTCACTTGCACCGGTGTACCGAGCCTGCCGCTGTTTCTCAACAACTTCTCCAGCGCCGCCAATGGCCTGACGGTCAACGTCAACAGCGGGGCGCAGATGAACGCCACCCTCGGTGGCCATGTGATGGACCTGACCGGGGTCAACATCAGCCTGAACAACTCCGGCACCATCGACCCGGCGCTACTCGGCCTGGTGTCGGTGTTGAGCGGTGGCGCGTTTATCGGCACCGGTGCCTCCAGCACCGTCAGCGTCCTCAACAACGCCTCCGGGATCATCCGCGGAACGGGCATGTTGCTCGGGCTCAACCTAACCAGCATCGATGGCCTGGGCATCGCGGTGAACAACGCGGCGACCGGCACCACTAGCATCACCAACAACGGCACCATCACCTCAACCGGGCTTTTGGGGAGCGGCATTACTCTGGCCGATACCCCGGTGGTCGGGGTCTACGGCGGCTCGCAGGTCAACATGACCAACAGCAGCACCGGCGTCATCAACGGCCGGATCGCGTTCGAGACGTCGGCGGCGGGCAACACTTTCACCAACGCCGGTGCGATTACGGGCGGTGTGTCGATGGGGGCGAACAGTACCAACACCTTCACGGCGGTGACGGGCTCTTCTGTGCAGGTCGGCGACGGCACTCAGGTCTCGGAAGGCCTCGGCGGTCTGATCGGCATCAACCTGACCTTCGCCCCGACCG
This sequence comes from Pseudomonas sp. Irchel s3b5, assembly GCF_900187435.1. Taxonomy (NCBI): domain Bacteria; kingdom Pseudomonadati; phylum Pseudomonadota; class Gammaproteobacteria; order Pseudomonadales; family Pseudomonadaceae; genus Pseudomonas; species Pseudomonas sp. Irchel s3b5. Next base: position 65,031 of record NZ_FYDY01000023.1, read on the forward strand.
GCACCGTCGATGGCGGTGCCGGCGGCACCAACAGCCTGATTCTGCAAAACCCGATCGGCGTCGGCGGCGGCACTACGGGGGTAGGCACGGCGTCCAGCTCCACTTACGTCAACTTCAACAACCTGACCATCAACAGCGGCACCTGGACCTTGCAGGGGCCACTGATCAGCGGCGCGACCACGCTCAACGGCGGTATCGCCCAGTTCAACAACAACGCCACGTTTGGCAGCGGTGTGGTCACCTCCAACGGCGGGATCCTGCAGGCGAGCAGCGCCGGGTTGAACATCAGCAACCTGATTTCGCTCGGCGCCGGCGGTGTCACGGTGCAAGGCTCCAATGACACGACGCTGAGCGGGGTGATTTCCGGCAGCGGTGGCCTGACCAAGATCGGTTCCAGTCAGTTGAACCTCAGCGCTGCCAACATCTATCTGGGCAACACAACGCTCAATGGAGGCACGGTAAAGGTCGGCAACAATCAGGCTTTCAGTACCGGTAACTTGTTGGTAGCGGGCGCGAGCACCCTCAACAGCAGCTCGGCCGAGACCCTGAACAACAACGTCATTCTTAATGCCAACCTCACCGCCGGCGGCGCCAACGCGCTGACCCTCGGCGGCGTGATCAGTGGCGGCAACGGCCTGATCAAGAGCGGCGCGTCGAGCCTGACCCTCAAAGGCAATAACACCTACACCGGCACCACGGCTCTGACCGCCGGTTCACTGGTCGTCGGCTCCAACACCGCACTCGGCACCGGCGCACTGAACGCGTCGAACGGCACCTCGCTGGATGCCAACACCGCGGCAACCCTGACCAACAACGTCAACCTCGCCGGCACGCTGACCCTGGGCGGCACCAATGCGCTGACCCTCGGCGGTTCGGTCGCCGGCATCGGTGGGCTGGTCAAGAACGGCGCTGCCAACCTGACCCTCAACGGCGCCAACACCTATTTCGGCAACACCGCGCTGAACAGCGGCAAACTGATTGTCGGCAGCAACACCGCGCTGGGCAGCGGTACGTTGAACGCGGCGGCAGAGACCACGCTCGACGCCAACACCGCCATCAGCCTGAACAATGCGGTGGCATTGGCCGGTGCCTTGAACGTCGGCGGCACGGCGAATCTGACCCTGACCGGTCTGGTCAGCGGCGCTGGGAGTCTGGTGAAAAACGGTGCGGCCAATCTGATTCTCAACGCCGCCAACAACTACCTTGGCGGCACCACGCTGAACACCGGCACCCTGACTGTCGGCAACAGTTCGGCTCTGGGTACCGGAGCACTGACCGTCGCTGGCGCCGCGACGCTGGACAGCAATTCGCCGCTGGTCACCCTCAGCAACGGCGTCGCCCTGAATGCCGCGCTGACCGTGGACGGCACACAGAACCTGACCCTCGGCGGCGTCACCAGCGGCAACGGCCAGTTGATCAAGAACGGCGCGGCCAACCTGACCCTCAATGGCAATAACACCTTCAGCGGCGGCACTGCGCTCAACGGCGGTACGCTGACCCTGGGCAATGCCAACGGTTTGGGCAGCGGTGGATTGATCGTTGGCGGTGCAGCGACCCTGGATAACAGTGCTTCATTCGGTATCGGTAATGCGATCACGTTGAACGCCGGTCTGACCGTCGCGGGCAACAACGACTTGAGCCTCAACGGCATCATCGACGGTGCTGGCAGCCTGACAAAAAACGGTCTGGCGGACCTGACCCTGGCTGGCAACAACACCTTTACCGGTGCGCTGAACATCGTTTCCGGCAGCGTCACCACACTCAACACCAATGCGCTGGGCGCGACTTCCGGCGTCAACATCAGCGCCGGTGCCGGCCTCAATCTGGGCAGCGATGCCAGTCTGGGCGCGTTGAGCGGCAGCGGCAGCGTGCAGCTCACTGGCAGCAACACCCTGACCGTGGGGCTCGCCAACAGCACCAGCACGTTCGACGGTGACCTCAGTGGCAGTGGCGGCCTGACCAAAGTCGGCACCGGCACGCTGAATCTGACCGGGATCAACGGCATCACCGGCAACTCCGCGATCAATGGCGGCACCGTGGATCTCAGCGGTTCGCTGGCGAGCGCGCAGGTCAGCGTCAACACCGGCGGTACCCTGACGGGTACCGGTTCGGCGCTCGGTACCGTCAACGTCAACAACGGCGGGCATCTGGGCTTGTCGTCGGGCAACCAATTGTCTGCCAGTGGGCTAACCCTTGCGGCCGGCAGCAGCGTTGACGTGGTGCTAGGGACACCGTCCACTACGTCGCTGATGAACGTCGGCGGCAACCTCACCCTCAACGGCAATCTCAACGTCACCGATGCCGGCGGTTTCGGTGTCGGCGTGTATCGCCTGTTCAACTACACCGGTGCCTTGACCAATCTGGGCCTTGATGTCGCCAGCGCGCCCGTCGGCTACGGCCTCGGCGATCTGGTGGTGCAAACCGGGGTGGCCAATCAAATCAACATTCAAGTGTCTGCGCCGAACGTCAACATCCGTTACTGGGACGGCAGCCAGACGATTGCCAACGGCGTCGTCGATGGCGGCAGCGGCACCTGGAACGCGTCTGGTACCAACTGGACCGACGCCAACGGTTTGGTCAACCAGCCGTGGGCCGGCGACTTCGCGGTGTTCCAGGGCGCGGCGGGCACCGTGACGGTCAACGGCACGCAGCTGTTCAACGGCATGCAGTTCCTCACCGACGGCTACAACTTGGTCAACGGCGCGTCCGGGCAACTTACGGCGGTCAACGGCACGGGCGGAACCACGGCGGTGCGGGTCGATCCGGGCGTAACCGGCACCATTGGCGTGAACATCAATGGCGGCGGCATCCTCAACAAACTCGACGCTGGCACCTTGGTGCTCAACGGCGCCAACACCTACACCGGCGGCACGCAACTGGACGGTGGCCGGATTGTCGTCGGCAGCAACACCGCGTTGGGCAGCGGTACGCTGACCGCCAACGCTGGTACCCAACTGGACAGCAACACGGCAGTGACCCTTGGCAACGCCGCGACGCTCAACGGCAACCTCACCGTGCTCGGCAGCAACGCACTGACCCTCAACGGGGTGATCGGCGGCACAGGTGGCGTGATCAAAAACGGCGCGACGAATCTGACCCTCGGTGGCAACAACGCTTTCCTCGGCCCGGTGGCACTGAATGCCGGTGGACTGATTTTGGCGTCAAACTCGGCAGTGGGCTCTGGCACCCTGAACGCGGCGGGCGGCACCACGCTCGATGCGAGCACGCAGGTGTCGGTGAACAATGCGGTCAACCTGGCCGGCAACCTCGGCATTGGCGGCACGGCTGACCTGTCCTTGAATGGCACGGTGAACGGGGCCGGCAGCCTGACCAAGAACGGCGCGGCCAACCTGATCCTGAGCGGCAATAATAACTTCCTCGGCGGCATTTCCCTGAATGCGGGCACCCTGACCGCCGGCAGCAACTCGGCCCTGGGCCTGGGCAACCTCACCGTGGCAGGCACTTCGGCGCTGGACAGCAACAGCGCGCTGAGCCTGGGCAACAACGTCGTGCTCAATGCCAACCTGAGCAACACCGGCAGCAACAACCTGACCCTCGCCGGTGTAGTCAGCGGCGCTGGCGGCCTGATCAAGAACGGCGCGTCGAACCTGACACTCAACGGCATCAATACTTACAGCGGCGGCACCACGCTGAGCGCCGGCACAGTGACGCTCGGCACTGGCGCTTCACTGGGTTCCGGTGCGCTGACCGTCGCGGGCTCTTCGACCCTCGACAACTCCGCACCGCAGGTGCTCGCCAACAATGTCAACGTCAACGCGAATCTGGCCTTGGCCGGTAACAACAACCTGACCCTCGGCGGCGTGATTGCCGGGGCCGGTACGCTGACGAAAAACGGTCTGGCCGATGTGACACTGAGCGGCAACAACTCCTTCAGCGGCACCTTTGATGTGTTGTCCGGCAGCCTCACCACCCTCAGCGGTGCGGCGCTGGGCAACAACTCTACGGTCAACCTTGGCGGCGGCGCGGCGCTCAACCTTGCCGCCTCGGGAAGACTTGCCAGCCTCACCGGCAGCGGCACGGCGCTGATCGGTACGGGCAATACGCTGAGCCTGGGCGGGAACAACGTCAGCAGCACCTTCGCCGGCATCCTTAGCGGTGACGGCGGGCTGACCAAACTCGGCAGCGGCACCCAGACCCTGAGCGGCATCAGCGACCTGACCGGCGACACCCACGTCAACGCCGGCACCTTGCAGGTCAACGGGTCGCTGGACAGCGCCAATGTGCTGATCAACAGCGGCGGTACTCTGGGCGGTAGCGGTACGCTCGGTGGCGCGGTTACCGTCACCGATGGCGGCCATTTGGCGCTGGCCAGCGGCAGTGCATTGTCGGTGGCTTCGCTGGTGCTCGACGACCACTCCAATCTCGACGTCGGGCTCAGTGCGCCGGTCGTTGGCGGCGGCAGTGCGCTGCTGAACGTCGGCGGCAACCTGACCCTCGATGGCAATCTCAACGTCAGTGATATCGGCGGTTTCGGCAGTGGCGTGTACCGGGTCATCAACTACTCCGGCGGCCTCACCGACAACGGCCTGCTGATCGGCAGCGTACCGGGCAGCGTGACCCCGGGTGATCTGCAACTGCAGACCAATATCGGCAACCAGATCAACCTGCTGGTCACCGCGCAGGGTGTCACCGTGCAGTTCTGGGACGGCGCGCAGCAGATCGCCGACGGCTCGATCAATGGCGGCAACGGCACCTGGGGCAGTGGCAATACCAACTGGACCACTGTCGACGGTACGCTCAATCTGCCGTGGGCCAACAGTTTCGCAGTGTTCCAGGGCACGGCTGGCAGCGTGACGGTCGACGGTACGCAAACCATCACCGGCCTGCAATTCGTCACTGATGGATACGGCCTGCAAAATGGCAGTGCCGGGGTGCTGAATCTGGTCAACGGTTCCCTTGGCAACACCACGGTGCGTGTTGACCCGAACACCACCGCAACCCTTGGCGTAGCACTTAACGGCAGTGGCACGCTGGGCAAGTACGACGCCGGCACGCTGGTACTCAACGCTGCCAGCGGCTACACCGGCGGCACTGTTCTGAACGGCGGAAAACTGGTGGTCGGCAACGACGCGGCGCTCGGTAGCGGGGCATTGACCGCCGCCGACGGCACTGTGCTAGACAGCAATTCCGCCGTGTCCCTCGGCAATGATGTGGTGCTCAACGGAGGATTGAATGTTGCCGGCTCCAATGCGTTGACCCTCAACGGCTTGGTTAGCGGCGCGGGCACTCTGAACAAGACTGGCGCAGCAAACCTGACCCTCAATGGCAGCAATAGCTATAGCGGCGGCACCGCGCTCAATGGCGGAACCTTGGTGTTGGGCAACAACACGGCGCTGGGGAGCGGTGCATTGCTCGCCGCCGGCGGCACCGCACTGGACAGCAACAGCGCCGTGACCCTCGCCAACGATGTGGCACTCAACGGTGCCTTGAACCTTGCCGGCAGCAACGCCTTGACGCTCGGCGGCGTGGTCAGCGGTGCTGGCAGCCTGATCAAGAATGGTGCCTCCAGCCTGACCCTCAACGGCAACAACAGCTACAGCGGCGGCACCGTGCTCAATGGTGGCACCCTGGTGCTGGGCAACAACGCCGCGCTGGGTAGCGGTGCATTGCTCGCCGCTGGCGGCACCACGCTGGACAGCAATACCGCCGTGACCCTCGCCAACGATGTGGCACTCAACGGTGGCTTGAACCTTACCGGCTCTAACGCCTTGAGCCTCGGAGGGGTGGTCAGCGGTACTGGTAGCCTGATTAAGAATGGCGCCTCCAGCCTGACCCTTAACGGCAACAACAGCTACAGCGGCGGCACTGCCCTCAATGGTGGCACCCTGGTGCTGGGCAACAACGCCGCGCTTGGTAGCGGTGCATTGGTCGTCGCCAACGGCACTACGCTGGACAGCAGTAACACCGCCAACCTGGCCAACTCGGTCGACCTCAACGGCAGCCTGACTCTGGCCGGCAGCCATGACCTGACCCTCAGCGGCGTCATCAGTGGCAACGGCGACTTGAACAAGCAGGGTGCCAGCGAGCTGACCCTCAGCGGCAACAACACCTTCGGCGGGGCGCTGAACGTGCTTGATGGCTCCTTGAGCCTGATAGGTAATACCGCCTTGGGCAATGCCGACCTGAACGTGGCAAGTACCGCCTCGGTCAGCATCGGCGGGCTCAACAACCTCGACGCGCTCAGTGGTTCGGGTGTGCTGGCACTGGCAGCAGGCAGTACCCTGCAGGTCGGGGCAGCCGGGGCCAGCAGTGTCTATGAGGGCTCGATCAGCGGTGCTGGCCACCTGACCAAGGTCGGTACTGGCAAGCAGGTACTCAATGGCAATTCGACGATCGGCGGCGGCACCACCGTGGCAGGGGGCAGCCTGATCATCGGCGGTGCGGCGGGCTCCAGTGCCAGCCTTGCTAGTGATGTCGATGTCACACAGGGCGCCATGCTAGGGGGCCATGGCACCATCATCGGCGATGTCAGCCTGGCCAGCGGTGCGACGCTCAACCCGGGCAACTCCATCGGTACCTTGAAAGTCGACGGTAACCTCAGCTTAAACAGCGGCTCGACGCTGGTCATCGAAGCCGATCCGGACGGCCGTTCCGACCGGGTGATCGCCAGCGGGACCGTCTCTCTTGGCGGCGCGAACCTCAGTGTCCTGGCCGGCACCGGCACCTGGTCGCCGACTACCCAATACAACATCATTCAGGCGGCCAGCCTCAACGGCACATTTGGTAGCGTCAGCAGCAACCTGGCCTTCCTCACGCCGCAGGTGTCGTACGCAAGCAATGGCGCGACGCTATTGCTCAAGCGCAATGACGTCGCGTTCACTTCGGTCGCACAGACCTACAACCAGCGTGCCGTAGCCGGGTCTCTTGATGCCGCCGGCGCGGGTGGCGTGTATGACGCGGTCGCGGCGCTCAGCGCAGATCAAGCGCGCCTGGCTTACGACAGCGTGTCTGGCGAGATTCACGCCAGCACCCGCAGCGCGCTGTTCGATGACAGTCGCTATGTGCGTAATGCAATTGGCACACGTCTGCGCAGTGCCCAGGGCCAGGCGTTGAGCGAAGGCGTGCTGCATGTCGACGCTGACAGTGGCATGACCTTCTGGGTTCAGGGCTATGGCAGCTGGGGTGACAGCGACGGCAACCACAATGTCGCCGACCTCGACCACAACAGCCAGGGCGTGCTGCTGGGTATCGACATGCCGCTGAACGACACCTGGCGCGCGGGCCTGGCGGCGGGTTACGGCAACACTGACCTGGACGCCGATGCTCGCAACTCATCGGCCAAGGTCGACAGCACCTCGCTGACGGCTTACCTGGGCGGCCAGTGGGATGCCCTGCATTTGCGGGTAGGCGCCTCGCATGCCTGGAACGACATTGACAGCAGTCGCCATGTCCAGGTCGGTAGCCTGGGAGAGCACGTCAAGGCTGACTACGACGCCAGCACGTCACAGGTATTCGGTGAGCTGGGGTATGCGGTCCAGGCCGCTGATGTGACGCTGGAGCCATTTGTAGGCCTGGCCCACGTCGAAGTCGACAGCGACAGCTTTAGCGAACATGGCGGTATCACGGCGCTGAGCAGCGACAGCGAGAAGGAGCGAGCGACCTATTCCAGCCTCGGCCTGCGTGCCAGTACTCCTGCGGCTGTAGTGGCCGGAGTGCCATTGAGCGTGCAGAGCAGCCTGGCGTGGCAGCACGTGCTCGATGAGCCAACCGACAACAGCCGCCTGACCCTGGCGGGCTATGACAGCTTCAGCGTCAAGGGCGTGTCGGTTGCCCAGGACACCGCGCTGGTACAGTTCGGCGTCAGCGCCAAACTTGCCCCGCAAGCGAGCCTCGATCTGGGCTACTCCGGGCAGATCGGCGATGGCTATAGCGATCACGGTGTTCGTCTGGGGCTCAACATCTCGTTCTAAGTACAAAGCCTGCGCGGTGCAACGCCGCGCGGGCTTTCTCCCTCCAAACCTCTGGAAGCGTTCGGATCTACTCTGTGATCTTGCACAGGGAGTCGGGTTTTATGCTGCATTACGATAGCCCGTGACGACACATGTTTCCCATGGACTATGTCTCGCACTCGCGGCTTGATTAAGTCACAGGTGGGGCAGGCACAATGAGTGGAGGTCGCTATTCGACCGAGTGCTGCCGGTGGCGAAAGGCAGAAATCGGCCGATTCTGTTGAAAAAGTCTCTGAACTGCCCGCGTGCTGACTACCGAAAACGCCTTTTTTGCGCGCTGCTACGCGAAATCTGTCCCCAGCATCTTCTGATCAAAGTAAAGATTTCAATCTCAAGCGCGTACTTTTCTGTCGTCGAATCCATGGTCTGTTGGCGCTGATTGAAAACTGCCCCCCCGGCCAAGCGTTGTACCGCATTGACCCATCGCCGTACGAAGCAGACGTGGCTCGCGCCCGCGCCTCGTTTCAACAAACCCGTTCCCTCGCAGACCGCTATCGACAGCTGATCGGAGAAAGGGCCGTGAGCCGTCAAGAGTTCGAAGATGCGCAGGCGCGACAATTGACGGCGGAGGCTGATCTCAAGCAGTTGAATAGCGATGTAGACACCCGAGCGCATCTTGATCTCGATATTGCCTTTGATTTCCAAGGCGATCAGCTCTTCGCGCAACGATATTCAGTCAGTATCATCGACTGGACACCCTCCATCGGGATCGAGGGCTGCGTATGGGCCCAGAGACTCGTGTGGCAATGGTTCTCCATTTAGCGCAGCCATGATTTGGTCCAGCACCTCAACCTTGGCGTCAAGCATTCCGCAGACGTGGTAAAGATCGGCCAATACGCCGAGTAATGTTTCAACATCATGCTGATAACGAACTGGTGTCAGGGTTATCGTGCCGTCAGAGTGTATTTCCATGTTCAGCTTGTCACCGCCGGTCAACCCGATAGCCGCCAGAAGATCGTCAGGCAAATGTATGATCAGATCGCCAGTTCCATCATCAGTGTCTTGGCAGGTAACAATCCATCTGCCATTTTCAGAGAGTGGTGTCGGGTTCATTTTTTTCCCTAGGTGATCACATGACAGAGAAAATTACTGTTTTTGACCCAGTGGATTACTTGGATAGCTGGGAAATGGCAGAGGCCTTTTTGGCTGATGCGTATGAGACCGGTGACGCTGCTGGGATTACCGAGGCGATGGCGATTGTTGCTCGCGCTAAAATCCTTATCGATTAAGCTGAAGAAGCACAGAAGCCATCGTCATGTTCGTGACGGCGTTCTTCTCGCATGCAAGAAATTCGGCCTCACCAGGCTGACTCCCAGCACTTAGGGGGCGGGAATTTCTTGCTTGGCAAAGGCATCGATACCATCGACGTTGAAAAGGCTATGGTATTTGGACGGCTTCTGCAGACGTATAAGTTTGGCTCGGACCTCACCTTTGACAGTGCTGTTGATTTTCATCTTCGGATACCTTAGCGTGTTTAATGGGATTGTAGTGAAGCAACGCCTAACTGCAAATTAGGTCACCCTGTAGTGGGTGCTAGCGAAACTCGCTGAGGGCATCGCGCTATAATTGACTATAAACTCTTTGTGCCTGTCGAAGGGTAGCCTCTATTTCAGCTGCCCCCAAGTTACATTATGGTGAAAAGCATCGAGCAGATGCGCACCAGGAGAATCTTAGGTTCGCAAAATATCGATGGCGTTATCTCAGTCATGACTTCGTGATCGACGAGCCTCGGGATAATAGCGAAGCTCCGCCGCTGAATTTATCCATACCGTCCATTATGCGAGGATCATCAATTCAAAAAATGAAGCTTGCCGTAATGAAAATAAATCTTTCCTTTAAGGGCTAAAAATGGCCTTGAGGGCAAGAAATGTTCTCCTTACGGGTGCGAGATGAGCTTGATAAAGTTCCACCGTGGAACTTTGATCAAGACCTGCGAAATTTGGCGACCGCTTCTGGTTTCCTTGAATTTAACTGACGATCTCACTCATGGTGGATTACATGACGATGCCATTTGAACGGACCCGGTCCGTCGTACAAACTCACACTTTCCTGATGGAACTTGCTTGCGACACAGAAGTACCTGAACGAGTTAGAAAAAACGCTCACTTCCTTTTACGCCACTTTCCTACTAAACAGGATGTTCTACAGGCCGGCCGAATTGAAGAACAAGCGAAGAAATTAGGAATAGGTACATTTGGCCCCGTTTTTAGCTCTTCAACTGAACACCATCACGACAGCCAGCTCTGACAAAGCGGTCTGCCGCCACCGCTGTGATATGCCGTTTGCTTACTCGTGCTGAACAGTTCCACCGTGGAATTTCTGATAGCTACCGTTATCATTCCCATCAAAAGTTCCACCATGGAACTTTAGGTCAAGGGCCGCGACCTCGGCTCGTCGTGATAGCTTCATCGTCGCGGCGAACGGAGTCCCGGGCGAAGCGTACCCTTTACCTTTCCTCGTTTATTTAGCCTCTGCAAAGGAGCAGGGACAGTTTTTTCGTCCCGTGCTCCTGCCGCGTCGCAAGGCAGACCGGATGGTATGGCGGCGCCTTACGACTTTATGACCAGAAGTTCCACCGTGGAACTTTGATCAAGGTACTCACTCTTCCTCGTCAAACCAGCCATTTGGGCGGGCGGACCCTGTTAGCGGACCGGCTGGTTCTAGACTTTTTTCAGGGTGCTTTAGCATTGCCAGCAGTTTGGCATCCAGCGCATTGAGGGGTTTTTTGATCTCGGCAGGATCGGAGGGTAGATGCTCTGGGTTCTCTTCGAGGCTACTTGGCTTATCTGTCATCGTCGTTTCTCTGCGACCGCACCAGGCACTCGTTTTGAAAAGTTCCACCGTGGAACTTCCATGGCTGACGGCCTTTTTTCTGAGCGAGGCGGTAGGGAGGGGCTATTATACCCCCCCTTTACCGTGGTTTCCCACGGTCACTACCCCTGAAATACTCTTCAATCTCTAGGATGTTTTGGAGTTCGGCATCGGCGAGCGGTAACCGTTAGAGCTATGGAGACCTGTGCGGTTGTAATCATCAGGAAACGCATCACCTCAATATCTGCCGCGGCGGATCACCTTCTGGCTTCGGCCTTTGCCGAAAGCATTAGACAAAGACTGCAGCATGGAGATGTATATTTTTCGGCTAGCTACGTCAAAATTCCATTCTCCTGCGAGAGCTCCTTTACCAGCCTCAATCTATTTGTCGCGGGTCTGGACCGAAGTAGACTCTTGTCGGATCTGATCAAGCAATGAGTCTAAATCTGTATCAGGATCGAGGAGCAAAAAACTGTCAAGAAGGAGGGTAAGCGGGTGTACCCCCATTCTACCAGCAAGCTCCGCCGCCTTCTCCAGCGTGACATTTTTAAGGCCTCGCTCAAGAGTGCTTAGATATGTCCTACTGCTGACGATTCCAAAATCTTCTTGGGTCAAACCCCGACGAAGACGTGTGTTACGTAACGCGATAGCGAACGCTTCCCTCAGTTCCATTTTGCTTCACTCACAAAAGGAACGATGAAGCCTTTTTGAGCTCTATAGAGCTACAATCTATAGTGTTCATTTTGGGAGAGATTTATGCTCGCACTAAAGATTAGCGCCCGGCAGTTAACTGCGACAGGTAACGAGGATAGCCCTTCAACTATGTTGATGGTCGCGGTGGCGAACGTTGCTCAGGCCGAGCAGTGCATCAAGATAGTCAATTGCTTCTCAGGCGGAAAATTGATTGATCTCTTCAACGAAATCGATCGACCAGATTCAAAAAAGGCTATCGTCGGTGTCCTATTAGCGATACCTCCAAAACTCAACGGATCTCCACACTGGATCGCCGAGAATGTTTATGATTTCGCTCGGGTAAAGCTCAAGGGGAGGGGGGAGGTTTTTTTGGATACATACGCATATCGACTTGCTTCACAAGCAGTGTTCCGGGACAACGCCCAGGTCGACCCAGCGGATATTCTTGACTGGAGATCACTCTACGAAACGTCTAACGCAGGTGGCAACGTCGACTCAGAATTTGTCGACTATCAAACGTGGTTATCCATCGTCATTACTCGGCTGCTCAATTCAGTAAATCTCTAGCTGACGAAGCGGAAGCCTCTGAGTAATGTGATGTAGGACTTGAAGGCTTTTGCTCCAGCAGTGAGGGCAGGGGAGAGAGCCTTAAGGCGCGGCGATACCTCCCAAGTCAGTCAATGCCTCGGCAGCTATCTTCGAAACTCCGCTCGTTGCTGATCGGGAGAAAATTGGGCTCGTGAAAGCACTCGAATTTCACAGGGTCACTTGAGGACGCAAAACTCGCATTAATAGTGTATCGCAGACGATTGGAGCTCCTCCAAAAGCAGCAACAAGCGTAAGGCGATAGGCCATGCTCGGCATGGCATCGAATGTACCTGGGAAGCGAAACTCGTTGTATTCTTTTGGCCTGCCCGCTGCGACAACGCTGACCTTAGCAAGCCCTTCGGGCGTCAGCTCTTGCTGGCTACGATCTACATCAATGGAAAATCCATTGCTAAGTAGGTGCGGTAGTTCCTCAGCCCACGCGATGCAATCTTTAACTCGGTCATGAACAAAGCAACGGTAGAATATGATCGAGATCATTCTAGACTTAACTCAACTAAATAGCTGTTTAGTGTAATTAACCTTGGTTCCGATTTCGCGATCATCAGACGGATGGTATCGAGGAGGAGATAGCACATCAATGCCGTACTATTTTTCATTACTTAGGAATCACAACGCTCGGATAGGAAAGTGCTGACCACGCCGGGCGTACCCGAACTTCATCATTACATCGTACATATATTATCGATTTATCTATTAAGTTTTACACGGTATTGCAATCACTTGATTGCTGAATAGACGACTATCGGCTCTCGAACCATTTACGCCCGCTGATGATTACCAATTCCGAGGATTCATCATTTTTTTCACTTTTTTCCGGCGAGTTAAAAATCTTGCGCAACCCAAGTATTACGGGCGCATCAGAATTTTTATCGGTAAAAAATGAGGCTTATTTCCGATAATTTAGAGGTTTTTTTTCTTTTTTCCGGTGATTAAAAAATGCGTTTCTGGCTTTAAAATCGGGTCTACGAGCACCTTACCTTGCCTAAATACTGCCTCTGCGCCTCCGACAATCCCCACGTAATCCCTTTTTTCACGCTTCAAGGGCAAATATTCCGGCGATTTAACATTCTTTTTCCACCACGTTTTTTTTCCGGTGATTTAGCATTTTTTCTGTATCGCTCTGGGCTCCAACCGCTCTAGCATCGCGATGAGAGCCACAGGAGCACCTGGAGCCGCCCCATATTTTATGCGTAGGGGGTCATTTGCAATTTCTAGATGTAGGTTGAGGCTAGATCCACAGGTATATGATTTCTAGAGGATTCCGGTGAATCAATAATTATTGTCCGGTGAATCGCTGATCGCGACATGAAAAGCATCGAGCAGAGCCCCACAAGGAGAATCCTTAGGTTCGCATAATGTATATTATGTTAAACCAGATGCCATGTTAGAAATGTTCATGCTGTTTATCCAATTCCAGCATTCACCGGTGCGCCAATCGCGGTTTAAGTGGAAAGCCCCTTGCTATCCCCCTCAAACCCATGATTCCCGGGGGGGTTAGCGCATTCAGCATGTCAATGCGACAGGTTTTTTTAACGAAATCAGTGGAAAAATCTGTTAGGTAAAAATTCGTAATCTACTGATTAACAACAATATTTATTAGTTAAGCTCAAATGTAATAGCTCCCTAGCCCAAGGAGAAATTAATGGACTGAGATCCGAAGGTACGAATCCATGGCTGCCCTGAAACCCACGAAAGACAGGGGTTCCAGCGATTTTTGAGGAAATGCGTGGACATTCCCACCCTCCGTTTCCCGAGACGAAACAAGTGGACATTCCATGCCAACAGAGCGCTGGCAAGGTCTTTCCGTAGCCTGCTGAAACTCAGCGTCCGCTTGCACACCAGCCCCTAAACCGAAGCCTCTCAAAGCCGCTGCAACTTCCTCAAAGCCCCGTAATACCGGGCCAGCGCCATATCCACCATCGTTCGTGTTGCAATCACGCACTGATGCATCCTGCTCGCCGCCGCTCCTGAACGACATGATCAACAACACGTAGCTGGATCGTGGCCTCCCTCGATGGCGCCGTTGTTTATTAAAACAATAAGTGGAAATGCCATGTGCTAATCGTACTTAAAACCCATGAAAGCCACGAAGACAGGGCTCTCTCAGGTATTCAACGAAATAAGTGGATGTTCCAGAGGGCGTTTCCATTTAAAGATTTAAATGGAAAAACCATTCGTGCTTTTCCACTCATTTATTGAGATCTGCCTGGTCTACGTTGCAGCGCATATCATTCGGTCAATGCAGAGCCTGAAGCATGAATTACACAACAATTGCCACTGACCGTGTGCCGAAAAAAGCCGCTCCAACAAGCCTAACTCCGCTTTAAGCCCAAAACCCCCAAAGAAGCAAAAACAGAATTCGCACACTCTGACAATATTAGGTTAAATAATTTTTGGAATAATTCAGAAAGATCTCAATCCATTACGGTACGGAGACTTAAGCTGGATCTGACAATACATAGTTAAATAAAAAAATCCCAAGCACGACATAAGGCGAAAAAAATTCACGCAAAGAAATTAGCGGAAAAACCAACAGAACTATCGCTCCTAGTTCATGCTTCAGGCTTTTGTCAAGTTGAAACTAAAAACTATATCCGCTGAGTAGGGGGAGTTGCAGCGGCGTCTTTCAGGGGCTACCATCGATCAATGTTCATCGGTTCGGAGTAGGGAAGATGAAAAATGCATCTGCCCTGCCCTAACTTCCAGTTACTTCCATTACTGGAAGTTTCTAATCACCGCAAAGTCATACGGTAGTGCACCAAGATGTCTACGCAACCAATGCCTATTTTTGAGACCTACGAAATCTTCATTGATATGGACTTTAGTTTGCGTGAGTCTAGTGTGGCTTGCGTTCGCCAGTATATTGAAAAGTTTCCCGCATTGGTGGAGGCCAATAAAGGTTATCTGATCACCCGCGAATTTCTTCGCGCTTTTTCGGACAATAGCCAGACTTTTACTTCTTATAGAACCCATGTCGAGCGGTTGTTGCTATGGACACTTATCATAAGGCAAAAACCTTTCTCTCAGCTCAAACGACAAGATGCTGAAGATTATCTGGAATTTTGCCGTAATCCTCCCGCTGAGTGGATAGGCCCAATTGTGCGCGGTCGGTTCGTGACTTGCGACAATACCGAATCTACTTGGAGTGAGCCCGTCATTCCAAATCCAAAATGGAGGCCATTCAGCCTGAAATGTCCTAAGGGTTTATCGGACGGGCTGATACCGGCTCCAGACGATACCCCCCAGGGTATAGAGCTTGTCCCAGCTCCCGGTGTTATCACGCGATACAAGGCTTCCAAAAGCACCATTAACCAGATTTATACGATTTGCAGCCGCTTCTTTGAGTTCATGGTTGAAGACGGAACGGTTGCGGCCAACCCTTTCCGGATGATCAAGAAGAAAAGCCTCAACCGTGGAACCCCTCAGGAGGAAGGGATAAACCGTGCTCTGACCCCTTTGCAGTGGGACTATGTGCTGGAAACCGCTGAGCATATGGCCGTTGAGAAACCCGACCGGCATGAGCGCACATTGTTCATTGTCGCGACCTTGTTCGCTATGTATCTGCGGGTGTCCGACATCGTCGGCAGACCTAACTGGCATCCGGTCATGGGTGATTTCCGACTCGATCCTGAGGGCAATTGGTGGTACCACGTGATCGGAAAAGGTAACAAGGCCGGGAAGGTCGCGGTCAGGGAAGAGTATATTTCAAAGTATCTGACGCGCTACCGGCGTTTTGTTGGGCTGTCTCCGCTGCCTGAGTGGAATGAACAGACGCCTCTGCTCATGACTCTGCGTGGTCGTCCAGGGCTCTCCGGTCGGCAGGTGCGCGCCCTCCTCCAATCGGTATTCGATAACGCCTTGGCGCGAATGCGCGATGAGGAGCGTGAGGAACACGAGATGAACAGTCTGCGGGCGGCTTCTGCACACTGGCTCAGGCATACCTCTGCGACGTTCGATGCGCCGCTACGCAGTCCGAAGGATCTGCAGATGGACTTGCGTCATAGCAGTCTCAGTACGACTCAAAATGTCTATTACCACTCGCATGACCAAGAGCGCAGTCGTTCAGTGCGTGACGTAGGCATGCGCGATAGAGGTTAATAGCACTACCCTGCTCCACTCAATTGCCTGCTGCATAGGTCTATCGGGAAGACGTGAATTGAATAAGAGCGAATCTTCCTAGCCGGTGAACTTTGGTGACTTCGCACGAAGCACGATGCACCGCTTCGCTCGTTTGAAATTTACACTTGTTGCATGACAAGCGCTTCAAGCACGGATAGTGTCAGCGCCATGAATGTCTCAAACCCGGCACTTTTCGAGTCGATTCCTCCTTCAATACTGGTGAGCGCAGACTTGCTGGTGACGAAGACAGCTTTCCTCGCCGGTCTGGTCGCACCTGAAACCGCTGCGTGCATAAGCAAGCTGCTGATGGAGTCTGCCGCCCATTATCCAAGGATTATAGACGGGCACCACACTGAGCCGGGGGTTCTGAAGGATGCCCCCAGTTTGGCGAACATGCAGTCCACGTTGCGGGAAATCACAGAGTTGCGTCGACGTATTCTTGCGGCGCTAGCCCACCACTGTAGACGCTGACGCCGAATTGACCTACGTGCCGACGCAAGACTGCCCTACCGTAAGTAGGCAGAAATCCAGCATAGGCAATAGTTCGCGAGGAATAAGACTGGGTCAGTGACATCTCGGCCACTGGGTCAATTCGGCGTCAGCACCAACACCTGTACGCAAAGCACGTTGCCATTGCCGACCTAAAGCTATGGAGACCACACGTGAGAAAGCCACCTATGAAAATCATGATCGGGCCCGAAGCAGCGACATTTAGAGAATGCCTCGACGAGCCGCCTACTGCTAAGCCGCACTCCCGCAAACCCGCCAGTAAGATTTTTAGGTCAACCCAAGTTCGTCAATTACCTTGGCTATTTTCTGCCGCCCTTCTCCACTGATAGTTCCCAGGGTGTACCCGAGCAGCCTGCGGTCGTAAGCGGGTCTGAATATGAAGCGTGGAGGATCGAATCCTATCTGGTACCTCAGACAAGAACTGGAAATCTACATGGATTCTGAATTTGTCGAGCTTGCTCGCACGGCTGAATTTGTGAAATCTCTAATTGATAGTGAGGCTGTAAGTAAGAAGCCGAACCCTAGGTTCGGCTGTTGACTCACACCAGTAATAAATTACTCAATTAGGCGTGGTTCACCCACATCTGCGGCCCCAACATCAAGCCCAAACTTCGTCAAGATCTCGGCGATCTTACCTGAACGATGAAGTTCATCAATATTGGCGTTTAGTGCATCGCGAAGTCCAGTATTGGTTTTATCATGGGGCAGAGTCGCTTGTCCCGCCTGAATAGTTGCTCGAATACGTTGATCCGGTTCGGAAACTTTTATCAGAATCCCTGGATAACCACCTTTCTTCTGAGCTGTGAGTCCAACCGCGTAACTATCTATCCCAACCTCAATTCGCCCTGCAGACAAATCTTGAGCCATTGCCACAGGATTCGGATAAATTGTTAAGTTTGAACCCACCACATCCTGAAGATTTTTGACCCACAATGATCCCTGGACAGTACCTACCTTTTTGTCTTTAATCTCTTCGATTTTTGTATAACCTGCCTTGCTCAGTAGCCCCATCTGGTCAAGATACATAGGGGCGGAAAGACCCATGATTTTGGCCCGTTCTGCAGTTCTGTACCAGTCGCCGATGGCTACATCAGCTCTCTTCGTGACGACATACTGAATAGTCGCCGCAGGATCCATCATAAGCGGTTCTACTTTCAGGCACTCCATCTCGGCAATGAGCTTGACCACTTCTCCGTCTACACCCGTAAGGGTTTTGTTCGCCCCTGTATACGAATATGGAGGAAACTCATATGCCGCCACCAACAAAACACCAGGTTTGATGGTTTCGAATTTGTGTGCCGATTTACATTCATTGGCGTAAGCGCTAACGCTAGACAGGGTTACGATCGATGAGATAGCTAGCATTGCGACGGTGCGAATGTTACGAATCATCATGGCTTCCTCGTGGACTACACATCTATTTTAGTTTTGGCAGATTGTAACTTGGCGTCAATAACACCAAACTTATTGCTCACAGCGATAAACCAATAAAACCACGCAGCCATCTTGAGAGCCAGCAGTATGGAGTGCTCCAACCGCACGCTGACAATATTGTCCTGCGCTATAGACGTTTTCGTCGTCGTAGAGCGTCCCTTCGAGGATGAACACCTCTTCCAATTGATTGTGGCAGTGGGATTCCGCGAAGGCTCCTGGCAAAACCTTCATGAGCATCGTTCGCTCACCGGTTCTCTTATCCTCAAAGATTGGTTTTATTAAAAACCCATGTAGATCCGTCAACTCCCATTCACACGCAGGAAGATTAACGCGATGAGTGCCAATTTTCTGTCTGTCTAATGGCGTTACACCCATTTCTTAGTACCCACTTATAGGGTTATTGAATTACTACTTTTTAGTGCCCGACTCCTCTCAGCGATCAACCACTAGATCGGTTAGAGGTTTTGAGCAACAGGGCAGAAACATTCCACCGTCAATCTCCCGCTGTCGGATTCCTCCATTATGGTTCATAGACACAGAACCGGTAATGAGTTTGGATTTGCAGGTTCCACACAAGCCATTAGAGCAGGAGGATGGAATCTTGATACCCGACTTTTTAGCGGCGGCCAACACGGTCTGATCACTCGCAACGTCAATGGTGCGGGTTTGTTTGATAAATTCGACCTTGAACCCTGTTTCAGTCATCACCTCTTGGGCAGGCTCGATACCTGGTAGTGGTACTGCGTCCTGGAAGCTTTCTTCAATATAACGTGACTCAGACACACCCATCTGAGTAGATATTTCTCGTGCAGCAGACATGAACGGCCCTGGGCCGCAACACATAACCAGCCGTTGAGAAATATCCGGCACAGTAAGGGAGAGCAACTCTTTTGATATACGTCCAACAAAACCCGGCCAAGACCTCTCGTTGGATATCTCCTCTGGAATAAGAATAAGCCGTAGGCTCTTAAGCTTCGTTGCGAGAGTTGCTAGCTCATCTCGAAAAATAAAATCCTGAGGGCTTCTTGCTGCATGTACAAAAGTCACATCCGCCGTAGCAGAAAGATCAGCCAGTTCCCTAACCATTGACATCAATGGAGTAATGCCGGAACCAGCTGAAAGGAAGAGATATTTCTCGTTGTGATCTGCCGATTTAGTGAAATTCCCAAGTGGGCCAAAACCTTTCACTACAGTATTCGGTGAAAGATTTTCATGCATCCAGTTAGAAACGACACCACCAGGGACTCGTTTTACAGTGACTGAGATAGCGTTAGGTCTCAACGGAGATGATGAAATGCTATAACACCGACTCGTAAATTCACGATTAATAGGCAAGTCGAAAGCAAAATACTGGCCAGCGCGAAATCGGAATAGCTTTCCGTCTAGAGAGACAAATGTGAACGTTTTTACGTCGTGCGTTTCAGAATGCACATCTACACAAACAAGATTTTCATCCGTTTCTTGATCCCAGAAATCGACCTGCACTTGCTCCCTACTCGAAAATACATTTTCAGTATCCATGAGCTTTCATCCGTTCTACATACCAAGTAGAAAAATTGTCCAATTGGCGTTCCGTGAAGTCGGAATAAACACCTGGTTCATAGGCTGGGTCTTTGATTCCATCATGGGAGCGAGCAACCAATTTTGCATCTTGGTCAGTTGTCGCAATCCAAACGCTTGTCAATTTTTCCAAGTCGTAGTCGACGCCCTCTACAGCGTCTTTATGAACGAGCCATTTCGTTCTAACCAATGTTTTATCTGGCGACAAAGGAATTAACATGGACGTAACAGCGTGGTCACACATAAAGTGATTCCAAGAGTTGTGCCCCCAAAGATGAGTATCTCCGAGATCTTTACGCGTCAGTGTCCCCATAAGCTTTGCCGATGCAGCTGTAGCGTCAGGAGTTTGTGACTCGCCAGCACCAGAAATAATCAACCGCTGAGTTCTGAAGTTTGTAGCATTCCCAGATAGTTGTTCAACAGCAGCTGATGGGTAACCTTCTGCCTCCCAGGCCTTTGTCTGCTCCGCATAGCGAATACCGTGCTGAATGGCAGTTTCACGGTCATCCTCACTTAAGACTGCAGGATCGTAGCCGAAATCTACCTCAAAGAAAGATACGCACAGCTCCGGATGATTAGCAGAACAATGGTAGCACTCGCGATTATTCTCGATTGTTAACTTCCAATTGCCCTCCTCGATTACGTCTGTTTGGTAAGCAATCTTGGTGTTTTTAATATCGTAGGAGCGCAAACGCTCAGTCATCACTCGCTCCAGATTATCAATATCTTCTGGAGGATTTTCAGAGAGACAGACATATATAAGTCCGCCGATAGACCTAAAATTTACAGGCTTTAACGCCCTGCAAGACTTATCAAAGTCAACCCCCATATGAGGTGCGTAGACCAACTCACCCGACAACTCATAAGTCCATTGATGATATGGGCAAACCAATTTAGAAATTATGTGATTACCTGGCTCAAGCAATCTTGATCCTCGATGACGACATACGTTACGCACGACACGTATCGACTCGTCTTCATCCCGGAGAAGTATCAAGCTAGTGTTACCAATATCAATAACCGATGCGTCACCTGGCTCGGGGACATCACACTCCAGGCCAATGTAAATCCAATGATTTTGAAAAAAAACCTCTAAATCCGCCTGAAAGACATCGCTTCGTGTGTACAACCCTCCAGGTAAGGATTGACCCTTGATTCGTGATGCAATCAGCGATGAGATATGCGGTTCGGGACTAATAATCATAACGTCACCAAGCTTATTGTTAATAATGATTCTGTGGTCGTGATAATATCGCTCTGAACAACAAACCTTACAACCGCATAAATTATTAAGTCACGCATAAGAAAATATTATACGATCTATCACATAAATCTTGGCCGGAGGATCTGTCTGATGAGGTTGCTCAGAAATGTACCGTCACTGACCGCGCTTGTCGCACTAGAGGCGGTAATTCGGCACAAAAGCTTTACCGAAGCAGCTCGTGAGCTTGGCGTTACCCAAGCTGCGGTCAGCAGGCAAATAGCCTGCCTAGAACAAGATTTCGGGGTATCACTTTTTACAAGAGGGCATCGTTCCATCCAACCAACTAATGCTTGTGCAGCTCTGGGAGTCGCATTAGCAGAAAATTTTTTAGGTATTACAGAGGCAGTTGAAGCTATCCGCGCCACAGGTAAGGAGCAGGTAGTCACTATTGGTGCAACAGTGGCATTTTCGACTTTTTGGCTTCTTTCGAGATTGATCGAATTTCGCCGGCTGCATCCAGAAATACAACTCCGAGTTATTTCGCAAGACTCAAAGATCAACATGGAATCTAGCAATGTTGATGTAGTAATTCGTTATGGCAACCCGCCCTTTGACGATGGCACTGTATTAGCCTCTTGTGGAGACACCATCGCTCCAGTTTGTTCGCCAGAGTATGCAACTAAGATCGCAGATAAACATTTCTGGGAAATTGGAACCGATCTTATCGAATATGATGCAGCAGATAGTTTGTGGTATAGCTGGCCAAAATGGTATGCGCAGATGGGACTCAAGAAACCATCTGGTGAGCCGTCGATGAAATTCAGTCATTACACTGAAACTATTGCAGCTGCGAAAGCAGGTCAAGGTGTAGCACTTGGTTGGGGAGTGCTAGTCAACACATTCATCCAGGATGGTAGCCTAGTTGCTTTATCTGAGCGTACATTGGTTCCGGATGGTCAATACAACATATTGGTACCCTTAAACTCCTCCAGAAACGGTGTGGGAGAACTCGCTGCCAACTGGCTTATTTCAGCCCTGCAGGACTCGACTAACAACCTGTAACCTTGGAGAAATTTTTGGTCAGATCAGATTCAAGAGTTTTGGCTGGCTGACTCGGTGACAAACCTTATCAAATGTGCCATTAGAATTTTGTCGTGCAGACCCGCACTCGACCACTGAAGCTGCCCAAAAAGAAAGCCAACGACTATTTTTGAGATGTAAGACAAACGGCCAGGTACGGACTTAAAATACATCGGAGAAAGAATATCTTCTAGCAATGATAAATAACTCTGCTGGAGATCGCGTATATCAGTTTGTCGCTTCACATCCAAGCTAACAACTTCTCTATAAAGCAGAATAAGCCCTCGCTCATCAACACCTCTGAAAGAACTGAATGATTGCAGGAATGCTTGAAATTTTCTTTCCGGGGTTCCTTGTCTTTTTGTCGAACGCTTAGTCGTAGCAATCAGACTGGAAAGAGTCAACTCGAGAATTTCGTACAATAACTCTTGTTTGTTTTCAATGTGATTGTACAACGATCCCGCATTTACACCGACCTGCTTCGCCAAATCTCTCATGCTGATGGCTTGGAAACCATATTCGGAGAACAGTGCTATTGCAGCATCTATAATGCGGTCACGGGTACCGCCTTCAACATTCGAAAGGAGTGCGGACATAGGGATTGTAACTCCTAAATTTTAATCGGCGCCAAAATGCACTGCTAATTGGCGCCTTTATACATATATTCTATTATTCTATTAGGCGGGGCTCTCCGACCTCAGTAATAGACTCGCTCAACCCAAACGAGGTGACAATTTTCTTTATCTGACCGTTTTCGTGCATTGTCCGTACATTACTGGATAGAGCGCTGCCAAGTAGATCATTAGACTTCGTATAAACGAATGCAACTTGGCCCGGCTGCATAGTTGCTTTTACTCTATCATCAGCGTCGGCAACAACAATTTTGCTGTTTGCATAAGCTCCTTTTTGCTGCGCAGCAATAGCCACTGCGAAGCTATCAGCTACTGCCTGTAGGCGGTTTGATGCGAGATCTTGTGCTGCTGCAACTGCATTTGGATACAACACCAAGTTATCGCCAAATATCTTCTTAAGATCTGAAACCCAAAGATTACCTTGCGCGGTACCTATTTTCTTACCATTGAGATCTGAAATTTTTGCAACACCTTCAGCCGATATTATGCCCATTGCATCTAAATAAATCGGGGCTGACAAACCTAAAATTTTGTTGCGTTCAGCTGTGCGGTACCAATCACCAATGCCAATATCTACTCTTTTGGAGACCACCGACTGAATTACGGCGGAGGGATCAACAACAGTAGTTTTTATTGTCAGACACTCATTTTTCGCGATGACTTTAAGAATCTCACCCTCTACACCACTAATATCATTTCCCCCTTTGGGTATCGAGTAAGGCGGGAAAGCATATGCAGCAACGGTTAATACTCCAGGCGTCAATGTTTCGAATTTATGTACCGGTACGCATTCTTCTGCGGCCTGAACGACACTGCTACCAACAGCACCAGCGATCAACGCACACTTAATTAGTTCAGATAAAATCTTCATACCATGCTTCCCTTTATGTCAATTAAGTTCGACTTACGGCAACACTAACATCTTAGGTTTGACCGCTCGCACCTAGCTTTTTCTCGAGCGAAGTCACAATTATCGTGGCAGGGATACATACTACTGCGTACATAATCCCGGCCAAAGCAAGCACTGGCATATATTGAAATGTATTTGATCCAATAGCTGAAGCCCGACTCACAAGCTCCGGAAGAGCGATAGTGAAGCATAAAGATGACGCCTGAAACATAATGATTGAAAAGCCCAGTAACGATGGAACGGCTATGCGAAGGGCTTGAGGAACTATAATAAATCTGAGAGCGTCCAGCTTAGTAAGCCCAATAACATCAGCTGCTTCTCTCTGCCCACTCGCTACTGCCTCAAGTCCTCCTCTAATAATTTCACTTGTATATGCGCCAGTGCAGCAAGCCAACGCTAACGCTGCCGCAGTGAATGAGGATAACGTAATTCCGGCGGAAGGAAGCCCATAGTAAAAATATTGTAACAATATCAATGCCGGGGCTCCGCGCCCCAACTCTACCACGAACAAAAACATTAACCTGACAGCCTTGTTTGGTGCTGATACACCGAGCGCAAAGACCAAGCCCAGTGGAATCCCCAACAACAGACAAACTCCGGTTACCTGCAAAGACAGAACAAAGCCCTGCAGAAGATCCGGAAACCATTCCCACCACATACCAAGAAGATCAATCATCTAGAAGTCCTCGTGTTCAACGTAGCCCCGAGCCAACGCGAAAACAACGCGATAGGTACGCTTAGAAGCAAGTAAAGCAAAGCAGCAGTGGTATATACCTCTATCCCTTTGAACGTCTGTTGAGTGACTTGATATGCCACTGCACTGATATCTGTGACACCAATAGTGGATGCTACGGCAGAGTCCTTCAGCAGACTGATAGCGTAAGTTGCGGCTGAAGGCACCACAATCCTAAGCATTTGAGGAAGAATTATATCGACGAACCGTTGCCTGGCATTGAGGTTTAGCACGTGTGCCGCTTCGTATTGTCCGACCGAAACAGCACTCAGCGCTCCACGATACACTTCAGACATTTGCGCAGCAGTGATTATCCCAAGGCCCGTAATAGCAGCTGCAAACGGTGAAAGATTAAGGAAGCCGCCACCCACGCCAAAGAAGACGAAGAATAGCCATACAATAGGTGGAATTGATCGAATAATTAAAACTAACGATGCCGTCGTAAAGGAAACCATCCTAAATTTAGACATTCTAGCCCAGCATATTGGGAAGCCAAGTAGGCAGCCTATCGTAAATGATAGTAACGTGACGGCAATAGTCCAAGGGACGCCGTCGAGCATTGCTTTGAATACGTCAAACATTACCTGTCCCTCACAGCCCGGAGAAACTGCACTACTCGCTCGTGTTGTGGATTACGCATCACCTCTCGGCTTACCCCCTGCTCCAGGATTCGCCCCTCTGCCATCACAACGACTCGGTCTGATACTGTTTCTGCGAAGTGCATTTCATGAGTGACCATGATCATCGACATGCCTTCGTTCGCGAGTTCTTTCATTACTGCAAGAACTTCCAGCCCTAGCTCTGGATCAAGAGCTGAGGTCGGCTCATCAAAAAGCATCAGCTCAGGCTCCAGAGCGAGCGCGCGAGCGATGGCGATCCGCTGCTGCTGGCCACCTGAGCACCGAGCCGGATACAGCTCGGCTTTATTGGCCAAACCAACTCGGTCGAGCAGCTCTAAAGATTTTTTGTCGGCGTCTCGTTTTGAGCGTCCCATCGTACGCACCTGTGCAAGGCTAACGTTTTGAAGGACAGTGAGGTGAGGGAACAGGTTGAATGATTGAAAAACCATTCCGATTCGTCGTCGAAGCTTAACCAGGTCACTTCGCGATGAAGGACGTCCCGCCTCTATAGTAACGCCATCCATGCTGACTGACCCTGCCGTGGGCGGCGACAGCTGATTAATACAACGAAGCAGCGTGCTTTTACCTGATCCGCTTGGGCCAATGATCGCAAGCACTTCACCTTTACACATCTCAAGGCTAACGTCGTGCAAAACCTCATAAGGCCCGAAGCTCTTATAAATTCCTTTCAGGCTTAGGAAAGCCTGTTCTGTTTTTTGCACCTCAACAACCGAAGGTACAGCGGTACTCACGACACTTACCGAACTCATCTTGTATTCCTCCAAATGCGCACTGACGCTATTTTTGACAGCACAGGCCTCACATTGTTGAGGCCTACCGCTGAATCCGGTTTGAGACTACATTTCTGGTTAGGTTATATAGTCACTGTGCTTTGTGTCTGTCTTATCGGTTGCGCGCACTCTATTAATAAAAGCTATTCGAGTGTTTTTGCGCCACCAACTGGTCGTGGGCAGGAAGGTAAGAAATTAATCGCATTAACTCGCTTATCAGATTTCCTCGCATGTGTCCGCGCTTACGACCACCTGCTTCTAACGAAATCAAATTACGGTCTTTATTGCTGTACATACAAACCTCAACTAGCCTGGTGATTTATATATTGTTCTAATGGCAGTGCAAAGGTACGGTTTTGTAAAATATTATAGATATCTTTTTCTATTATAGGTCTTTGACGATGCGCAGCGCGTCATAGATGGCGGCATGAGTATTCCTTGCGGAAACTGCATCACCAATTCGGAACAGCTGGAATTTACCGTCTGGGTTCGTGTTGATTTTTTGTGGATTACCGGCAATCAAATCTATGTATTCAACAGCACCTTCGTTGGAGGCGAATGGCTTCAGATCAAAATACAACTCGTCCAGTGGGCGAGTGCCGTGGTTTACCACCACCTGGTCGACAATACGCTCCTTTGTTAAAGAGCTATAGTCAGTACCTACTATCGCTTTGAGCTGATTCCCCTCGCGTTCAACTGCTATCAGACGGTACGTAACGGTGAAAGTCGTATCCAACTTTTGTAAGGATCGCATGTATGGCACGAGGTTCATGCTCATAACCTCAGGCGCGAAGTTACGGTCAGGCGTCATAATTTCCGTATGGGCACCGCTTTGAGCGATAAATTCGGCTGCCTGCAGTCCCGCATGGTCACCTGCGTCATCGAATACCAGCACATTCTTCCCAGGCTTAACGTCACCGGAAATAATGTCCCAAGCCGAAACAAGCAACTCGTTGCCTTTCTCCAAGACTTCCGTGTGCGGGAGACCTCCCGTAGCCACAATCACAACATCGGCTTTTTCACCGAGCACGATGTCAGTATCCGCCCAGGTGTTGAAATTGAATTTCACACCGAAGCGTTCGCATTGAGCCATACGCCAATCAATGATGCTGATCATTTCCTTACGCCGCTCCGATTGTGCGGTCAAGCGAATTTGACCACCGGGCTGGTCTGCGACTTCATAAACTACGACATCATGCCCTCGTTCGCCAGCGACCCGAGCGGCTTCCAATCCCCCAGGGCCTGCGCCGATGATGACGATCTTTCGCTTCTTATCAGCTTTGGGAATGTCGTGAGGCATAGTAGTTTCACGGCCAGTCGCAGCGTTATGGATACAGTAGGCTGCACCAGCGTTGTAGATTCGATCCAGGCAGTAGTTGGCCCCTACGCATGGACGAATATCATCCTCACGCCCTTCAATGATTTTTTTGACAATGTGCGGGTCAGTCATGTGAGCCCGTGTCATACCGACCATGTCAATCAAACCAGATGCGATAGCATGACGAGCAGTTGCCACATCGGGGATCTTGGCAGCGTGAAAGGTTGGGAACCCTGTAAGCGACTTGATCTCACCTGCAAAATCCAGGTGGGGTGCGTTGCGCATACCTTGGATCGGGATGATGTCAGTAAGGCCGGCATCGGTCGCAATATTGCCGCGAATGACGTTTAGGAAATCGATCATGCCACTGTCTTTGAGCAGCATTGAGGTTTCCAACCCCTCGTCTTTTTGCAGACCTCCTGCGAGCAACTCATCACCGGTATAGCGAATGCCAACGATGAATTCAGTGCCTACTCGCTTACGGATAGCGGTCAGGACTTCAAATGTGAAACGAAGGCGATTTTGAAGCGAGCCACCGTAAGGGTTATCAAGTTCGTTGGTAAGCGGTGACCAGAATTGATCCATCAAGTGGCCATACGCCTGGAGCTCAATACCATCCAGCCCTGCGGCCTTCATACGCTCAGCTGCATCTGCGTAATCTTGGATGATCCTGTCAATGTCCCACTGCTCGATAACCTTCGGGAAAGCTCGGTGAGCCACTTCGCGATTATGGGACGGCGAAACAACAGGTAGCCAATCTCCTTTATCCCAGCGAGTGCGACGGCCGAGGTGAGTCAACTGAATCATCACTGCAGCGCCGTGCTCGTGACATTCGTCCGTCAGATCCTTCATCCACCCGACCACCTCATCCTTATAAGCAAGGATGTTGTTGAATACAGGCGGGCTGTCACGAGAAATGGCGGCAGAGCCAGCGGTCATCGTCATCGCCACACCAGCCTTAGCACGCTCGACGTGATATGCACGATACAGCTTCTTGGGCATACCATCTTCAGGGTAAGCAGGCTCGTGGGACGTGGTGATGATGCGGTTGCGCAGGGTGAGGTGCTTCAGTTGAAAGGGTTGCAGCAACGGATCGTTTTTCATGATGGCGTCTCAGGTCTTATTGGTCATCAGCTATG
Organism: Pseudomonas sp. Irchel s3b5; assembly: GCF_900187435.1. Taxonomy (NCBI): domain Bacteria; kingdom Pseudomonadati; phylum Pseudomonadota; class Gammaproteobacteria; order Pseudomonadales; family Pseudomonadaceae; genus Pseudomonas; species Pseudomonas sp. Irchel s3b5. The sequence continues at coordinate 93,164 of NZ_FYDY01000023.1, forward strand.
AGCGACATTACGACCCAATGTACACATGTGTCAAGAGGGTGTTCACAGGTGTTTTTCGCGCTTGCAGGGTGACGATCTGCCTTGTACTATCCAAGACATGAACAAGCCCCTACCCAGTACAGAATCTATCCGAGTGCCGCTTGAAAGCTGGCTCAAAGCGGCTTACGACAGCTTGATTGAGTCCGGCATCGATGCCGTAAAAGTTTTGCCGTTAGCAAAGAAATTAAACATCTCACGTACGAGTTTTTATTGGTACTTTGAGGATCGTGATGCTCTGCTAACTGCGTTGATTGCATTATGGAAAAACAAAAATACAGACAATTTAGTTAAGCAGTCGAGAGCGTATGCGGAGTCACTTTCCGAGGCCATACTGAATGTATTCGATTGCTGGCTGAATACTGAGCTGTTCGACTCGCAGCTTGAATTTGCCATGAGAAGTTGGGCTCTACAGTCCGAAGAAGTTTCTACGGAAATCCTGTCTGCGGACGAGCTACGAATTGATGCTTTGGCGAACATGTTCGGCCGTTTCGGTTTTAATCCACTTCAGGCAAGAACTCGTGCTAGAGCGCTCTATCTCACTCAGATTGGTTACATCAGCATGAAAATGGCAGAGCCTACCGAGTATAGAATGCGCTACATCCCTGAATACTTAAAGATTTTTACGGGTGTAGAGCCTGAACCTCGGGAACTTGAGAGATTTTATAGCCGACACGGATTTACTTTGTGTGACTTTGATTTTTCCAAAGACAATGCATGAGTCAAAGACTGTATCTTTGGATGTAATATTCTAGAAGCATACCTCCTACCCAATGAAAGTCGTCACATCTTCAATACGCTAATGGCCACATTTTCCATGGCGTTTTAAATTACTCATGAAACTTTATCCCATGGCTAGTCATCGGGAGTAAGACGACGGCGCCCAGGGGCGCCGCTGAAACCGATTTACTCGGCTTTAAAGCTGTATACAGCGAGTTTGTTGCCATCCAGGTCACGGGCGTAAGCAGCATAGGCATTAGGTGCCCAGTCGCGAGTGCCGGCGGCACCTTCGTCTTTGCCACCAGCAGCCAGAGCGGCCTCATGGAAGGCGTTGATAGTGGCGCGATTCGGAGCCTCGAAGCTGACAGTTACGCCGTTGCCAACGGTAGCAGGCTGGCCGTTTGCAGGCTTGAGTACGAAAAAGGAAGGCTTGTCCACGCCCCAGATAGAGCCGTTATCGCCCAAGTCGGCGATTCGCTTGAAGCCAATCTTGCCGAGTACCTCGTCGTAAAACTTACGAGCTTTTTCCAGATCGTTGGTGCCAACAGTTACATGAGTGAAGATCGACATGAGTTTCTCCGTCGCGGGTGGGTTGTTGTGGAAAGAAACCGATGTCTCCGAAGAGACACCGGGAGAATGTTTAGAAGTGGACGACCGAACGAATGCTCTTACCTTCGTGCATCAATTCGAAGGCCTCGTTGATCTGCTCCAGGCTCATGGTGTGGGTGATGAACTTGTCCAGCGGGATCTCTCCCTGCTCGGATTTAGCAACGTAGCTCGGCAGGTCAGTACGCCCTTTCACGCCACCGAATGCAGAGCCGCGCCATACGCGACCAGTCACCAACTGGAAGGGGCGAGTGCTAATTTCAGCGCCAGAGGGAGCAACACCAATGATGATGGATTCGCCCCAGCCCTTATGGCAGGACTCAAGCGCCGCACGCATAAGTTGAACATTGCCAATGCACTCGAAGGAGTAATCAACGCCGCCGTCGGTCAACTCGACGATAACCTCTTGGATTGGGCGGTCGAAGTCCTTCGGATTGACGAAATCAGTGGCTCCCAATTCCTCCGCGATAGCGAACTTGCTCGGGTTGATGTCAATGGCAATGATGCGCGATGCCTTAGCCATCTTGGCGCCGATAATTGCGGCCAAACCAATACCACCCAAGCCAAAGACAGCGACTGTTGCGCCCTCTTCCACCTTAGCGGTGTTCAGCACAGCGCCAATGCCGGTAGTTACACCGCAGCCCAGGAGACATACCTTCTCAAGTGGAGCCTCCTTCGGGATCTTCGCCAAGGAGATTTCCGGCAGCACGGTGTACTCGGAAAAGGTGGAACAGCCCATATAGTGGTAAACCGGCTCGCCGTTGTAGCTGAAACGGGTGGTTCCATCGGGCATAAGCCCTTTACCCTGGGTAGCACGCACCGCCTGGCACAGATTGGTCTTGCCGGAAACGCAGAATTTGCACTTCCCACATTCTGCGGTGTACAGCGGAATAACATGGTCACCTATCTGCAGCGAGGTCACGCCTTCGCCGACTGCTTCAACGATGCCGCCACCTTCATGGCCGAGAATGCACGGGAATACGCCTTCGGAATCCTGACCGGAAAGTGTGTAAGCGTCTGTGTGGCAAACACCGGTTGCAACGATGCGAACCAAAACCTCACCAGCCTTCGGAGGCTGAACATCGACCTCAACGATCTTGAGAGGCTCATTAGGGCCGAATGCAACAGCTGCGCGCGACTTGATCATGGGAATGGGTACCTATCGACTGTAATTCAGGTAACCCACAATAGAAAAAATAGACCCGGCTTGCTGTTGTAACCGACATAGAATCCGGCCAAGTTGCCATGAAATTGGGCCAAGCATTTAAGAAGAGAGAAATTTTATGAACGATATTGAGATTACAACCTGCAGAACGATCGATATTGTGATTTATCCAGACTTCAAATCATTTGAAGCCATTGGCCCAATGACTGTGTTTACTTATGCGAATAAGCACTTAGAAGCTCAAGAAAAACCACTGGGATATCGACTCAGAATTATCTCGACAAAAGTAGGCCCCATTACCTCTGACACGTTGATGAGTTTGCATGCCTCCCACCCATTGATCGAATCCGACCTCCCCCATTCGGTGATGATAGTCGGCGCCCATGAGATTGAGCGCATAGTGGAAGAACAACCCGAGATTGTGGAATGGACTAAGCGCGTCGCTCCAAATGTACCTCGCTTTGCGGGTCTGTGCTCCGGTGCATTTTTCCTTGCGGCAGCAGGCCTGCTAAATGACAAACGGGCAACTACTCATTGGCGAATGGCGGAGGTTATGCAGCAGAAATATCCAAAGGTTCAGGTAGACATTGATTCCATTTTTACTCAGCAAGGCAATCTTTGGACATCTGCCGGCGTAAGCGCCTCAGTGGATCTAGCCTTAGCCTTTGTGGAAGCTGATTTTGGGCATGAGCTTGCCCTACAAGTCGCCAGGGATCTTGTGATTTTTCTTAAGCGTCCGGGAGGACAATCTCAATTCAGCGCCAACCTGACAAGCCAAATGACGCAGTCTTCAAGCATGCGAGCAGTGCAGGAGTGGGTATTGAGTAATATCGATCAAAGGATAAGCGTCCCGTTGATGGCCGAGCGGGCGTCAATGAGCCTCAGGCACTTCACTCGGACATTTCATAAGGAGGTAAACATGCGCCCATCCGAGTTCATTGAAAAAGCCCGAATCGATATGGCACGCCGGCTGCTGAGCGAAAGTGAGCTACCGATGAAAAGTATTGCTTACAAATGTGGATTTTCGAATACAGACCAGATGCGTATTGGTTTTCGCAAATATCTGTCCGTCACTCCGAAGGAATATCGGGAACGATTTATAAGTGTCTAGCCTTTTGATTGGACACAAACTGCGCCCTCATCAGCGCCCCCCTCAAAAAAAACCCCATCGGTTGATGAACAAACGATGGGGAAAACACGCCGACACAAAAAGTCGGTTTACCCATTTGCGGGGAATGGGAGGGTCTAGTCAGTTAGCAGCGGAAAAAACGATCTAAATACGATTGCATTTCACTTACTAACAATAATTCAAATTCAAGCCTCTGAAAGCGAGCTATAGACTCTTGCCAGCTTATGTTCGTATTAAGCAGCGGAAAGCTGTGTCAGATGCATGCTCGCGACCATGTGCATGCTCCAATCAATTCCATCCGAAGACTTCAACTCATCGATTAAAAGAATCCATTTATCTACAAGCACAGCATTCTGAGTCAACCACGCTTGCACCGATTCAGCGCCATCCAAGGACTCCGCCCCTGAGCTCATGATCGAAACAACAATGGTGCCCCACAGTTTCTCGACGTTATCCCTTAATGACTCGCTGGCCAGTGACTGCCAATTGCTTTCAGTCGGTAAATTACTCAGTTCTAGAAGGTACCAGTTCAGCTCAAGAGCACTCCCTGCTGCAATGAATGCTTTAACCATTTCGGCGGGGCTATGGGTGATGCTACCTGAGGCTTCAATCGCCGGCAGTAGGTTGTACAAATGATCTGCACCGGCAACCATTCGAGCTAGAAGCTCAGGCACTCCGGCGTGAACGAACTCGTGATAACGATGCTCCCACTCATCACGTGCCTGACCTCCGAGCAGCTCATCCAACTTCAGTCCAAGTGCTGCGATATGCGGGCCAAAGTGACTTACGTCGCGGGCGGCATCTTGTTCGCTGCCACGGGCACGCAGGAACCAGCGCGTAGCGCGACGGCCCAGACGCATCAGCTCGTCCATCAGTTCCAGTTGCACGTCGGCGGAGACCTGGTAGTCCAGGGCTTCGATCTGACGGAACCAGTGCGGGAGATGGAAAATGTCACGCACGATCACATAAGCGCCAGCCACGTTCGCCGGGCTCATGCCGGTCGACTCTTTGAGTCGCTGAACGAAGGTGATGCCCATGTGGTTGACCAGATCGTTGGCGATCTGGGTGCTGACGATTTCGCGCTTCAGACGGTGACGGCGCATGGCCGCGGAGAACTTGCTCACCAGCGTCGGCGGGAAAGCGGTTTCCATGTCGCGGGTCAGGTAGTCGTCGTCCGGCACCAGGGAGCCCAGCAGCTGCTCCTTGAGGTCGATCTTGCTGTAGGAGATCAGCACCGACAGCTCGGCACGGGTCAGGCCGTGGCCTTCCGCAACGCGCTCGTTGATCGCTTCTTCCGCCGGCAGGAACTCGATGGCACGATCCAGCTTGCCACGGTTTTCCAGATCGTTCATCAGACGCTTGTATTCGGCAATCCGCGGCAATGCGCGGCGGGCTGCCAACGACAGGGCCTGAGTCTGCTTGTAGTTGTTGCCCAGCACCAGATTGCCGACTTCGTCGGTCATGCTCGCCAGCAACTGGTTACGTTGCTTGTCGGTCATGTCACCGGCGTGAACCACTTCGTTCAGCAGGATCTTGATGTTTACTTCGTGGTCGGAGCAGTCCACACCACCGGCGTTGTCGATGAAGTCGGTGTTGGAGCCGCCGCCATTGAGACCGAATTCGACACGACCCAGTTGGGTCATGCCGAGGTTACCGCCCTCGCCCACGACTTTGCAGCGCAGTTCGTTGCCGTTCACGCGCAGTGCATCGTTGGCCTTGTCGCCGACATCGGCGTGGCTTTCGGTGCTGG